>NZ_JACAPY010000027.1:410456-772618 GCF_013385455.1 Pseudomonas sp. G1002
CCCGCTCCCACATTTTTTGATCCGGTTTCGTCAGTTACGCCGTTGCGCGATGCAGACTTGCGAGAAAGCCCGCCGCACCAACAAACAACCCGGCAAACGTACGGTTCATGCGCTTCTGCTGCTTCGGTGTGCGCAGCAACCGCAACACTTTCGAAGCGAGCCCGGTGTAGCCGGCCATCACGATCATGTCCACGCAGATCATGGTCGCGCCCAGGATCAGGTATTGGTTCAGCAGCGGCGCCTGCGGGTTCACGAACTGCGGCAGCACCGCCAGCATGAACACCAGGGCCTTGGGGTTGCTGGCGTTGACCAGGAACCCGCGGAACATCATCGCCATCGGCTTGCCGATCGGGCGAATCGCCGCGTCATCGCTCAGGTCGGTTGGCAGCGCGCGCCATTGCTTGATGGCCAGGTACACCAGGTACGCTACGCCAAACCATTTGATCGCATAAAACGCGGTGGAGGATGCGGCAAGAATCGCCCCCAGGCCACCGGCGACCACGGCAATCTGCATCGCCAGGCCCAATTGCAGGCCCAGGGCGTTCCAGTAACCGCGCAGGAAACCGTATTGCAGGCCGCTGGACATCGACGCAATGGCACCGGCGCCAGGGGAAAGACTGATGATCCAACTGGCCAGGAAAAAGGCCAGCCATGTGTCGAGCGCCATTACACACCTCAGAGCTTAGTTTGCTGAATGTTTCTAAACTAACGCTGCCGGCTGAGAAATGGCTAGAAAAATTTTGGGGTGCGCCTTTGTGGCGAGGCAGCTCCCTCGCCACAGGTTAAGGCAGCACGTCGCTGCCGCGCCAACGGCGCACCGAGCGCTGGAAGAACAGGCTGTTGGGCACTTGCACCATGACACTGCCGGTTCCGGCCTCTTCCACTTCGATCAGCGTGGTGTAGAGCAGGTTGATCGCCACCACCCTGCCTTTGACGCCGGGCTTGTCGACGGTGTCCACCAACTCGACCACATCGCCCAGGCGGAACGGCCCGACGGTGAAGATCAGGATGGCGCACAGCAGGTTGGACAACACCGACCACATGGCGAAGAACGCCACCGCGGCCACCGCCACAAAACCCGACAACGCCGTCCACAACACCGTGGCAGAGACGCCCAGGCGCTCCAGCACGAAGATCAGCGCGCTGCCCATGATCAGCCAGCGCAGGCCGCCGCGCAGCGGCATCAGCAACTGCGGCGGGAACGGATAACGTTCCCCCAGGCGGTTCAGGCATTTGGCGACGAAACGCTGAGCGAGATAGCCGGCCAGCAGGATCAGCAGAATCTGTACGGCCACCCAGATCGGCGCGATCCATTGGGCCGGCAGTGGCAGTTGCAGCGCTTCCATCAGGACAGCGCCTCCAGCTCCGCTTGCAAGGATTCCAGCAGTTCGAGGGCTTCCATCCAGGTCTCCTCCAACTGCACTTCACGTACCTTGAGCTTGGCCTGTTCGGCCAGCAGGTCGCGCAATTCATCCTTGCGGGCCGGCTCGTAGACGGCGCTGTCACCCAGGCTGGTTTCGATCTTCGCCAGCTTCTCGTGGATCTTGCCCAATTCGGCTTCCAGCTTGTCCGCTTCACGCTTGTGCGGGGCCAGTTGCTGACGCAATGCAGCCGCGGCCTGGCGCTGGGCCTTCTTGTCGGTCTTGTCCGGGTTGACCGGCGTGTTGCTGACCGGCGCGTTGCGCAGGCGGTAGTCCGACAGCCAACGGGCATAGTCTTCCAGGTCGCCGTCGAATTCCTCGACCTTGCCGTCAGCCACCAGCAGGAAGTTATCCGTGGTGCTCTTGAGCAGGTGGCGATCGTGAGACACCACCAGTACCGCGCCGCTGAATTCCTGCAGGGCCATGGTCAACGCCAGGCGCATTTCCAGGTCGAGGTGGTTGGTCGGTTCGTCGAGCAGCAACAGGTTTGGCCGGTCCCAGGCGATCAGGGCCAGGGCCAGGCGGGCCTTTTCGCCACCGGAGAAATTCAGCACCGGCTCGTCAATGCGCGCACCACGGAAGTCGAAACCACCGAGGAAGTCCCGCAGGGTCTGTTCGCGTTCGGTCGGCGCCAGGCGCTGCAGGTGCAGCAGCGGGCTGGCCTTGGCGTCGAGGGAATCCAGCTGGTGCTGGGCGAAGTAGCCCACCACCAGGTTCTCACCGCGCACCAGGCGACCGGCCAGGGGCTGCAATTCGCCCGAGAGGTTTTTGATCAAGGTCGACTTGCCCGCGCCGTTGGGGCCGAGCAGGCCGATCCGCGCGCCAGGGGTGAGCTGCAACTTGACCTTCTCGAGGATGGTCTTGTCGCCATAGCCCAGGCGGGCATCGGAAAGGTCCAGCAGCGGGCTGGAGATTTTCACCGATTCGCGGAACACAAAGTCGAACGGTGAATCGACGTGGGCCGCCGACAGTTCTTCCATGCGCTCCAGGGCCTTGATCCGGCTCTGGGCCTGACGGGCCTTGGTGGCCTGGGCCTTGAACCGGGCAATATAGCTTTCCATGTGCGCGCGCTGCGCCTGCTGCTTCTCGTAGGCCTGCTGTTGCTGGGCCAGGCGTTCGGCACGGGCGCGTTCGAAGGCGCTGTAGCCGCCGCGGTACAGGGTGATTTTCTTCTGGTCGACGTGGGCAATGTTGTCCACCACGGCGTCGAGGAAATCCCGGTCGTGGGAAATCAGCAGCAAGGTGCCCGGGTAGCTTTTCAGGAAGTCTTCCAGCCACAGGATCGCATCGAGGTCCAGGTGGTTGGTCGGTTCATCGAGCAGCAACAAGTCCGAGGGGCACATCAGCGCCTGGGCCAGGTTCAGGCGCATGCGCCAGCCACCGGAGAAGTCGGCGACCGGGCGGTCCATCTGTTCGTTGGTAAAGCCAAGGCCGGCAAGCATCTTGCGCGCACGCGCGTCGGCGGTGTAGCCGTCGGCGCTGTCCAGTTCCGAGTGCAGGCGGGCCTGTGCGGCGCCGTCCTGGGCTTTCTCGGCCTCGGCCAGGTCGTGTTGCACCTGGCGCAGGCGCAGGTCGCCATCGAGCACGTAGTCGATCGCAATGCGGTCGAGGGTGTCGATCTCCTGGCGCATATGGGCGATGCGCCAGTCGGCCGGCAGCAGACAATCCCCGGAGTCGGGAGTCAGCTCACCCAGCAGCAAGGCGAACAACGTGGATTTGCCGGCGCCGTTGGCACCGATCAGGCCGGCTTTGTGACCGGCGTGCAGGGTCAGCTCGGCGTCTTCGAGAAGACGTTGCGGGCCACGCTGTAATGTTAGGCTTTGAAGTCGGATCATAATGGCGGCGGAGTCTACCAGCTTCGTTGGCCGCTGGCTTGGGTGTGAATATGTGCGCTGACCTGTGGAGCTTTGCCCTCTCGACCTACGCCCGCTCGGGCGTCGAGGACGCGTGCCTGCGCTTGCAGGCGCAAGGGGCTGATGTGTGCCTGGTGTTGTGCGGGTTGTGGCTGGAGCAGCGGGGTGTGGCGCCGCAACCGTCGCGCTTGCAGGCACTGCGACAGATCGCCGGGCCGTGGCAGGCGGAGGTGGTTGAGCCGCTGCGGCAAGTACGCACGCAATGGCGGGCCATGGCGCAGCAGGATGCTGAGCTGGGAGCGTTACGGGAGTGGGTCAAGGCTTTGGAATTGGATGCAGAAAGGCTGCTGCTATCACGCCTGGAAGGTGTGGCGCAGCATTGGCCGATGGCCGAGGTGAATCATCAAGCATGGGTTGAAGGACTGGCGGCCGAAGCCGCCAACCTTGACCACGACGCGCTGCATCAGCTGCGCGCCGCGGTTACCGGCACTTAGGAAGCGCTGGTTGGGGTGACGCTTGGCGCTGCCGGTGCAGGCGTGCTGCTGGCCGGTGCGGTTGGCGCTGTGGTACTGGCAGCAGGTGCAGCCGGGGTCGCAGGCTTTGCAGCTGGAGTAGCTGGTTTGGCTGGTGCTGGCTTGGCGGCGGCAGGTTTAGCGGCTGGTTTGGCAGCAGCAGGTTTGGCGGCCGGCTTGGCAGCTGGTTTCGCAGCAGCAGGCTTAGCGGCCGGCTTCGCGGCTGGTTTTGCAGCAGCAGGTTTAGCGGCTGGCTTCGCGGCAGGTTTTGCAACAGCAGGTTTAGCGGCTGGCTTCGCAGCTGGTTTCGCAGCAGCAGTTTTAGCGGCTGGCTTCGCGGCAGGTTTTGCAGCAGCAGGTTTAGCGGCTGGCTTCGCAGCTGGTTTCGCAGCAGCAGTTTTAGCAGCTGGCTTCGCGGCTGGTTTCGCAGCAGCGGTTTTAGCAGCTGGCTTCGCGGCTGGTTTCGCAGCAGCAGTTTTAGCGGCTGGCTTGGCAGCTGGTTTTGCAGCAGCGGTTTTAGCGGCTGGTTTGGCAGCTGGTTTTGCAGCAGCGGTTTTAGCGGCTGGCTTGGCAGCTGGTTTTGCAGCAGCGGTTTTAGCGGCTGGTTTGGCAGCTGGTTTTGCAGCAGCGGTTTTAGCAGCTGGCTTGGCAGCTGGTTTTGCAGCAGCAGTTTTAGCCGCTGGTTTGGCAGCCGATTTAGCCGGTGCTTTTGCCGCAGGCTTGGCCGCAGCTTTTGCAGGTGCCTTGGCAGCGACGGCCTTGCTGGCTGGTTTTTTCGCCGCGCTGGCTGCAACAGCTTTAGCCGGAGCACGGGTGCTCAGCACTTTGCCTACAGCTTCCTTCACACGACCAACACCCTGGGCCAATTTCAGGCTCTCGGAAGCATCACGCTTGAGTTGGGAAATGTAGGTGCGGGTTTCGGATTGACGATCCTTGAGGGCGTCGAGCAAGTCCTCAAGTTCTTTGACGGCGTCCTTGGCCTTGGCTTGTGCCTTGGCTTTGCCAGCGGTCGCTGCGCCTTGCAGTTTGGTGCGGGATTTGTGCAGTTTTTCCTGAGCTTTGCCGCGTTGTTTTTCAAGCTTGGCGAGCAACTTCTCAGCATCAGCCAAGGCTTGTGAACAGGCGCTTTCCAAATGTTCGAGCAGGCTGCCCGAAAGTTGTTGGAGCAAATGCAACGGGGTATTTACAGGCTTCTGTTTGGCCGACATGGTTTACCTCCTGGCTGACGTGGGTGCGGCTCATACTAGCCCTCTGCTCTTACCGCCGCTAGGGCATGTTGACAGTATCGATTGGCTTGCGTTGCACCGCACGAAAATTCTTATTGATATAACGAAAATCCACGCCACTTTTTAAGCATTCACACTGGCATAATCCATCGCACTTTCGGCTGGAGAACGCCCATGTCGCGTTACCTTTTTTTAGTGTTGAGCGTGGTGCTTTGCGTGGCCAACGCAAGCGAGAAATCCCCCTCCAAAGATGACCACGACCTGGCCTACAGCCTGGGCGCGAGCCTGGGTGAGCGCCTGCGCCAGGAGATGCCTGGGTTGCAGGTAGAGGCGCTGATCGACGGACTCAAACAGGCCTATCAAGGTAAGTCACTGGCCCTGGACGACACACGCATCGAACAGATCCTTGCCCAGCACGAAGCACAAAACGCGCCGGACAATCGAGCACCACAAAGTGAAAAGGCACTCGCTGCCGAGCAACAATTTTTAGCCAGTGAGAAATCCAAAAGTGGTGTGCGTGAATTGGCAGACGGCATCCTGCTGACCGAACTGACCCCTGGCAGCGGGAAGAAACCGGCGGCCGATGATCGCGTGCAAGTGAATTATGTTGGGCGGTTACCCGACGGGACCGTCTTCGACAAGAGCACACAACCTCAGTGGTTTCGCCTGGACAGTGTGATCAGTGGCTGGCGCAGCGCGTTGCAACAGATGCCGGTGGGCGCGAAGTGGCGCCTGGTGATTCCATCCGACCAAGCCTATGGCGCTGATGGCGCAGGCGAACTGATCCCGCCTTATACGCCGCTGGTATTCGAGATCGAATTGCTCAAGGCGGGCGCCTGAGCCCAAACGAAAAACGGTGCGCAATGCGCACCGTTTTCTTGTGTCGGGGGGAGTCAGGCCTTAGCCGTCAACTCTTCCTTGTGAGCGTTGTGCAGCACTTCGATCAGGCAATCTTCCAGCTCGAAACGCTCGTGAAGCAAACCACCCAGCTCTTTGAATTTTTCTGCAACGCACTGGCCGGCATCACACAGGTCGTTGAACGCCAGCAGCTTCTCGGTGATGACATCGATGCGCGGGTAAATCGTCTCCGCTAAATCGAGGCCACGTTGATCGTCGAAAGCCTCGGCCTCTCTGGTCAACTGCTCGTAGATACCGAAGTGCCCCGCCGATACGTAGTCCACCAATACGCCGCAGAATTCCTGCAACGGCTTGCGGTTCTCGCTGAGCGCTTCGGGCTTGGCACCGAGAGCATCAAAGGCCCGAACCAGTTCGTGACGCGCTTTCAACCAACCATCGATCAGTTTGTGCACCCCACCCCAGCGTTCCTGAGCATTCTGACAACGTTCCAGCATGATGATCTCTCTTCCCTATAGGGGCGCCGCACGCTGCCCGCGCAACACTTCAAGGTTAAAGCGGCAACCGGGCAAAGGTGCATCGAACAGTCTGTTTCAATAACGCGTGCGGGCCAGATTATGCCCGCACGACTATGTCATCAAGGTACGCAGGAGAGAAAGTTCATACAAGTGTTTAATCCCTTCCTACAACCTGCGGTTACCTGTCAGTGCCGTGCAAGGCCAAAACGCTGGCTCAGCAGCAACCGCGAGAACTGCGCGATGCCAAGGATCAGCATCGCTACGAAGAACAGCAGGCTCCACTCGGGAATACTCAAGTCGAACAGCGTCCAGTTGATTTCCACGCAGTCGACGGTGCCCTTGAAGATCAAGGCCAACGTCTCTCTCAGCGACAGGTTCTCGATCATGGATTGAAGGCCGGGCCAACAGGCAGGCAACTGTTCCGGCGGCGTATTTTGCAGCAGCACCTGGCGTACGGCGGTAATGGCGCCCAGCACTGCACACCCCATGCTCGCCGCCCAATACAGGTAGATCCCGGACCGCTTCGGCCCATGAATCGCTGCCACGAGATTGATCAGCGTGAAGGCAGCCACAAGAATTCGTTGCACCTGGCACAGGAAACAAGGCCGCAAAAGCGCGGCGTATTCCAGGTAAAAGGACGCGCCCAGCGTCAGCGCACCAGCCAGGAACGCCAGGAGGAACAGGGAGCGTGAGGGGGCCAAAGACATTGTTTATCCGCAACGCAAGAGATAGGTAGTTACGGTAGAGGAAAGACCTTACCCCTTTCAATACGCGCCAGAGCAGACGATTCCGCGAGAGCGTAGGGATATCCCGTCAGAAGGCGAGCGATTAAACGCGCGTCTACGTAGGAGTTTACTACAAGCCGTATTGACTACAGCTATTGGGCGTTATTGAAGGGTTGGCCACCAGACAATTCTGAGGCAACCCTTACTCTGTTTCCTACTTCAAACCCGTGCCGGCACCGGCAGCGGTGACGCCAGCAAACGCTTGTCCAGCAAGCCCAGGCCTTCCTGGAACAACTGGTTGCTGCGCTCGGTGTCGCCCAACTGCGCCAGCAGGCGTGCCAGCTCGGCGCAGGCCTCAGGGTTGCGCTGCACCTGAAGGCTGCTTTCAAGGTAATCCCGCGCCTTGCCCCACAAGCTGTTTTGCAGGCACAGGCGCCCCAGGGTCAGCAGCAGGCTGGCATCGCCTGGATGGTCCTTGAGCCAGCCTTCGGCGAACTTCAACTGCTTCGCCGGATCGCTGCCACGCAGCAGCCCGTAGAGCCGGATCAGATGACTGTCGTACTCGCGCTTGAGGGCACCGCGCAGCACTTCTTCGGCCTTGGCGTCCGCGCCCAACTGGCGCAGTTGTTCGGCGTACGCCAGCACCAGTTGCGGCTCCTGGCGCTGGGCCGAAGTCAGTTGTTGCCAGGCCAGCTCCAGGGATTGCTGCCCGGCCTCGCCCTGCTCTTCGCGCTGGGCAGCCAGGGTCAGGTTCTCGCCCCAGGCGCGTCGCTCCAGGTCGGCCAACTCGGCAGGCGGCAACACCTTGTCCTTGCGCAACTCCGGCAACAGCCGGATTACCGAAGACCAATCGCCACGCTGTTGATACAACCGCTGCAGTTGGCGCAATACCTGGACGTTATGCGGATGACGCTCATGCATGGCCTGCAGGGTGACCAGGGCGCCATCGGTGTCACCGCGGTCCATCTGCAACTGCGCATGACTCAAGGCTACCGCCAGTTCGGCCTGGGGCTGGCGCTCAAGTGCGCGTTCCAGCAGGCCATCCGCATCCTCATAACGGCCCTGTTCGTTGGCCGCACGGGCGGCGCCGAGGTAGTAGAGCAATGGCTGGCGTTCGGCTTCGGCCGCACGGTGCAAGTGACGCTCGGCACTGGCCCAGCGCCCTTCGGCGAGGTCCATCTGGCCCTGCTCGATGGCAACCTGGACCCGACGGCTGCGGTTGCGCCGCGACCACGGATTGACCACGCCACCCGAGGTCAGCACCAGGCCCAGCAGCACCCTGGCCAAATAGATCACCAGGCCGATGGCAAACAACGCCACCAGCGTCGACCACAGCCCGGACTCGTAATGCAGCACATGGGGATAAGTAATCAGCACGTAGCCGGTATGTTTCGAAATGCCCACGGCCAGTGCCAGGGCGATCGCAATCGCCAGCACCAGGATCACATAGAAGCGCTTCATCGGCTTTACTCCTGGGTCGCCGGCTTGCCAGCGGAAGCCTTGGCTTCCTCGGCAGACAGGTGGCGACGGTCAAGGTAAGCCTGCACGGCAGCCAGGCTCGCGGCCAGGTCCGGCGTGACCACCGAGACGGCCTTGGGCTCAAGCTCGGCAATACGGGCCAGCATGGCTTTGCTTTGCGGGTTGTCTTGATTGAAGTTGTCCTGCAACACGCTGCGAGCCTCGCCCAGGGATCGGCTGTACACCGCCGGCTCGCCGTTGAGCGCCGCCCATTGCGCCTGCTCAAGTGCAAGGCTCAGGGCCAGGCGCACCTGGTTCAGGCCTTGCCCTGCCAGGAGCGGGCGAATGTTGTCATCAGGATTGAAGTCGATGCGGAAATACCGCGAGATCTGCGCCCACCACTGACTCCAACGGCTGTCCGTGTCGGTGGTCGGACGCCCATCATTGGCCGCTTCAGGGAGTTGGTATTCCGGCGCGATGGCCGCCAACTGCACGACCTGATCGCGCAATGCCGCCAGTTGCAGGTACAGCCCGGTACGGTCGGGCTGTTCGATATTGCGCAACGCGGCGAGGCTCTTGGCCAACTGCTCACGGGCGGCGTAGGAGCCAGGGTCACTTTGTTCGCGGAGGATTTCGTCAGCGCCCTGGACCAGTGCCTGGGCACTGTTGATGTCCTGCAAGGCGGAAAGACGCAGGCTGGCCAGGCGGATCAAGTGCTCGGCCTCGGCCAGGCGCCAGTCCTGGCGGCTGGCCCCCAGCACCGTTTCCAGGCGCTGGCTCAGACGTTGTTGATCACCCTGCAATTGCGCCACCAGCCGGCGACGCTCTTCCAGCTCATCGGCGCCGGGCAGTTGCCCCAGGCGGGCCGACAGCTGCTGCTGGCTCTGCTTTAGGCTCTGGGATTGGTCGTCCAGGGTTTGCACTTGGCCCAGCTGTTGCTGGCTGCTCGCCTGCAGTGCGCGGACCTGCCAGATCCCCCAGCCACCGGCGGCAACGCCGGCGGCGCCGAGCAACAAGGCCACGATGGCCAGGCCATTGCCACGGCGCGGGGCGGTGGTGACCGGTGTCTCAACAGGCGCATCAAGCGCGGGCTGAGCTTCATCTTTAGGCAAGGCTGTTTCGCTCACGTATCCATCCTTTGCGTATTAGAGAGTGGGAACGGAAACACTCCGTAACGCCACTAACAAAGCCGCGGCACTGGCGCCACGACAATCCACAACTTCTTGCGCGCCAGCGGCACGCGCCATCTCGGCGACTCGCGGGCTGGGCACGAACAACGGCAGCTGTGCCACCTGGGGCCAATCTGTACCGGCCAGCGCTTGCAGGTGTAAAAAACCCTGCCCACTGCTGACCACCACGCCGTTCAAGCGTTCCACGTTTATGCGCTGGGTCAGCGTTGCACGGTCGTAGTCCGGCAGGAAACGGCGATACAACTCCAGATAGTCGACACTAGCACCTTGCTCGCGTAAACGCTCAGCCAGCAGCTCTCGCCCGCCCTCGCCCCGCAGGATCAGCACCCGGGCGCCGGGCTTCGAGATAGCCTCGCGCAAGGCGACCAGTTCAAGCAAGGCTTCACTGTCGTCGCCGTCGTGGGGATAACTGACATCAAGGCCATGCTCGGCCAACACCTGCGCCGTAGCAGCGCCGACACTGAACCACGGTAACGCCGGCGGTTGCGGCCAGTGTTGAGCCAACAACTGCAAGCCCAGGCGCGCGGCCGGCTTGCTCACCACGATCACCGCGCAATAGCGGTCCAGCTCGCGAAAGACCGCCTGTTGTTCAGGCGTGACAGGCAGCGCTTCAATCTCCAGCAACGGCAGGCTGCTGCTGAAAATACCTTCTTCGGATAACGTCGCCGCCAGAGCCGCCGACTCCTCGGCAGGCCGCGTCAGCAGCACACGCCATTGCATCACTGCGGCCCGGCCTCGCCGTACACCGCTTGCAGAATGGCACCGGCGCCTTTTTCCAGCAGTTCCTCGGCGACCTTGATACCCAGGCTGGTGGCCTCGCTTTGCGGCCCGCGAATCTCTGCGGTGAGCAACAACCCACCACTCGGGTCGCCCACCAGGCCACGCAGCCAGAGGTTCTCGCCCTCAAGCACGGCGTAACAGGCGATCGGTACCTGGCAGCCACCGTTGAGGTGCTTGTTCAGGGCACGTTCGGCGGTGACGCGAATTTCGGTGTCCTGGTGATCCAGCGGCTTGAGCAGCGCATGAATTTCGCTGTCGGCGGTGCGGCATTCAATGCCCACAGCGCCCTGCCCGCCGGCCGGCAAGCTGTCTTCGACGCTGATGGCCGAGGTGATGCGGTCTTCAAAGCCCAAGCGGATCAAGCCGGCTGCCGCGAGAATGATCGCGTCATATTCACCGGCGTCGAGCTTGGCCAGGCGAGTATTGACGTTGCCCCGCAGGAAGCGGATTTGCAGGTCCGGGCGGCGGGTCAGCAACTGCGCCTGGCGACGCAGGCTGGAGGTGCCGACGACGCTGCCCAGCGGCAGCTCATCCAGGGAGGCATAGGTATTGGAAACGAAGGCATCGCGGGGGTCTTCGCGCTCGCAGATGCAAAACAGGCCCAGGCCTTCGGGGAAGTCCATGGGCACATCTTTCATAGAATGCACGGCGATGTCGGCTTCGTTCTCCAGCAGAGCGGTTTCCAGTTCCTTGACGAACAGGCCCTTGCCGCCGATTTTCGACAATGGCGAATCAAGCAGCTTGTCGCCGCGACTGACCATGGGCACCAGGGACACCTTCAGGCCAGGATGGGCCTGCTCAAGGCGTGCTTTGACGTATTCGGCCTGCCATAAGGCCAGGGCGCTTTTACGGGTGGCGATGCGGATTTCGCGAGAGGACATGGATCAATCCGTACTGAATAGATACGGCAGATAATAACAGCTCAGGCAAATGCGCTTTGATTTGAATCAGCAAGTGCGGGGCCTCCCTGGCCGCGTCGCACCGGGATATGGGCGGTGAAGCTCGCGTCAGCCCTCGGGCTAAAGCTGCTGCATCATCTTGCGCACGCCGGCGACATGGCGCCGGCTGACGATCAACGCGTCACCGTTGAGGCCCTTCAGGAACAGCTGAAAGTGCCCAAGCGGCGTGCGCTGCAGACGCTCGATTCGCTCGCGGGCCACCAGCGCATTGCGGTGGATGCGCACAAAGCGGTCGCCAAATTCATCTTCCAACGCCTTGAGTGGCTCATCGAGCAGCACTTCACCAGCCTCGTGACGCAAGGTCACGTACTTGTGATCGGCGATGAAGTAGACCACCTGGTCCAGGGGAATCAACTCGATGCCCTTGCGGGTACGGGCGCTGATATGGCTGCGTGGCCCATTGCCGCCCTGGGCTGCGGGCTGGGTCAAGGCTGCCAGTTGGACACGATTGGGACGCTCGGCCTTTTTCAAGGCGCGAAGCAACGCATCGGCATTGATCGGCTTGACCAGGAAACTGGCGCCGCTGGCATCCAGGGCCTCGGAAGAGAACTCATCCTGGGAGGCGCACAGCACCACCGAAGGCGGCGATTCTCGCTCGCTCAGGCGGGCAGCCACCTGCAAGCCATCAAGGCCCGGCATGCGGATGTCGAGCAACACGACATCCGGCTTGAGGCTGTCAATAAGGGCCAAGGCTTCCTCGCCACTGGTGGCGCTCGGCTCAAGGACATTGTAACCCTCGAGTTCACTGACCAAACGGCTCAGTCGCTCGCGGGCTTGGGGTTCGTCATCAACGATCAGGACATTCATATTGCGCTGGATTCCTGCGTGAGTCTCGCACAAGGATAGCGTAGACAGGTGCGGTGACTTCCGTCACGGCGATCCACGCTAAGACTAGCGCGAGCGGCAAAAAGTGCCCCGAGAGTGGCACCAATATTTACCCGGACCTGTTCAATCGCGCCCAAAGCCTGCTGCCTTCGGGCATCGTCGTAGGGTTTGCTGATACACAATACGAACACCCCCTCTCTAATGGATAGCCTGGAGTTCGACCTCATCGCCCGGCATTGGTGCAGTGCACCTTCTGTCAGCGCGAAGCTCTATCAGTGCAACTGTAGACGCTGGCGAAGACGATATTGCTCAATCGTCAAATATCGTTTCAATAAACACGCTTTGTTTGACCAAGGACCGCAAGTTTCCCCCCCGATCGGTCCTGGCTCCAGTCTCGTCCTGCGCGAGTCCGGGGGCAAGGCACTTAGCCATCTTGGAAACAAATAAAAATGCCCCGCCCCGGCATCGTCGCCTCCGGGGGCAACCCTGTTATTATCGGCGCCACACTTTCATGCCCTCTTTCCAGCAGATCACGAGCGAATCCATGAGCACCGACAAGACCAACCAGTCCTGGGGCGGCCGCTTCAGTGAACCCGTCGACGCCTTCGTCGCGCGCTTCACCGCCTCCGTCACTTTCGACCAGCGCCTCTACCGCCACGACATCATGGGCTCGATCGCCCACGCCACGATGCTGGCCAAGGTCGGCGTGCTGACCGACGCCGAGCGCGACAGCATCATCGACGGCCTGACCACCATCCGTGGCGAGATCGAAGCCGGCACCTTCGACTGGCGCGTCGACCTGGAAGACGTGCACATGAACATCGAGGCCCGCCTCACCGACCGCATCGGTGTGACCGGCAAGAAACTGCACACAGGTCGCAGCCGTAACGACCAGGTGGCTACCGATATCCGCCTGTGGCTGCGGGACGAGATCGACCTGATCCTGGCAGAAATCACCCGCCTGCAAAAAGGCCTGCTGGAGCAGGCAGAGCGTGAGTCCGGCACCATCATGCCCGGCTTCACCCACCTGCAGACCGCACAGCCTGTGACCTTCGGCCACCATCTGCTGGCCTGGTTCGAAATGCTCAGCCGCGACTACGAGCGCCTGGTGGACTGCCGCAAGCGCGCCAACCGCATGCCTCTGGGCAGCGCTGCACTGGCTGGCACCACCTACCCGATCGACCGCGAATACACCGCGCAGCTGCTGGGTTTCGACGCCGTGGGCGGCAACTCCCTGGACGGCGTGTCGGACCGTGACTTCGCCATCGAATTCTGCGCCGCGGCCAGCATTGCGATGATGCACTTGTCGCGCTTCTCCGAAGAGCTGGTGCTGTGGACCAGCGCGCAATTCCAGTTCATTGACCTGCCGGACCGCTTCTGCACGGGCAGCTCGATCATGCCGCAAAAGAAAAACCCCGACGTGCCGGAGCTGGTACGCGGCAAGAGCGGCCGTGTATTCGGTGCGCTGATGGGCCTGTTGACCCTGATGAAAGGCCAACCGCTGGCCTACAACAAGGACAACCAGGAAGACAAGGAACCGCTGTTCGACGCCGCCGATACCCTGCGCGACTCGCTGCGAGCCTTTGCCGACATGATCCCGGCGATCAAGCCCAAGCACGCCATCATGCGTGAAGCGGCCCTGCGCGGTTTCTCCACCGCCACAGACCTGGCGGACTACCTGGTACGCCGTGGCCTGCCGTTCCGCGACTGCCACGAGATCGTCGGGCATGCCGTGAAGTACGGCGTGGACACCGGCAAGGACCTGGCGGAAATGAGCCTGGAAGAACTGCGCCAGTTCAGCGACCAGATCGAGCAGGACGTGTTTGCGGTGCTGACCCTGGAAGGCTCGGTGAATGCCCGTAACCATATCGGCGGGACTGCGCCGGCGCAGGTGAAGGCTGCCGTGGTTCGCGGCCAGGCATTGCTCGCCAGCCGCTAACCCAAAGGTAAGTACCCCTGCAAACAAGGGCAAACACTGAACCTGTGGCGAGGGAGCTTGCTCCCGTTGGACTGCGCAGCAGTCCCATTTTGGGGCCGCTCCGCTGCCCGACGGGAGCAAGCTCCCTCGCCACAAAAGCAGTTTTTATTTCTTCGCAGCAACCATCGCCATAAACGCCGGCATCGCTGCTTCCTTGTCCGCCGCCACCCGCTGGGCATTCGGCAGCGCCTGCAAGCGCTCCAGCAACGCCTTGGCCTTCGGCAACTCAGCCAACAGATCCAGCCCGAACAGCTTCCCGGCCACGGCACAGGCCAGGTCCACGCTGTACACAAAATACAAATCCGCAATCGTGAAACTGTCCCCCGCCACATACGGCGCAAACTTCCCGTGCCGCCCCAGCGATGCGATCCCCAGCAATAACTCCGCCCTGGACTTTTCCTTGATCGCCTCCGGCACCGGCATTCCGAAAAACGCCTCGGCAAAACACGCCCGGGCCGGCAACTCGATGTACAGCTCGATTTCCCTGCACAACGCCAGCACCTGGGCGCGCTGGAACGGCTCGCTCGGCAGCAGCGATCGTCCGCCCTGGGTCTGTTCGAGGTATTCGAGGATCACGCTGGTTTCGTTGATAAACCCTTGCTCGACACCCAGCACCGGCACCTTGCCCCGCGGGCTCACGGCCAAGGCTTCAGGGGTCTGGCCTGCGTAGAACGGCACCTCTTCGAAGGGCAGCCCTTTCTCCAGCAGCGCCAGTTTGACCATGTTGTAGTAGTTGCTGACCGAAAATCCATAAAGCTTGAGCATCACAAAGCCTCCAGGCCGTGTATGGGGTTGGCAGCAGTGGTTATAGATCGGGAGGCCGCGCCTGGCCAGCAGCATCAGCCGAGTGAATGGGGGTAGACTGGCGCCCTTTCCTCCAGGAGCCTGCCATGAGCGAGCCAACCGATATCGACAACGACGAAGAAGAGTTCGCCGAGACCACCTTGATTGAAGCGATCGAAAACCAGATCGAAAGCGACAACCCGCCCGCCGCCAAGGCCACGTTCAACAAGCTGACCCTGGTGGGCTACGAGCGCGAAGACATCCTGCAAATGATGGCCCACGTCCTCGCCATCGAAATTGACGCGCTGCTCGAAGAAGATCGCGCCTTCAATACCGAATGGTATGAAACTGCGTTGCGTGCGCTGCCGGAGCTGCCACCCGAGAAGCAATAAGCCTCACACCGCGCTGGCCAGCAAACTCTTGCTGGCCACAATCCTGCCCCACATCAACACCGCATGAGTTCCGACTGGACAGCTCGCCCAAGTGCGTTCACCTTATGGCTGCTAACGTCTAAAAATTCCTAGAAAGTCTGGAGTCCTTATGTCGTATACCCCTGAGTTGGTTGCCGAACTGGAAATCCTTGCACTCTTCAACCTGGGCAGCTCCCAGGAAGGTCTGAAAGTTCATCAGACTGCCGCTCCCACTGCCATTGCCGCCGCCCGGCGCCTGTTTGATAAAGACCTGATCGACCAGCCAGACGGTGGTTACCTCACCAGCCTCGGCCGGGACGCTGCCGAACACGCACAAAGCCTGCTGACTATTCTGACGACCGCCAAAGAAGCCGCCTGACACCTCGTATCGCCCACGGGATCCTCTTTTCACGGATTCCGCGGGCATTCCCGCGCCCGGGATAAAATTCCGGCGTCAAAAACAAATTCCCTCTAAACCTCCTACGCTACTGGCTGTAAACTCCCACACGGCCGCCCACGTCGGGCCCTGCGAGCCACCGAGTTCGACATGACCCGCACCCACGAAATCCGCCCCGACCTGGACGAAGGCATCGACCGCAAGGTGCTGGCCCAGTTACGCGCGCGGTTTCTGGCCCTGAACGAAGGCCGCATGGCCCGGGCCGTCGAGGGACTGACACCACGCCAGCAAAGCGTATTGACCCTGCTGCCGCTGTTTTTCCACGTGAATCACCCGCTGTTGCCGGGCTATGTGTCGGGCAGCACGCCGGCCGGCCTGTCGAATTTTGAACCCGACGCGCAAGCCTTGGCCGAGGCCCAGCGCCTGACCCGCACGTTTTCCTACAAGCCCCGCCACGGCAACCCACCGCGGCCGATTCATGGCCTGTTCCTGATGGGCAGCCTGGGCACCCTGGCCCAGGCCGATCAAAGTGATATGGACGTGTGGGTCTGCCATGCGGCCGATCTCAGCGAGAACGAGCTGGCCGAGTTGCGCAAGAAATGCCAACTGCTCGAAACCTGGGCCCTGAGCATGGGCGCCGAGGCGCACTTCTTCCTGATCGAGCCGACACGGTTTATCCAGGGCGAGCGCGACACCCAACTGAGTTCAGAAGACTGCGGCACCAGCCAGCATTACCTGCTGCTGGACGAGTTCTACCGCACCGCCATCTGGCTGGCCGGGCGCACGCCGATCTGGTGGCTGGTGCCGGTGTACGAAGAAACCCGCTATGCCGACTTCACCCACGCGCTGATTTCCAAACGCTTTATTCGCGCCGATGAAACCCTCGACCTGGGCCACCTGGCGCACATCCCGCCGGGTGAATTTATCGGTGCCGGCTTGTGGCAGTTGTTCAAGGGCATCGAATCGCCCTACAAATCAGTACTGAAACTCCTGCTGACCGAGGTCTACGCCAGCGAGCACCCGAAGGTGCAGTGCCTGAGCCTGCGCTTCAAGCGCGCTGTGTTTGCCAATCAGCTGGACCTGGACGAACTGGACCCGTACATCGTCGTCTACCGCCGGATCGAGGAGTACCTCAAGGCCCGTAATGAGCCGGAACGCCTGGAACTGGTGCGGCGCAGCCTGTACCTGAAGGTCAACCGCAAGCTCAGCGCGGGCCAGCGCACCGGGTGGCAGCGTTTGCTGCTGGAGCGCCTGGCCAGCGAATGGGGTTGGGACCAGCGCCAACTGGCCCTGCTGGACAGCCGCAGCCAATGGAAAGTCCGCCAGGTAGCCTCCGAGCGCCGGGCGCTGGTCAACGAGCTGAACTACAGCTATCGCTTCCTGACCCAGTTTGCCCGCACCGAACAGACCGTCAGCCTGATCAACAAGCGCGATCTCAATGTGCTGGGCCGGCGCCTGTACGCCGCCTTCGAGCGCAAGGCCGGCAAGGTCGAGTTCATCAACCCCGGCATTGCGCCCGACCTTGCCGAAGACACCCTGACCCTGGTGCAGTCGCCCAACCGCAAAGAGCCCGGCCAGCATCATTGGGGCTTGTACAACGGCAGCCTGACCGCTCTGGAATGGGAGCACTTCGCGCCGATCAAGCGCAGCCGCGATTTGCTGGAAATGCTCACCTGGTGCCACCGCAACGGCGTGATCGACAGCAGTACCCGCCTGGCGCTGCATCCCGGCAGCAGTGACATGACCGAATTCGAGCTGTTCAACCTGCTGGGCAGCCTACAACAAACCGTCGTCCTGCCCCTGGCCAGCGTCGATGAAGACCGCCTGCTGCGCTCGGCAGTGCCCGAGGAAGTGCTGCTGCTGATCAACGTCGGCGTCGACCCGCTCAAGCATCATCGCGACCTGAACATCCTGATGACCACCGAGCGCACCGACTCCCTGAGTTACGCGGGCGTACGGGAAAACCTGGTGCTGACCCTGGACCAGGTCACGCTCAACAGTTGGAACGAGGTGATGGTCAGCCGCTATGACGGCCCCCACGCGCTGCTCGATTGCCTGCGCGACTACCTCAATCAGCTACCGCCCAATCACTTGCCGCGCTTGCGGGTGCGCTGTTTCTGCCACAACCGCGCGCAGTTCATTGCCCAGCGCGTGGAGGAAATCTTCGACACCGCGCAAAACCTGCTGCTGGGCCAGGAAAACCACCGCTACCTGGTGCAGGTGCAACAGCACTACCACGTGATGGAGCTGACACCCGGCCAGGCCAACCATGTGTCACTGGCGACCCAGGACGCGCTGATCGCCTACCTCACTGAGGAACTGGCCAGCTACAGCCCGCTGCACCTGGACACCATGGCCCTGGAAGACCACGACCTGGCGCTGCTGCTGCCCATGGGCCTGCCCGACTGTGTGCAGGTGTTCTACCGGATCAGCGACGGAGTTGCCGAGCTGTACGTGCTGGATGAGTTCAACGCGCTCTGGCAGCAGCGCCTGCCGTTCCACGACGAGCAAAGCCTGTTGGTGCCGTTGCAGCGCTTCCTGCAGTCGATCATTTATCGCCGCGACGCGCTGCTGCCGCTGGATCCGCAACAGCCCTTCGGCGCGGTGCAAATCCTGTATTACCAGCTGTTGCCGTCAGGCAGCGGCCGTGCACGGCGGGCCGAACCGCGCCCAGCGCCGCAAACCCCGGCCAACAAGCCGTTCTACGACGTGCAGGCGATTATCGGCAAGGCAGCACCGGGCCAGGTGGGGATCACCTTGTACTGCAATCAACGGGAGTTTTCCGAGCTGGAATTTGGCGACCAACTGTTTGCGGTGGTCGCCCAGCAAATCGTCGGGCAACGCCGGGAAGCCGAGCGTTACCGCTGCTACATCACCGATCTGGACCTGTCCGGCCTGCTCGGTGATGTTCAAAGCCCGAGCAATCTGTACCTGCGCTACAAGGCTGATCTGGAACTGGCGCTCAATGAAGCGCTGAACCAGGTTTAGAGAGGAAAGGCGCCACCGTCTTTCGGCTGGCCTTCGACGCCGAGCAATTCAAGCTTGAGGGTCTTGCCACCCGGTGCTGGCCAGTCGATGTGCTGGCCGACTTGCAGGCCCAGCAATGCACTGCCCACCGGCGCCAGGATCGAGATTTTGCCTTCGTCGGCGTTCGCGTCCTTGGGGTAGACCAGGGTCAGGTGATAGTCCTTGCCACTGCCTTGTTCACGGCAATGCACGCTGGAGTTCATGGTCACGACAGATGCAGGCACTTCATCGTGGCCAACCACTTCTTCGGCGCGGTCGAGTTCGTGTTGCAGGGCTTCAACGCCCGGCGACGCCTCGCCGACACGGTCGATCAGTTGCTCAAGACGCTGCACGTCAAGACGGGTGAGGATGATGGAAGGTGCGGTCATGATTCAGGCAGACTCCTTTTTTCTGCACAAAAAAGCAAAACCCCGCCAGGAAAAGGCGGGGTTCTCACGGACCTCGATGAGTTGAGGTGTATCCGGACACTACCACAGCACAATAAATAAACAAGACGGCCTCAGGCGCAGGTCCTGCGCTGCTCGGCCTGTGCGACGATAACGCGGCGTCGCGCATCGTCGGCAGAGCGCCATTCGCGGATGTCTTCCACATGACGGAAGCAACCGAGGCAGACTTTGTGCTCATCCAGCCGACATAAACTGATACAAGGTGACGGCACCGCCGGGCTGACATTGCTGAACAGCGGCTTGGGCGGGCGTACGGGAACGGGCTGCGTCACGATCAGATCTCGTCGAAGTCCAGCTCGACGCCGGCTTGTTCCTGGGTGAGGCGCGCGAGCATTTCGCTCAGCAGCTCATCGGTGGTGTCGTGGGTCCAGCGTTTTTCTTCTTCATCGTAATCGAAGTGAAAACCACCGGAACGCGCCGCCAGCCATAGCTGACGCAGGGGCTCCTGGCGGCTGAAAATCAATTGGGTGCCATTTTCAAACTTGACGGTGAGCACACCGGCCGAGTTCTCCAGGTCCACATCCAGACCGCTGTCGTCGAAAATATCCTCCAGCGCTTGCTGGGTCGCATCCACCAGGTCGTGAAAACGGGCTTCGGTCAAACTCATTGTGGGAACCTCGAAAAGTGTCTGGTCTCGCTCAAGCGCCGCACAATACGGACGCGCCATCATGATTGCAAAGGATACCGATTTCATTACCCACAGCCGTGTGAATTATCCTCGATTGGTGTAAGCACAATCGCGACAAACTCGGCAAAGCCCCGCCGGACGGGTATTTCGGCGCATAGGCAATCCGGCGGGTGGTCGGTATACTCGGGCGCAATTAATGCATATTCAAGGATTTCGCCATGAAGCGCCTGATCTCTTCCCTTGCTGCGCTCGTCGCGGTCGCTTGCCTCGTTAGTGCCTGTGGTCAAAAAGGCCCGCTGTATCTGCCCGATGACAGCAAAGACCCGAATGAACAGGCGCAATCGTCGCAAACCAAAGCGCACAAGCACGACACCTACTAAGGGAACATCATGGACGCTTTTAACTACCGGGACGGCGAGCTGTTCGCGGAAGGTGTCGCGTTGTCCGCCATCGCCGAGCGCTTTGGTACCCCGACCTACGTGTACTCCCGTGCCCACATCGAAGCGCAATACCGCTCCTTTGCCGATGCGCTGGAAGGCACGCCGAGCCTGGTGTGCTTCGCCGTAAAAGCCAACTCCAACCTGGGTGTACTCAATGTCCTGGCGCGCCTGGGCGCCGGTTTCGACATCGTGTCCCGGGGCGAGCTTGAGCGTGTACTGGCCGCCGGCGGCAAGGCTGACAAAATTGTGTTCTCCGGTGTCGGCAAGAGCCGCGAAGACATGCGCCGCGCCCTGGAAGTTGGCGTGCACTGCTTCAACGTCGAATCCACCGACGAGCTGGAGCGCCTGCAAGTGGTGGCCGCCGAGATGGGCGTTCGCGCGCCGATCTCCCTGCGGGTCAACCCGGACGTCGACGCCGGCACTCACCCGTACATTTCCACCGGTCTCAAAGAGAACAAGTTCGGCATCGCCATTGCCGACGCCGAGGACGTGTACATCCGCGCCGCGCAGTTGCCGAACCTGGAAGTCTTGGGTGTCGACTGCCATATCGGCTCGCAACTGACCAGCCTGCCACCGTTCCTCGACGCCCTCGACCGCCTGCTGGCGCTGGTCGACCGCCTCGGCGAGTGCGGCATCTACCTGCACCACATCGACCTCGGTGGCGGCGTGGGTGTGCGTTATCGCGATGAAGAGCCGCCGCTGGTGTCCGACTACATCAAGGCCGTGCGCGAGCGCCTCGAAGGCCGCGACCTGACGCTGATGTTCGAGCCGGGCCGCTACATCGTCGCCAACGCCGGCCTGCTGCTGACCCAGGTCGAGTACCTCAAGCACACCGAGCACAAGGATTTCGCCATCGTCGACGCGGCGATGAACGACCTGATCCGTCCGGCGCTGTACCAGGCCTGGATGAATGTGACGGCCGTCAAGCCACGCGCAGGCGAAGGCCGCAGCTACGATATCGTCGGCCCGATCTGCGAGACCGGCGACTTCCTGGCCAAGGAACGTCAGCTGGCCCTGGAAGAAGGCGACCTGCTGGCCGTGCATTCGGCCGGTGCCTATGGGTTTGTCATGAGCTCCAACTACAACACCCGCGGGCGTACCGCCGAGGTGCTGGTGGACGGTGATCAAGCGTTTGAAGTGCGTCGCCGCGAGACGGTAGCCGAGTTGTTTGCTGGCGAAAGCCTGCTGCCGGAGTAAGGTCATGTTGCTGCGTTTTACCAAGATGCACGGGCTGGGCAATGACTTCATGGTCCTCGACCTGGTCAGCCAGCACGCGCACATCCTGCCCAAGCACGCCAAGCTGTGGGGCGACCGGCACACCGGTGTCGGCTTCGACCAATTGTTGCTGGTGGAAGCGCCGAGTAACCCGGAAGTGGATTTCCGTTACCGGATCTTCAACTCCGATGGCTCCGAAGTGGAACAGTGCGGCAATGGTGCCCGCTGTTTCGCCCGTTTTGTCCTGGACAAGCGCCTGACCGCCAAGCGGCAGATTCGCGTCGAGACCAAAAGCGGCATCATCGAGCTGGATATTCGCAGCGACGGCCAGATCGGCGTCAACATGGGCGCGCCACGGCTGGTGCCGGCGGACATTCCGTTCCAGGCCACCGAGCAAGCCCTGAGCTATGCGGTGGATGTGGACGGCAAGACCGTCAACCTGGCTGCCGTGTCCATGGGCAACCCCCATGCCGTGCTGCGGGTGGATGACATCAACAGCGCACCGGTTCACGAACTGGGGCCGAAGATCGAAAACCACCCGCGCTTTCCGGCGCGGGTTAACGTGGGTTTCCTGCAGGTCATCGACCGTTCCCGTGCGCTCTTGCGCGTCTGGGAACGCGGTGCCGGCGAAACCCAGGCTTGCGGTACCGGCGCCTGCGCCGCTGCCGTGGCCGCGATCAGCCAGGGGTGGATGGATTCGCCGCTGCTGATCGACCTGCCCGGTGGACGCCTGTCCATCGAATGGGCAGGCCCCGGCCAACCGGTGAAAATGACCGGCCCGGCCACCCGCGTCTACGAAGGACAGGTCCGTCTATGAGTGAGCAAATCTAATGACTGATAAGCCTCAAGTACCCGCGCAAGCATCCCCAAGCGAAAGTCTGGAGGCCGCAGCCGTTGCGGCGTATCTGGAGGCTAACCCGGACTTCTTCGTCGAACACGAAGAACTGCTGCCGGCCCTGCGTATTCCCCACCAGCGCGGCGATACCGTGTCGCTGGTGGAGCGGCAGATGAAGATCCTGCGCGAGCGCAATATCGAAATGCGCCATCGGCTCTCGCAGCTGATGGATGTGGCCCGCGACAACGACCGCCTGTTCGACAAGACTCGCCGCCTGGTCCTGACCCTGATGGACGCCGCCAGCCTGGAAGAAGCGGTGATCGCCGTCGAAGACAGCCTGCGCCAGGACTTCCAGGTGCCCTTTGTCAGCCTGATCCTGTTCAGCGACAACCCGATGCCGGTGGGTCGCTGGGTCAGCGGCAGCGATGCCCAGACCGCGATTGGCGGCCTGCTGTCCGAAGGCAAGACCATCAGCGGCACCTTGCGCGAGCATGAACTGGACTTCCTGTTTGGCGCCGAGCAGCGCCAGCAGATCGGCTCCACCGCCGTGGTTGCCCTCAGTCATCAAGGTTTGCATGGCGTGCTGGCCATCGCCAGCCGTGATCCGCAGCATTACAAAAGCTCGGTGGGCACGCTGTTCCTGAGCTACATCGCCGAAGTGCTGGGCCGCGTCCTGCCACGCTTCACCAGCGCATTGCGCGCGGTGCGCTAGCCATGGAACGACAACTGGACGCCTACTGCGCTCACCTGCGCAGCGAGCGCCAGGTGTCGCCGCATACCCTGGAAGCCTACCGGCGGGACTTGAACAAGGTCCTGGCGTTCTGCGAGAAACAACACATCGGCAGCTGGAAGGCCCTGGACATCCAGGGTCTGCGCAGTCTGATCGCCCGCCTGCACCAGCAAGGCCAATCCTCCCGCAGCCTGGCGCGCCTGCTATCGGCGGTACGCGGCCTCTATCACTACCTGAACCGCGAAGGCCTGTGCGACCACGACCCGGCCAACGGCCTGGCGCCGCCCAAGGGCGAACGCCGCCTGCCCAAGACCCTCGACACGGATCGCGCCCTGCAATTGCTCGATGGCGCCGTGGAGGACGACTTCCTGGCCCATCGCGACCAGGCAATCCTCGAACTCTTCTACTCCTCGGGCCTGCGCCTGTCGGAGCTGACCGGGCTTAACCTCGATCAACTGGACCTGGCGGATGGCCTGGTGCAGGTGCTCGGCAAAGGCAGCAAGACCCGCGTATTACCGGTGGGCAAGAAGGCCCGCGAAGCCTTGCTGCTATGGCTGCCGCTGCGCGCCCTGGCCAACCCGGCGGACGACGCGGTGTTTATCAGCCAGCAAGGCCGGCGCCTCGGGCCCCGGGCCATACAAGTGCGGGTCAAGGCCGCCGGCGAGCGCGAGCTGGGGCAGAACCTGCACCCGCACATGCTCCGGCACTCCTTTGCCAGCCACTTGCTGGAGTCCTCCCAGGACCTGCGTGCGGTGCAAGAACTGCTGGGCCACTCCGACATCAAGACCACCCAGATCTACACCCACCTGGACTTCCAGCACCTGGCAACGGTGTACGACAGCGCCCATCCACGGGCCAAACGCATTAAGGGCAGTGACTCATGAGCATCAAGCTGATCACCTTCGACCTGGACGATACGCTCTGGGATAACGTGCCGGTCATCATCAGCGCCGAGGCATCGATGCGCGAGTGGCTGGCGACCCACGCCACCAAGGTGGGCGACTTGCCCCTGGAGAAGTTTGCCAGCCTGCGCCGGCAGGTGCTGGAGCGTCATCCCGAGCTGAAATATCGCATCAGCGTGTTGCGTCACAAGGTGCTGCAATACGCCTTCGAGGAAGCCGGGTACCCGCTGCCGGAAGCGGCGCAGATGGCGGATGTGTGCTTTGAAGCGTTCATCCATGCCCGGCATCAACTCACCGTATTCCCCGAAGCGGAACCGATGCTTCAAGCACTGCGCCGCGACTATCTGCTGGGGGTGATTACCAACGGTAATGCCGATGTGCAACGTGTGGGGTTGGCGGACTACTTCCACTTTGCACTCCGGGCTGAAGACATGGGTATTGCCAAGCCGGATGCGCGGTTGTTTCAGGAAGCCTTGCAGCGCGGTGGCGTAGCGCCGGGCGCGGCAGTGCATGTGGGTGACCATCCAGGGGATGACATTGCCGGTGCGCAGCAGGCGGGGCTGCGGGCGGTGTGGTTCAACCCGGCAGGCAAGGCCTGGGAGGCCGAGAAATTGCCGGATGCCGAGATTCGCAGCCTGACCGAGCTACCCGACGTGCTAGCCCGCTGGAACGCATAACCTGATGATGACGGGCTTTTGTGGCGAGGGAGCTTGCTCCCGCTGGGCTGCGAAGCGGCCCCTGAACCAGCCACGACGGCCTTTCTGAAAGACCGCGTCGACCCAACCAGGGGCCGCTTCGCGCCCCAACGGGAGCAAGCTCCCTCGCCACACACGCTCTTCATCCTTGGATGGGTGTTGGCCCTGACCATTTTTTGTAGCGCCCATGAAAAAGCCCGCAGCGACGGCGGGCTTTTTCAGCAAGCAGACAGCAGGCCTTAGATAGGCCGGCTGCCGTACTTGTTATCCGGCTTCTTCGGTGGATCTGCCACCACGTTAGCCTCGACTTCCTGCACTTTGCCGCCTTTGGCGAGGAATTCTTCCATCGCCCGGGCCAGCGCATCGCGCTCTTTGTTCTTGGCTTCTACGCTCGGCAACTCGTCAACCGACACTGCAGCCTTGGCCTTGCCCTTGGCTGCCGGGACCGGTGCATCGTCGCCACCGTCGTCGTCAGCCACGTCTTCGGCAGCCGCCTCAAGACCTTCTTCGGTTTCGTCGTCGTCGCCTACTTCGAGGTCGTCGTTTTCCAGATCATCGTCGCTCATGTTCTACCTCATGACTTGCGAAAAGCAGATTAGTTATAGCCCAGCTTCGCCGCCTGTCGACGGCCGCCGGAAAAAAATCAACATCCACCGGTTAACCAGTGGCTTATGCCCCATCACCGTGCAAGGTGGCGAGGACTTTACGAGCACCGCCATGATCACGGTGCTCGCCCAGATAAACACCTTGCCAGGTCCCCATCGCCAAGCGGCCGGCCCTTACCGGCAAACTCAGCTGACAGCCCAGCAGACTGGCCTTGAAGTGCGCCGGCAGATCATCCGGACCCTCGTCGTTGTGTTCATATCCCGCCGTGCCTTGCGGCACCAGCGCATTGAAAAAACGCTCGAAGTCACGGCGAACCGCCGGGTCGGCATTCTCGTTGACCGTCAACGAGGCCGAGGTGTGCTGCAGCCACAAATGCAACAGTCCCACCCGACAGGCCTTCAATTCAGGCAGGCCGGCGAGCAACTCGTCCGTCACCAGATGAAAGCCCCGGGGCTTGGCCCGCAGGGTTATCAGGGTCTGTTGCCACATACAGTTCTCCGCCTATCGGCGCGCATTCTAGCGCGCTCAGGGAAAAAACAAAGTGCCGAATACGCCTACATGCCTGTAAGACATTCGCACACTGAAAAGTGCAGTGCGGATCCCATCACAAAGTCGCAAAAAAACCCATACACCTTTAGCCACAGACAAACCCAAGGCAAAAAAATGCCCGGCAAGCCGGGCATCTTTTTTTCGCGTACTTACAAGTTGTAGCCGCGCTCGTTGTGTTGCGCCAGATCGAGGCCAACCGCCTCTTCTTCTTCGGTCACCCGCAGGCCCATCACCACGTCCAGCACCTTGAGGATGATGTACGTAACGATAGCGGTGTAGATGACGGTGAAGCCGACGCCTTTGCACTGGATCCAGACTTGAGCCGCGATATCAGTGGTGGTGGCGTTGAAGCCGCCCATCGCCGGTGCCGCGAACACGCCGGTCAGGATCGCGCCGAGGATACCGCCGATACCATGCACGCCGAAGGCGTCCAGGGAGTCGTCGTAGCCCAGTTTGCGTTTCAGGGTAGTGGCGCAGAAGAAGCACACCACACCGGCAGCCAGGCCGATTACCAGGGCGCCCATCGGGCCCACGGTGCCAGCGGCTGGGGTGATTGCCACCAGGCCCGCAACCACACCCGAGGCGATGCCCAGTGCGCTTGGCTTACCGTGGGTGACCCACTCGGCGAACATCCAGCCCAGGGCCGCAGCAGCGGTAGCGATCTGGGTCACCAGCATCGCCATGCCGGCAGTGCCGTTGGCCGCAGCAGCGGAGCCGGCGTTGAAGCCGAACCAGCCGACCCACAGCATGGCCGCGCCCACCAGGGTGTAACCGAGGTTGTGCGGGGCCATTGGGGTGGTTGGGAAGCCTTTACGCTTGCCGAGTACCAGGCACGCTACCAGGCCGGCCACACCGGCGTTGATGTGCACCACGGTGCCGCCTGCGAAGTCGAGCACGCCCCAGTCGCCCAGCAACGAACCCGGACCGCCCCATACCATGTGGGCGATCGGTGCGTAGACCAGGGTGAACCAGACGCCCATGAAGATCAGCATCGCGGAGAACTTCATCCGCTCGGCGAATGCACCAACGATCAGCGCCGGGGTGATGATCGCGAAGGTCATCTGGAAGGTCACGAACACGGCCTCAGGGAACAACGCCGCCGGGCCGGTGATGCTGGCCGGGGTCACACCCGAGAGGAACAGTTTGGACAAGCCACCCACAAACGAGTTGAGGTTGACGACGCCTGCTTCCATACCGGTGGTGTCGAACGCCATGCTGTAGCCGTACACGAACCACAGGATGGTGATCAGGCCGGTGATGGCGAAGCACTGCATCATCACGGAAAGAATGTTTTTGGAGCGAACCATGCCGCCGTAGAACAGCGCGAGGCCTGGAATGGTCATGAACAGCACCAGCGCGGTGGACGTGAGCATCCACGCGGTGTCGCCGGAATTGAGGACTGGAGCAGGTACTGGGTCCGCCGCCATGGCCAGGGCCGGCATTACGAGGGACAACAGGGCTCCTAGCCCTGCGAATTTACGCAGAGTCATATTGTTTTCTCCTGGGGCGTTGGGGTTTGGCGGCTTAGATTGCGTCGGTATCGGTTTCGCCGGTACGGATGCGAATAGCCTGTTCCAGATTGACCACGAAGATCTTGCCGTCACCGATCTTGCCGGTGTTGGCGGCCTTGGTTATCGCCTCGATAACCCGGTCAAGATCCTTGTCGTCAATGGCGACATCAATCTTCACCTTTGGCAGGAAATCGACCACGTATTCCGCGCCGCGATACAGCTCGGTGTGACCCTTCTGCCGACCGAAGCCTTTGACCTCAGTAACGGTAATGCCCTGCACGCCGATCTCGGACAGTGACTCGCGTACATCGTCCAACTTGAACGGCTTGATGATGGCAGTGACTAGCTTCATGAAAACTCTCTCCCGAATTGGTGGACTTGCCCCAGGAAAACAAACCCGTCTCAAGTCTAAGCGCAGTGCCTGGCTTTGTAACGCTTCGTCGCCCTGGCATTTGCCATTGCGACGCTCGCTAACCACTGGTGACGAAACATGTACCGCTGGTCCGTCGGCGCACTGCATCGTCACAGCGACTGCATCAGTGCATGGGTCATGATCGTCTAAGCAGAAAGCTTGCCAGCTCCGTAAAAATCACTGAAATCAGTCCTTTGTTCGCCTGTGCCCACCTACCGGGCGCCACGACAGCGAAGATACGCACGAAAACGGTGCGCGACCGCCCGTCCTCATGCGCGAAAAGCGTGCGCCGCAGGGGCTGGAAAAGACTATAGACGCTGCGTGATACACTGCCGGCCAACAGATTTTCCGGACTATTTCCCATGCTCGCGCCCAAAGACCTCCTCGACGCCCTGAGCGGCCACGCCTCCCGCCTGTTCAGCAGCGACACGCCGCTGCCACGCAATGAAATTGAAAGCCAGTTCAAGGCGCTGCTGCAAAGCGGTTTCAGCAAGCTGGACCTGGTAAGCCGGGAAGAGTTTGATAGCCAGATGGTGGTGTTGGCGCGCACTCGGGCGCGACTGGAAAGCCTTGAGGCCAAGGTGGCGGAGCTGGAAGCGCGATTGACGCCTGCCGCCGAATAAGCCGGCCCAACCGGGGCAGGTTTCGCCTGTCCCCGTTAAACCGTTGCAACCCTCAGCTCACCCGCTGATACCCGCCGACAACCCCCTTCTTCGACAATACCCACTGCCACAGCTGGATATCCCGCGCGCGAAACGCCCCTGCACACGACAGCAGGTAATAGCGCCACATCCGGTAGAAGCGCTGGCCAAAGGTGTCTGCGAAATCCGGCCACGCCAGTTCGAAGTTTTCGCACCAGGCCATCAGCGTCTTGTCGTAGTCGGCGCCAAAGTTGTGCAAATCCTCGGCAACAAATAACCCGTCCATGGCGTCGCCGATCTGCCCGATCGAGGGCAAATCACCGTTGGGAAAGATGTATTTGTCGATCCACGGATCCGGCGTGCTGTTGCGTTGGTTCTTGCCGATAGTGTGTAGCAGGAACAACCCATCGTCTTTCAGGCAGCGGTTGGCGACCTCCATATACGCCCGATGGTTCTTGCGCCCCACATGCTCGAACATGCCGACACTGGCGATATGGTCGAACTGCTCGTCGATATCCCGATAGTCCTGCAGACGAAACTCGATCGGCAGATGTGAATACTTGGCCCGCCCCCACTCCGCCTGCTCCTTGGAGATGGTCACGCCGACACACTCGACCCCGTAGTGCTCGGCCGCATGACTCATGAAACTGCCCCAGCCACAGCCGATATCCAGCACGCGCATGCCCGGCTTGAGCCCCAGTTTTTTACAGATCAGGTCCAGCTTGGCGAACTGCGCCTGCTCCAGGGTGGTGGCATCTTTCCAGTAGCCACAGGTGTAGGTCATGCGCGAGTCGAGCATGCGTGCGTAGAAGTCATTGCCGAGGTCGTAATGTGCTTCGCCGACTTGCCAGGCGCGTTTCTTGTTTTGCAGGTTCAGCCAGCGGGAGCTGAACGCGTGAAACAACAAGGTGGCCGGGTTAGCCTGGTCGATCACGCCGGAGCGCATGAGGCGGAAAAAAAACTCATCCAGCGCCTCGGCGTCCCAGCCGCCATCCATGTAGTCTTCGCCAAGGCCCAGATTGCCCTTGGCCAGGGCGAGATCAAATGTGGCACTGTGGTGCAATTGCATATCGGCAGCCGATGGCCCGTTGACCTCGATCTGCGCCTGCGCCAGCAACTCCTTAACGAAGCGCGCTCCCTGAGACATCTCATCAGAACCGGAAAAAGAATGACGCGTTTTGTTAAGCACAGTTGCTCTCCAGAAATAGCGTTGCCTTTGATTCATACACTGCGAGAAATCTGGCCATGGAAGCGTCTGGCAAGGCCCTTAAGGCGTCATGGAAGCGCTGGCTGGGAACAGATGTAACAAATCTTATCCAGCCATTTTTTAAAGATATAATGAATTAATATTATGAAAACCATGCAAAATTGGAATGCAAGATGGACATCCGGGCGCTCCGTTATTTCGTAGAAGTCGTCGACCAGCAGAGCTTTACCAAAGCCGCTGTGAAGCTGCACCTGACCCAGCCAACAGTCAGCAAGATGGTGCAGCAATTGGAGTCGAGCCTGGGCCTGAAGCTGCTCGACCGCATGGGAAAACGCTTCACCCTGACGGACGCCGGGGAAATTGTGCTCAAGCGCGCCAAGGAAATGATCGCGCTGCACGATGAAATGACGGTAGAGCTGCAAGACTTGCAGCATGTCGGGCGCGGCGCCCTGCGCATGGGGCTTTCGCCCTCCACCCACCTCGCACTGGCGCCGATTTTTGCGGAGTATCACGCCCGTTACCCGAAGATCGAACTGAAACTGTTCGAAAGCGGCGGCAATATCACCATCCAGGATCTGCGCCAGGGCACGCTGGAGTTCGGCACCATCCTGGACTCGCCGCGCGTGGCGGATATCTGGTCCGAATTCGAATCCATGCCCTTGTTCGAATCGCCACTGTGCCTGCTCGCGCCCCATGACTCGCCCTGGCAAGGCCGCAGCTCGGTGGAGTTGAGCGAACTGCAAGCCTGCGAATTCATCTTTTACGATGACACCTTCACCCTGAACCAATTCGTACTTGATGCCTGTGCACAAGCCGGTTTTGAGCCGCGGATCAGTGGCCGCAGCAGCCAATGGGACTTTATTGCCTCCCTGGTACGACTGGGCGTGGGCATCACCCTGCTACCCCGGGCATTCTGCGAAACCCTTGATGCGAGCCAGTTCAGCATCGCGGAAATACAGTCGCCGGCGCTGAACTGGAGATTGATGCTGGCGTGGCGTCGGCAGTGCAAATTGTCGTTTGCGGCGCAGGCGTGGTTGACGTTGGCGAAAGAGTTTCTGTGTGTGCCGCCGTCGGACCGCTAGCGCGATACGTTCTGTAAAACCTCGCCGCCGCGGGTCGCCATCACTCAACTACCCTTGAAAAACCGCAGGAAGCGGCCACTCATTTCAAGGAACCAGCATGTCCCTCGCCATCGTCCACAGCCGCGCCCAGATAGGCGTCGAAGCGCCCGCCGTCACTGTCGAGGTGCACATGGCCAACGGCTTGCCGTCGCTGACGCTGGTAGGCCTGCCGGAAACCGCCGTCAAGGAAAGCAAAGACCGCGTGCGCAGCGCCATTCTCAATTCTGCGCTGCAATACCCGTCCCGCCGCATCACCCTCAATCTCGCACCCGCCGACCTCCCCAAGGACGGCGGGCGTTTTGATTTGGCGATTGCCCTGGGGATTCTCGCCGCCAGCGTGCAGGTACCGGCGGTGACCCTCGATAACGTGGAATGCCTGGGCGAGCTGGCGCTGTCCGGTGAGGTGCGGCCGGTGAAAGGTGTGTTGCCCGCAGCCCTGGCGGCGCGCAAGGTCGGGCGCACCTTGATCGTGCCACGGGCCAATGCCGAGGAAGCCTGCCTGGCTTCGGGGTTGAAGGTGATTGCCGTGGATCACCTGCTGCAAGTGGTGGCGCACCTGAACGGTCACGTGCCGATCGAGCCCTTCGTTTCCAGTGGCCTGATGTACTTGAACAAACCCTACCCGGACCTGAGTGAAGTGCAGGGCCAACTGGCGGCCAAGCGTGCGCTGTTGATCGCTGCGGCGGGCGCCCACAACCTGTTGCTCAGCGGGCCACCGGGCACCGGCAAGACCTTGCTCGCCAGCCGTCTGCCGGGGTTGTTGCCGCCCTTGAGTGAACAGGAAGCACTGGAGGTGGCGGCGATTCAATCGGTGGTCAGCCTGGCGCCGCTGAGCCATTGGCCACACCGGCCATTTCGCCAGCCGCATCATTCGGCATCCGGCCCGGCGCTGGTGGGCGGTGGCTCGAAACCGCAGCCGGGGGAAATCACCCTGGCCCATCACGGTGTGTTGTTTCTCGACGAGTTACCGGAGTTTGATCGCAAGGTCCTGGAGGTGCTGCGTGAGCCGCTGGAGTCCGGGCATATTGTGATTTCCCGCGCCCGCGACCGGGTGCGTTTCCCGGCGCGCTTTCAGTTGGTGGCGGCGATGAACCCCTGCCCTTGCGGCTATGTGGGCGAGCCCAGTGGGCGCTGTCGCTGCACGCCGGAGCAGATCCAGCGCTATCGCAACAAACTCTCGGGGCCGCTGCTGGACCGGATCGACCTGCACGTGACCGTCGCCCGGGAAAGCACCGCGCTGAACCCGGGCATACAGTCCAGTGATGATACCGCCAGCGCCTCCGTCCTCGTCGCCGATGCCCGGGACCGCCAACAACGGCGCCAGGGCTGCGCCAATGCGTTTCTCGACCTGCCGGGGCTACGCCAGCACTGCAAACTGAAAAAGGCTGATGAAGGCTGGCTGGAAAGCGCCTGCGAACGGCTGACGCTGTCGTTGCGGGCAGCCCATCGCCTGCTCAAGGTCGCCCGCACCCTGGCCGACCTGGAACAGGTGGAAGCCATCGCCCGCCATCATCTGGCGGAGGCCTTGCAGTACCGCCCTGCTAGCGCGTCCTAGGCAACGCCAGGAGCAGCCCCGCCACTTCCATCACCTCATCCATCACCGCTTCAGCTGACTCAACGGAGGGTTTGAGCAACAAGTCATCGGCATAGCCCATCGCTACGGCAAAGAGTTGTCGCGCAGCGCGCTTGGGCGACTCACAGCGGAACACTTTGGCCGCCACACCTTGCTCGATGATCTCGGCGAGCATGGCTTGCCATTGGGCGTTGATCACCAGGTAGGCCTGGGCCAATGGCTCGTCATGCATGGCTTCGTCCCAGGCATCCAGCCACAGCGCCCAACCGGCGTCTGCCGTGGAGGGCAGGCAGTCACGCAGGAACCCTTCGAGGGCTTCCAATGGTGGCAGATCCACCAGCGGCGCCCTCACCTCGTCCAGTTGCTCGTTGGCGAACCGCACGAACGCTTCGCGGCGCAGTTCTTTCCAGTCGCTGAAGTAGTGATAGACGTGGCTGCGGGACAGCCCGGCATGCTCCGCCAGGTCGCGGGTGGAAACATCGGCAAACCCTTTGCTGCGAAATAGCTCCAGGGCGGCGGCGATGATCTGGTCTTTACGGTCGATACGCGACATGAGGCTTTTCCTTCAGGCACCGGCAGATCGACGGCGCTTGCTTTTTGAGCAGTCGCTCAAGGATACTTGAGCAGTCGCTCAATAATAGCGTTTATCTCACTCTCGGTGCACCCCATGTCATCCGTAACACCCCAGATCCTGATCGAAGAAAGCAAAAAGATCGGGCAACAATCCGCCAGCCAAACCCTCAAGGCGATCGCCAAGGCCTATCCCGGCAAGTTGTTCTGCACCTTGTCGCTGGTGGCCCTGGAGAACGCATTGCTGCTGGCCTACCCACTGTTTGCGGGGTTCGCGGTGGACTCGATCATCCGCGGCGATGCCGGCAGCGCGCTGTTCTACGCCGCCGTGGTGCTGGCGTTCTGGGTGGTCGGGGCGGCGCGACGGGCGCTGGATACGCGCACCTTCACCCGTATCTACGCGGACCTGGCGGTGCCGGTGATTCTCAACCAGCGTCTGCAAAACCACAGCACTTCCCGGGCGGCGGCGCGGGTGGTGCTGGCGCGGGACTTTGTCGACTTCTTCGAAAAACACGTGCCGATCATCGCGACGGCGCTGGTTTCCATCGTCGGTGCGGCAGTGATGCTGTTGGTGATCGAGCCGTGGATAGGCCTGGCGTGCCTGACGGCGCTGGTGCTGTGCACAACCCTGCTGCCACGCTTTGCCCGGCGCAATCAGGAACTGCATGAGCGCTTGAATGACCGCCTGGAAAAGGAAATCGGCCTGGTGGAAAAGGTCGGCGCACAGACCTTGCAGCGCCACTACCAGGTGCTGTCACGCCTGCGCATCTGGCTGTCGGACCGCGAGGCCGCAGCGTTCCTGTTTATCGGCACGCTGGCGGCGCTGTTGTTTGTGGTCGCCATCAGCCAGTTGGCGCTGTCGCCGGCGGTCAAGGCCGGCCATGTGTATGCGGTGATGACTTACCTGTGGACCTTTGTCAGCAGCCTGGATGAAGCGCCAGGGATGGTTGATCAACTGGCGCGACTCAAGGACATTGGCAAGCGTGTGGACCCGGGGCTGGGCGACCGATCCGACGTTTGACGCGTCGGGTAGGCCGTCATCGCGGGCAAGCCCGGCTCCCACAGTGGACCGCGTACTCCAGAACAACACGGTCAACTGTGGGAGCGGGCTTGCCCGCGATGAGGCCCGAACAGTCAATCAACGAAACCGGTCAACCTCATGCCGCAAGCCCGCCGCCAGGGTCTCCAGTTCCTTGGCGGTGATCGCAAGGTTGGACACCACTTCACGCTGCTCGCTGTTGGCCAGGGCGATGCTCTGCAAGTTGCTGCTCAGCAGGGTCGCCGTGCTGCTCTGCTCCTGGGTCGCCGTGGTAATGGCCGCAAACTGCTGGCCCGCCGAGCGGCTTTGCTCGTCGATCCGCGCCAGCGCAGAGGCGACGTCAGCGTTGCGAGCCAGGCCTTCCTGCATCAGCACGTTGCCTTGTTCCATGGTGCTGATGGCGTTGCCGGTTTCCTGCTGGATACTCTGGATCATCCCGGAAATCTCATCCGTGGCCTGACGAGTGCGCGATGCGAGGTTGCGCACTTCATCGGCCACCACCGCAAACCCGCGCCCCTGCTCACCGGCCCGCGCCGCTTCGATGGCGGCGTTGAGCGCCAGCAGGTTGGTCTGTTCGGCAATCGCGGTGATCACCCCGACGATCCCGCCGATTTCCTGGGAGCGCTGGCCCAAAGTGTTGATCACCGTGGCCGTGCTGTTCAGCGCGGTGGCGATGTGTTCCAGGGACGACGACGCTTCTTGCATCGAGGTGCGGCCGATCCTGGTTTGCTGGGCGTTGTCCTGGGCCAGGCGCTCGGTGTTGCCCATGTTGTCGGCAATGTTCAGCGAGGTGGCGCTGAACTCTTCCACGGCGCCGGCCATGCTGGTGATCTCGCCGGACTGTTGCTCCATGCCTTCGTACGCACCGCCGGACAACCCCGACAGTGCCTGGGCGCGGCTGTTCACGTCTTCAGCCGCCTTGCGGATATGCGACACCATGGTCGACAGCGCTTCGCCCATCTGGTTGAAACTGCGGGCCAACTGGCCGATTTCGTCATGGCTGGAAACGTTCAGCCGTGCGCTCAAATCACCGGCGCCCAGGGCTTCGGCCTGACGCACCAGGTCGCCCAACGGCTGCAACTTGCTGCGCAGCAACCAGACCGCCGCGCCCACCGCCAGCAGCATCGCGAGCAAGCTGCCGATCGCCAGGCGAATCCCCACCGACCAGGTCACCGCGCGAATTTCGGCTTTCGGCATGCTCGCCACCACCGACCACGGGCCGCCTTCAAACGGCACGGCAACGCTGTAGAAATCTTCGTTCTTGTCGCTCCAGAAACGGCCTTTTCCAGGTTTGGCGGCCAGGTCGAGCATCACCGGAATCGACTGATCCAGCGCCTGCACGCCAGCGGGCGGTACCAGCCAGTGCTTCTGTTCGTCCAGCAGCGCCAGGGAACCGGTCTGGCCGATGCGGAAACGCTTGAGGTTGTCGAACTGGGCGTTCTGCGCATCGGTGTAGTCGAAGCCGACAAACAGCACCGCAATCACTTTGCCGCTGGCGTCCCGCACCGGGCTGTACTGGGTCATGTAGGAGCGATCGAACAATACCGCACGGCCAACGTAGCCCTGCCCGCCCAGCAAGCGTTGATAGGCCGGATGCTGGTGATCCAGCGCCGTACCGATGGCGCGGCTGCCATCCTGCTTGGTCAGGGAGGTGCTGACGCGGATAAAGTCCTCGCCGCTGCGTACGAACAAGGTCGCCACGCCGCCGGACATCTGCTTGAACTCATCGACTTCAGCGAAGTTGTTGTTGAGCACTTCCTCGCCCAGGTACAGGCCCGGCGTCTGCACGCCCGCCACCGTCACCGGTTGCTCAGGGCGCGTACTCAAGCCGGCGCTGAAGCGCTTTTCAAACAGCCCGCTCAAACGCTGGGTACTTTCGCGCAAGGTGCTGTGGAAGGTATTGAGCTGGTCGGCCAGCAAGCGGGCCTCGCTGGCCAGGTGCTCCTCGCGGGTGTCGAGGTTGGCGGAGTCCAGCGAACGCAACGCGAATACCGTGCTGCCGCTGATGACGACAGCCAGTATCACGGCGAGGGCAAGCCCCAGTTGAGAGGCAATCCGGGCGCGAGGTTGAGACATGAAGGCTCCTGGCCGAGGCCAGGATCATCCTGATCTCATAGCGCTGCTCGGCAAAATTCTAATAGGGGAAACGTTGCAGAACGGTAGTTCCAACAACCCTACTTCGGCGGGCAGGCTCAATACTTGAGCGAATCACAGGGGTATCGCGCAAACGATTGCTGGCCGGTGCGCAATCCACTCAGTCGAGGCGCTCGACCTGGGGCAATTCCATGGCCTGCACTTCGCCCTGGAGAAAGTCACCCAGCCGTCGCAAACGCTCGCCACCCGGCCGGGTCTTCGGCCACACCAAATAGTAATTTTCCCCACTGGCCACAGCGGTGGGCCATGGCAGACTCAGGCGGCCCTGGGCCAAGTCTTCGGCCACCATCAGCAAGTCGCCCATGGACACGCCGTACCCTCGGGCGGCGGCGATCATGCCCAACTCCAAGGTATCGAACACCTGCCCGCCCTTGAGCGAAACCTGGGATGACAGCCCCATGCGCTCCAGCCAGTTGCGCCAGTCACGCCGGTCCGGCGTCGGGTGCAGCAGTTCGGCAGAGGCCAGGCGCGCAACGTCCCAGGGCCCGTCGCTCAACAGGTTCGGCGCGCCCACCGGAATCAGCAACTCCGGAAACAGGTAGCTGGCTTCCCAGTCCGGCGGGAAATGCCCGTTGCTCAGCAACACCGCGCAATCGAATGGTTCCTGGTTGAAATCCACCTCATCGACGCTCATCCAGGCGCTGGTCAGTTGCACTTCATTGCCCGGCTGCAGGTGCCGGAAGCGACTGAGCCGCGCCAGCAGCCAGCGCATGGTCAGGGTGGACGGCGCCTTCATGCGCAGGATGTCGTCCTCGGCATTCAAGGTATGGCAGGCGCGCTCCAGGGCCGCAAAGCCTTCACGCACGCCCGGCAGCAACAGGCGCGCTGCCTCGGTGAGTTGCAAGGTGCGGCCGCTGCGCTGGAACAGGCGGCAGGCGAAATGCTCTTCCAGGGTACGAATGTGCCGGCTCACCGCACTTTGGGTAATCGACAACTCTTCCGCCGCCCGGGTGAACGAGTTGTAGCGGGACGCAGCTTCAAACGCGCGCAAGGCGTAAAGAGGAGGAAGACGACGAGACATGGCGAAAACTCCGACGGCGCAATATCGAAACCCTACCAGAATCATTCAGGCATGAGTTTTAATCATGCGAACCATCGGATTTATCCCTTTGTGCAATGCGCTGTGGGCGCCGAGAATCAACCCTTCCACCCCTCCCTGACTTTTTGAGCGTGATGATCATGCAGCATCCGGCACGTACCGAACTCTGGGCCATTCTGCGGCTGTCAGGGCCGCTGATTGCCTCACAGTTGGCCCACATGCTGATGGTGCTGACCGACACCCTGATGATGGCCCGCCTGAGCCCCGAGGCCCTGGCCGGCGGAGGCCTGGGTGCGGCGAGCTATTCGTTCGTGTCGATTTTCTGCATCGGCGTGATCGCTGCCGTGGGCACGCTGGTCGCGATCCGCCAGGGCGCCGGCGACATCGAAGGCGCCACCCGCCTGACCCAGGCCGGGCTGTGGCTGGCCTGGTTGATGGCGCTGGTGGCTGGTTTGCTGCTGTGGAACCTCAAGCCAGTGCTGCTGATGTTCGGCCAGACCGAAACCAACGTCGCGTCCGCCGGCCAGTTCCTGACCATCCTGCCGTTCGCCCTGCCCGGCTACCTGACGTTCATGGCCCTGCGCGGCTTCACCAGTGCTATCGGCAAGGCCACGCCGGTGATGGTGATCAGCCTGGGCGGCACGGTGATCAACTACCTGCTCAACCACGCGTTGATCGAAGGCATGTTCGGCCTGCCGAAACTCGGGCTGGTGGGCATTGGCCTGGTCACCGCCATCGTTGCCAACTGCATGGCCCTGGCGCTGATCTGGTACATCAAATACAACCGTGCCTACGACGCGTATCCGCTGCGCAAGGGTTTGCTGCGGCCCAACCTGCACTACCTGCGGGAACTGTGGCGCCTGGGCCTGCCGATTGGTGGCACCTATGCGGTGGAAGTCGGGCTCTTTGCGTTCGCCGCGCTGTGCATGGGCACCATGGGCAGTACGCAGCTGGCTGCGCACCAGATCGCCCTGCAGATCGTGTCGGTGGCGTTCATGGTGCCGGCGGGCATGTCGTACGCGATCACCATGCGTATCGGCCAGCATTATGGTGCCGGGCAGTTGCTGGAAGCGCGGCTGGCCGGGCGAGTTGGCATAGGCTTTGGCGCAGTGGTGATGCTGGGCTTTGCAGCGGTGCTGTGGTTGTTCTCGCACCCACTGATCAGCTTGTTCCTCGACCAGCATGACCCGGCGTTTCGCGACGTGATCAACCTCGCCGTCAGCCTGCTGGCGGTGGCCGCATGGTTTGAGCTGTTCGACGGCGTGCAGACCATCGCCATGGGCTGTATTCGCGGACTCAAGGATGCCAAGACCACCTTCCTGGTCGGACTGGGCTGCTACTGGCTGATCGGCGCACCGGCCGCATGGTTGATGGCGTTCAATCTCGGCTGGGGGCCGACGGGCGTTTGGTGGGGCCTGGCCCTGGGCCTGGCGTGCGCGGCAGTCAGCCTGACCTGGGCGTTTGAACGGAAGATGAAGCGGATGATTCGCCAGGAGCCTGAAACCCACCAAGGATTTCAAGCCGCGCAGCCGGAGTAATGACTCTACTCGGTCAGTGTAGGAGTTGGCTTATGTGGGAGCCGGGCTTGCCCGCGATGCAGGCACCTCGGTAGGTCAGACACATCGCAGTGATGCTATCGCAGGCAAGCCAGCTCCCACAAAAGCTGGCTCCCACATTTTGATCGGGTTTACACGGTCAGATCACGCCGCCCACCAGTTCCTGGCTGTCACCAAACGTCAGGTAGTCCACCAGTTCCGCCAACGGCAACGGCTTGCTGATCAGGTAACCCTGGGCCTGATCGCAGCCGAACAACCGCAGCAACGCCAGTTGCTCGGCGGTTTCCACGCCCTCGGCGACCACTTCCAGGTTCAGGTTATGAGCCAGGTTGATCATGGCGTGCACCAGCTTGCGATTCTCTTCGCGCTCTTCCATGCCGCCGACAAAGCTCTTGTCGATCTTCAGCAAGGCAATCGGCAGGCTGTTGAGGTGCACGAACGACGAAAAGCCGGTGCCAAAGTCATCCAGGGAAAAGCGCACACCCAGGCGGCCCAGCGCATCCATGGTCTGCTTGACCAGGTCGCTGCGGCGCATCACGGCGGTTTCCGTCAGCTCAAATTCCAGCCACTGGGCTTCCACGCCGCGCTCGGCAATCAGCCGGCTGAGGGTGCTGAGCAGTTGGCTGTCCTGAAACTGGCGGAACGACAGGTTGACCGCCATGTGCAACGGCGCAATCCCGCGTTCGCGCAGGTCCTGCATGTCGCGCAGGGCCCGGGAAATCACCCAGTAGCCCAGCGGCACGATCAAGCCGCTCTGTTCGGCCAGCGGCACGAACTCGCTCGGCGGCAACAGGCCGCGCTCACCGTGGCGCCAGCGCACCAGTGCTTCCAGGCCGACGATATGCCCATCGTCGAGGTCCAGGCGGGGCTGGTAATGCAGTTCCAGTTCGTCACGGCGCAACGCCCGGCGCAGTTCGCTCTCAAGGTCGGCGAGGCTGCGGGCATTGCGGTTGATGCGTTCGTTGAAGATATGAAAGGTGCAGCCCTGGGTGCTTTTGGCTTGCTGCATGGCGATGTGGGCGTGCCACATCAACGGGTCGGCGCCAGCCTTGGCGCGGGCATGGGCCACGCCGAGGCTGCAACCGATCAGCAGGCTTTCGCCATCGACCCAATAGGGTTCGGCCATGGCTTCGACGATGCGCTCGGCCATCCATTCGGCGCGCTGGGGCGCACGGCGGGTATCGATCAGCAGGGCAAATTCGTCGCTGCCCAGGCGCGCCAGTTGATCGCCGGCCTCCAGCTGGCTCTTGAGCCGCGAGACCACTTGCAGGATCAGCCGGTCGCCGGCCTGGTGGCCGAGGGCGTCGTTGGCGTGACGGAAGTTGTCCAGGTCGAGGTGGCCGAGGGCAACGCCACGGCCTTCGTTTTCCGCCAGGCGGGCGGTCAGCAGGGTCTGGAAGCCCTGGCGGTTGGCGATACCGGTCAGCGGGTCCTGTTCGGCCAGGCGTTGCAGGGTGTTTTCCAGTACACCGCGCTCGCGCACATGCCGCAGGCAACGGCGCAATGTATCGACATCCAATGCATTCAGGATCAGCCAGTCGCTGACGCCGAGGGGTGAAACCAGGGGTTCCTCTTCCAACAGCAATACCGTTGGCAAGCTGCAGCGACCGGGGCCGGGCTGAAGGTTGGCCGTGGTCAACAGCACCGCGCTGTGATCGTCGTCGAACAGGTTGCTCACAGACTCCCAGTTTGGCGCGCTGATCAGCACAGCTCCGTCGCCCATCGGCGCCAGGCACTCGCGCAATAACGCTGCCCACGCTGGCTCATCGGCCAGTAGCAGCAAACGCAAGGGTTCGACAGGCGTAGACAAGCTAGCTCCCTAGACTCTGCAAAATTTCGTTGGCGGCGGGCATTATGACGTGCGCCCCGATAATGACCAATGATATGGGTTATCAAATGCGCACTGTGCAGCTCTAGACCGAACAATAGTCCTAAATACCCTGCACATCCTGCGGCAAAGTAACAAAACCGGCAAATTTAGATCGAGTGGTACGTCACACTGTCGTTCAGAGGCAGCAGAATCTTGCCAGCCTGTTAAAATGCCCGCCCTTTTGATCAATGACCTCCTGAATTTCGTATGTCCCGACTCAATCCCCGGCAGCAAGAAGCCGTGAACTACGTCGGCGGCCCTCTATTGGTGCTCGCCGGTGCCGGTTCCGGCAAGACCAGCGTGATCACCCGCAAGATCGCGCACCTGATCCAGAGCTGTGGCATCCGTGCCCAGTACATCGTCGCCATGACCTTTACCAACAAGGCGGCGCGGGAAATGAAAGAGCGCGTCGGCACCCTGCTCAAGGGTGGCGAAGGCCGTGGCCTCACCGTGTGTACCTTCCACAACCTGGGGCTGAACATCATCCGCAAAGAGCACGTGCGGTTGGGCTACAAGCCGGGCTTCTCGATCTTTGACGAGACAGACGTCAAGGCGCTGATGACCGACATCATGCAGAAGGAATACGCGGGCGACGACGGCGTCGACGAGATCAAGAACATGATCGGCTCGTGGAAAAACGACCTGATCCTGCCCGCCGAAGCCCTGGAAGCTGCGCGCAATCCCAAGGAGCAGACTGCCGCCATTGTCTACACCCACTACCAGCGCACGCTCAAGGCGTTCAACGCAGTGGACTTCGACGACCTGATCCTGCTGCCGGTGAAGCTGTTCCAGGAACATGCCGACATCCTCGAAAAGTGGCAGAACAAAGTCCGCTACCTGCTGGTGGACGAATACCAGGACACCAACGCCAGCCAATACCTGCTGGTGAAGCTGCTGATCGGCAAGCGCAACCAGTTCACCGTGGTAGGCGATGACGACCAGTCGATCTACGCCTGGCGCGGCGCCCGCCCGGAAAACCTGATGCTGCTCAAGGACGACTACCCGTCCCTGAAAGTCGTGATGCTGGAGCAGAACTACCGCTCCACCAGCCGCATCCTGCGTTGCGCCAACGTGCTGATCTCCAACAACCCCCACGAGTTTGAAAAGCAACTGTGGAGCGAGATGGGCCACGGCGACGAGATCCGCGTGATCCGCTGCCGCAACGAAGACGCCGAAGCCGAGCGCGTGGCCGTCGAACTGCTCACCCTGCACCTGCGTACCGACCGGCCCTACAGCGATTTCGCGATCCTGTACCGCGGCAACTACCAGGCCAAGCTGATCGAGCTGAAGCTGCAGCACCACCAGATTCCTTATCGCCTGTCGGGCGGCAACAGCTTTTTCGGACGCCAGGAAGTGAAAGACCTGATGGCCTACTTCCGGCTGATCGTGAACCCGGACGACGACAACGCCTTCCTGCGGGTGATCAACGTCCCACGCCGGGAAATCGGTTCGACTACCCTGGAAAAGCTCGGCAACTACGCCACCGAACGCAAGATCTCGATGTACGCCGCCACCGACGAAATCGGCCTGGGCGAGCACCTCGACACTCGTTTCACCGACCGCCTGGCGCGCTTCAAGCGCTTCATGGACAAGGTGCGCGAGCAGTGCGCCGGCGAAGACCCGATCAGCGCCCTGCGCAGCATGGTCATGGACATCGACTACGAGAACTGGCTGCGCACCAACAGCTCCAGCGACAAGGCTGCCGATTACCGCATGGGCAACGTGTGGTTCCTGATCGAGGCGTTGAAAAATACCCTGGAGAAGGACGAAGAAGGCGAGATGACCGTCGAGGACGCCATCGGCAAGCTGGTGCTGCGGGACATGCTTGAACGCCAGCAGGAAGAGGAAGACGGCGCCGAAGGCGTGCAGATGATGACCTTGCATGCGTCCAAGGGCCTGGAATTCCCCTACGTGTTCATCATGGGCATGGAAGAGGAAATCCTCCCGCACCGCTCCAGCATCGAAGCCGACACCATCGAGGAAGAACGGCGCCTGGCCTACGTGGGCATTACCCGCGCGCGTCAGACATTGGCCTTCACCTTTGCCGCCAAGCGCAAGCAGTACGGCGAGATCATCGATTGTGCCCCCAGCCGGTTCCTCGACGAACTGCCGCCGGACGACCTGGCCTGGGAAGGCAACGACGACACACCGACCGAAGTCAAAGCCGTTCGCGGCAACACCGCCCTGGCGGATATACGCGCGATGTTAAAGCGCTAGAATCGACTACTTTTTAATCTACTTTCGGCGCGTGTTGCGCCAACAGAGGAAGCTTTCGTGGAAGCACTGCACAAGAAAATTCGCGAAGAAGGCATCGTGCTTTCCGATCAGGTACTCAAGGTCGACGCCTTTCTGAACCACCAGATCGACCCGGCGCTGATGAAACTGATCGGTGACGAGTTTGCTGCGTTGTTCAAAGATTCGGGCATTACCAAGATCGTCACCATCGAAGCCTCGGGCATTGCACCGGCGATCATGACCGGCCTGAACCTCGGCGTGCCGGTGATTTTCGCCCGCAAGCAACAGTCCCTGACCCTGACCGAAAACCTGCTGTCGGCGACGGTGTATTCCTTCACCAAGAAAACCGAAAGCACCGTGGCGATTTCCCCGCGCCACCTGACCAGCAGCGACCGCGTGCTGATCATTGACGACTTCCTGGCCAACGGTAAGGCGTCCCAGGCGCTGATCTCGATCATCAAACAGGCCGGCGCGACCGTTGCAGGTTTGGGGATCGTGATCGAGAAGTCGTTCCAGGGTGGCCGTGCGGAGCTGGATGCCCAGGGTTACCGGGTTGAGTCGCTGGCGCGGGTGCAGTCGTTGGCGGGTGGGGTTGTGACCTTTATCGAGTAATCGGTGCGGGCACGGTTAAACATGTGGGAGCGGGCTTGCTCGCCAAAGCGGTGTGTCAGTCACCGGATAGGTCGACTGATCCACCGCTTTCGCGAGCAAGCCCGCTCCCACATTTGATCTCCTGTGTTTTCTAGTGCGCGGTAGCTTGTAGGCCCGCTAGCAACAGGCGCTGATACAAGTCCTCCTTCAACCCCTCCGGCTTATCCAGTCGCATCCGTACCAAATGCTCGGGAAACGCTTCCGGCTCCGGTGCATCCAGCGCCGCCTTGCCCAGTTCCAGAATTTCCGTCAGCTTGAATTTGCTCTTGAGCCAGTTCAACGCCCGCAACAAATCCCGCTCTTCATCCGTGAAGTCACTGCCCAGCGGATACTCCGGGAACAGCCGTGGATGCCGCGCCTGAATCCCCTGCAAACGCTCCGGCGTGTTGTCGGCAAACCGCGGATCCAGCTGGAAATCCTTCGGCAACTTCCCGGCCTTTTGCGCCTGCTCGATCAAGTCTTCCTGGAACCGTGAGTCGGTGATATTCAGCAGCGCCTCGATCACCCTGGCATCAGTCTGCCCGCGTAAATCCGCGATGCCGTATTCGGTGATGACGATGTCTCGCAGGTGCCGGGGAATCGTGCAGTGCCCGTATTCCCAGACGATATTGGAACTGACCTCGCCGCCCGATTCGCGCCAGCTGCGCAGGATCAGGATCGAGCGCGCGCCTTCCAGCGCATGGCCCTGGGCGACAAAGTTGTATTGCCCGCCAACACCGCTGAGCACGCGGCCGTCTTCCAACTGGTCGGCCACGCCCGCGCCCAACAGGGTCACGGTAAACGCGCTGTTGATGAAGCGCGCATCCAGGCGCTGCAAACGCTTGAGTTCTTCCTGGCCGTACAGCTCGTTGATGTAGCTGATGCGGGTCATGTTGAATTCCAGGCGCTTGCTCTGCGGCAAGTCCCGCAAACGCTCGTAAAAGCTACGAGGCCCGAGGAAGAAGCCGCCATGCACCGAGATGCCGTCGGTCTGTGCCGCTTCGTCCAGGGTGCCGGCGTTGGCCCGCTCCTGGGTCGCGACGTCCGGGTATACCTTGCGCCGCACAATCCCGGCATCGGCCAGCACCAGCAGGCCATTGACGAACATTTCGCTGCAACCGTACAGCCCACGGGCAAACGGCGCGACTCCGCCTTCGTGGCTGATCAGCGGTGCCCATTGGTACACATCCAGGTCGGTGAGCAACAGGCGATACGCCTCGTTATCGGCCTGGCGCGCCAGCAAGGCCGCAGTCAGTGCATCGCCCATGGAGCCGATGCCGATCTGCAAGGTACCGCCGTCGCGCACCAGGGTGCTGGCGTGCAAACCGATAAAGTGATCCTGGATACCCACCGGCATGTTCGGGGTGGAGAACAGCGTGGTGCTGTCCTTCTCGTCGATCAGGAAGTCGAACTCATCCATGCCCAGCTCGGCGTCGCCGGGCATGTAGGGCAAATCACTGTGAACCTGGCCCACCACCAGGATGGTTTCACCGGCCTCGCGGCGCTTGGCGATCATCGGCAACAGGTCGAGGGTGATGTCGGGGTTGCAGCTCAGGCTCAGGCGATCCGGATGTTCGGCGCTGCTGGCCACCAGTTGCGCGACGAGGTTCAGGCCGGCGGCATTGATATCACGGGCAGCGTGGCTGTAGTTGCTGCTGACGTAATCCTGCTGCGCCGAAAGGCTGTGGAGCAAACTGCCGGGCTGCATGAAGAACTGCTGCACGTGAATGTTCGACGGCAGGCTGTCCTTGCGCAGTGCGGCGAGGAAGTCCAGCTCGGGATAGTCACCGAAGACCCGTTCGATAAAGGGCTCGAGAAAGCGCTTCTGCAAACCATCGCCCAAGGTAGGGCGACCCAGGGCCAGGGCTGTGTAGATGGTCAGCGCCCGGTCCGGCAACTTGGCGATACGCCGGTACAGCGCGTTGACGAACAGGTTGGGTTTGCCCAGGCCCAGGGGCATGCCCATGTGAATATGCGCCGGCAGCCGTGCCAGTACGTCGTCGACTGCTTGCTCGATTGAACACAACTGCACCATCCGACTTCTCCCGAACATTCCATGAATTGGGGTTGGACCGAGCTTGCCGGGTCTTTGCTGCAAAGAACAGCCTCAAAAGGCAAATCGCGGGCACAAAAAAGCCGCTGGTCAGCGGCTCTTTTGGCGAAGATCGGTTTATTTCAGCCCCGACATCTTCTCGATCGCGCCTTTAAGCTCGGCATCCGAGCAATCGGCGCAGGTGCCTTTTGGCGGCATGGCGTTCAGACCGGTAATGGCCTTGGCCAGCAGGCCATCGAGGCCACCCTGATGGTCCGCGCGGTCTTTCCAGGCGGCGGTGTCACCGATTTTCGGTGCGCCCAACAGGCCGGTACCGTGGCAAGCGTTGCAGTGCTTGGCGATTACGTCATCCGGCGATTTCGCACCGCCGCCGCCCGCAGCCACTGCCACTTCCATCCCCTTGCACTCTTGCCCCTGGACGCACACCTGGCCTACAGGCTCCAGGCGCTTGGCAATTTCATCATTGGTCGCAGCTTGAGCGCTGACAGCCCATAGGGCCAGTACGGTTGCTGGTGCAGCCAGCATTTTCATAATTAGGTTCACGCGTTCACCCTCAATGGTGGCTATTCACGCCTGCGGCCACGGTTTCGCAGGCGGCGAAAGTATAACGGTTAGCCCGCCCCGCCGAAACAACCCTATTAACCAAGGGGAGATTCAGCAAGACAGAATGCTGCTACGGGCGTCTCTGCGACATAGGCAGGACGCCTCTTTTCTTAAAAGTTCGCGGGTGTGGCTGCGCTGATTAGTCGCGCCGGCACTTCGAACGGATTGCGAAAACGGTGCGGCTTGGTGCTTTCAAAGTAGTAGCTATCGCCGGCTTCGAGCACAAAAGTTTCAAGGCCGACCACCAGCTCCAGGCGACCTTCCACCAGGATCCCGGTTTCCTCGCCCTCGTGGGTGAGCATCTCTTCGCCGGTATCAGCACCTGGCGGGTAGATCTCGTTGAGGAACGCAATCGCCCGGCTCGGATGCGCGCGGCCCACCAGTTTCATGGTGACGGCGCCGTCGGAGATATCGATCAGCTCATTGGCTTTATAGACGATCTGGGTCGGTTTTTCCTGGAGGATCTCCTCGGAAAAGAACTCCACCATCGACATGGGAATGCCGCCCAGCACCTTGCGCAAGGAGCTGATGGAGGGGCTGACACTGTTTTTTTCGATCATCGAAATGGTGCTGTTGGTGACGCCCGCGCGCTTGGCTAGCTCACGCTGGGAAAGACCTTTCAGTTTACGGATGGATTGCAGTCGTTCGCCGACGTCCAATGCAGGAGCCTCCTAGGATTCAGGCGTTGTTGTAATTGAGCGTTATCATGGCGACAGCGTTCAGTATTTACAACACTTTGGCCTAAATCCCGGGATCTGCCATTCGTGGGTGCCGCTCAAGCGCCGGAATAGAGCCGTGGCACTCGGCGCAGGTTGCAGAAGATCTGGTACGGAATGGTGTCGGCGGCGGTGGCAACGTCACTGGCGAGGATGTTTTTGCCCCACAATTCGACGGTGGAACCGAGCCCGGCCTGGGGCACGTCGGTCAGGTCGACACACAGCATGTCCATCGACACACGGCCCAGCAACTGGCTGCGCTGGCCGGCCACCAGCACCGGGGTGCCGGTGGGTGCGTGGCGCGGGTAGCCGTCGGCGTAGCCCATGGCAACTACCCCGATGCGCATCGGTTTCGGGGTAATGAACCTGGCACCATAGCCCACAGGTTCGCCGGCCGGCAGTTCACGTACGCAGATGACTTTCGATTCGAGGGTCATCACCGGCTGCAAACGCGCGGCGATGGCCTGGTCTTCGCCAAACGGCGTGGCGCCGTAGAGCATGATGCCCGGGCGTACCCAGTCACTGGAAACGTTCGGCCAGCCCAGCACCGACGGCGAGTTGCGCAGGCTGACCTGGGCCGACAAGCCCTGGCGCGCCGCTTCAAACACCGCTACTTGCTCTTCGCTGCTGGTGCTGTCCAGCTCATCGGCGCGGGCGAAGTGGCTCATCAGCACGATCTTCGCGACTTTGCCGCTGGCCAGCAGGCGCTGGTAAGCGTCGTGATAATCCTTGGGGTGCAAGCCAACGCGGTGCATGCCCGAATCTAGCTTGAGCCAGACGGTCAGCGGCTTGCTGAGTTGCGCCTGTTCAATCGCGTCCAGCTGCCACAGCGAATGCACCACGCACCAGAAATCATGCTCGATGATCAGCGGCAGCTCGTCGGCTTCGAAAAAACCTTCGAGCAACAGCACCGGCCCGCGAATCCCGGCGGCCCGCAGCTCCAGCGCTTCCTCGATGCAGGCCACGGCAAACCCGTCCGCCTCGGCTTCCAGCGCCTGGGCAACACGCACGGCACCGTGGCCGTAGGCATCCGCCTTGATCACGGCGAGGGCCTTGGCCCCACCCGTGACTTCACGGGCCAGTTGGTAGTTATGGCGCAGGGCTTGGAGGTCGATCAGGGCACGGGCAGGACGCATGGCGGCAGGCTTCTAGGCGGCGGTGGGAAGAAAAAACCGGTACCCGCTGACAACGCAGGCACCGGGAGAGGATTTTTTGCTTACGGCAGAGCGGCCACAACCGACAGCTCCACCAGGATTTCCGGTTCGCAGAGTTTCGCTTCAACCGTGGCACGGGCCGGCGCGACGCCTTTTGGCAGCCACTTGTCCCATACCGCGTTCATCCCGGCGAAATCGGCGTCAATGTCTTTCAGGTAGATGGTCACCGACAGCAGCTTGGTCTTGTCGGTACCGGCCAGGTCCAGCAAACGCTCAATATTGACGAGGGTTTCGCGGGTCTGCTGTTCAATCCCGGCACTCATGTCGTCGCCGACCTGCCCTGCCAGATACACGGTACCGCTGTGAACAACGATCTGGCTCATGCGCTCATTGGTGAGCTGGCGCTGGATTGACATGTTTTGCAGACTCCTGGTGGTTGCCATAACGGGAAATATCGAGGCCTTCGGCACTGATTTGCGGGGTTTTCTTCGCCATCAGGTCGGCCAGCAAACGACCAGAGCCACAGGCCATGGTCCAACCGAGGGTGCCGTGGCCGGTGTTCAGAAACAGGTTTTTGAACGGGGTTGCACCCACGATCGGCGTGCCGTCCGGCGTGGTCGGGCGCAGGCCGGTCCAGAAACTGGCCTGGCTCAAATCACCGCCCTGAGGATAAAGGTCGTTGACGATCATCTCCAGGGTTTCCCGCCGACGCGGGTTCAGCGACAGGTCAAAACCGGCTATCTCAGCCATGCCACCGACGCGAATACGGTTGTCGAAACGGGTGATCGCGACCTTGTAGGTCTCATCGAGAATGGTCGAGGTCGGGGCCATCGCCGGGTTGGTGATCGGCACGGTCATCGAGTAACCCTTGAGCGGGTACACCGGCGCCTTGATTCCCAGCGGCTTGAGCAATTTCGGCGAGTAGCTGCCGAGGGCCAGCACGTAGCGGTCGGCAGTTTCCAGCTTGCCGTCGATCCACACGCCGTTGATCCGGTCACCGGCGTAGTCCAGGCGCTGGATATCTTGCTCGAAGCGGAATTCGACACCCAGTTGCTTGCACATGTCGGCAAGGCGGGTGGTAAACATCTGACAGTCGCCGGTTTGGTCGTTCGGCAGGCGCAGGGCACCGGCAAGAATATCGGTGACGCTCGCCAGGGCCGGCTCGACGCGGGCAATCCCGGCGCGGTCCAGCAGCTCGTAAGGCACACCGGACTCTTTCAATACCGCGATGTCCTTGGCAGCACCGTCCAGCTGAGCCTGCGTACGGAACAGTTGGGTAGTCCCCAAAGTGCGCCCTTCGTAGGCGATGCCGGTCTCGGCACGCAGCTCGTCGATGCAATCGCGGCTGTATTCGGACAGGCGCACCATACGCTCCTTGTTCACCGCATAACGGCTGGCGGTGCAGTTGCGCAGCATCTGCGCCATCCACAGGTACTGGTCGATATCGGCGGTGGCCTTGATCGCCAGGGGCGCATGGCGCTCCAGCAACCATTTGATAGCCTTGAGCGGCACACCCGGCGCAGCCCATGGCGAGGCGTAGCCCGGCGAGATCTGCCCGGCGTTGGCGAAACTGGTCTCCATGGCCACAGCCGGCTGACGGTCGACCACGACCACTTCAAAACCAGCTCGTGCCAAATAGTAGGCACTGGCCACGCCAATGACACCGCTACCCAAGACCAGAACGCGCATTTTTATTCCCTCATCACGGCTTGACCGCTGACGTTTGTTGTTCAGCACAAAGATGTGGGCAGTATAAAAAGCAATCACCAGTGCATTTCACTATATAACTGCCTATATTTGGCGACAATTCTCGGCAAAAACCCTTTTCACGGAGGAGCATCCCCTATGCGGACCAACACTCAGACCAAGCGGGAGCTGGACAAGATCGACCGCAACATCCTGCGCATCCTGCAGGCCGACGGGCGAATTTCGTTTACGGAGCTGGGGGAAAAGGTCGGGCTATCGACCACGCCCTGCACCGAGCGGGTCCGGCGCCTGGAGCGCGAAGGGATCATCATGGGCTACAACGCCCGGCTCAACCCGCAGCATTTGAAGGGCAGCCTGCTGGTGTTTGTCGAGATCAGCCTCGACTACAAGTCCGGCGACACCTTTGAAGAATTCCGACGCGCCGTGCTGAAACTGCCCCACGTGCTGGAGTGCCACCTGGTGTCGGGGGATTTCGACTATCTGGTGAAGGCGCGCATTTCGGAGATGGCGTCGTACCGCAAGTTGCTCGGCGATATCCTGCTCAAGCTGCCCCACGTACGGGAGTCCAAGAGCTATATCGTGATGGAAGAGGTGAAAGAGAGCCTGAACCTGCCGATCCCGGATTAAGACAGCACCACAGGCCAATGTGGGAGCGGGGACATCCGCTAGACCAATACCTGACGCGTCGACGCCATGTACGCATGAATCTGCTTTTCCACCCGTGGGTGGATCAACTCCACCGGGCGGCGGTCGTTGGGGCATGGCAAGGTCGGCGTGGTGCCGAACAAGCGGCAAATCAGCGGGCGCTCGTCGTACACGGTGCAGCCATTGGGGCCAAGGTGCACGCAGTTGAGTTCGTCCATCGCCGCTTCCTGCTCGGCAGCGGTCTTGCGCGGCAGGCGCGACATTTCCTCGGGGGACGTGGTCACCGGCCCACAGCAGTCGTGGCAACCCGGGACACACTCGAACGAGGGAATCTGCCGGCGCAGCGCGTTGACTTTCTGACTGTTGCAACTCATCGACACAGGGACCGAACGGCGAATAGGCGTGGATTCTGCCCTAAAAGCCCCCGGTGAGACAGCTTCGCCCGACCGCTGTATCCTGCGTCAAATTTTCCAAACAGGGATGCTCCCCATGACCGCCAGCGCCCGGCACGCCAATTCCTACTACGCCGCCAGCAGTTTCCCGCAGCCTGATTATCCGGTGCTGACAGGTGAAATCGTGGCCGATGTGTGCGTGGTCGGCGGCGGCTTTTCGGGGCTCAACACTGCTCTGGAACTGGCCGAACGGGGTTTCAGCGTAGTCCTGCTGGAAGCCCGCAAGATTGCCTGGGGCGCCAGCGGGCGCAATGGCGGGCAACTGATTCGTGGCGTCGGTCATGGCCTGGATCAGTTCACCAACGTCATCGGCACCGAGGGCGTGCGCCAGATGAAATTGATGGGCCTGGAAGCCGTGGAAATCGTGCGCCAGCGGGTCGAACGTTCGCAGATCGCCTGCGACCTGACCTGGGGCTACTGCGACCTGGCCAACAAACCCCGCGACCTGGAACACCTGGCCGCCGACGCCGAAGAGCTGCAAGGCCTTGGCTATCGCCATGAAGTGCGCCTGCTGCAAGCCAGCGAGATGCGCAGTGTGATCGGCTCCAACCGCTATGTTGGCGGCATGATCGACATGGGCTCCGGCCACCTGCACCCGCTGAACCTGGCCCTCGGCGAGGCAGCCGCTGCACAGCAGTTGGGCGTCCAGTTGTTCGAGCATTCCGAGGCGGTGCGGATCGATTACGGCCCGGAGGTCAACGTACACACCGCCCAGGGCAATGTGCGCGCCAAGACCCTGGTGCTGGGCTGCAATGCTTATTTGAACGGCCTCAACCCGCATCTGAGCGGCAAGGTGCTGCCCGCCGGCAGCTACATCATCGCCACCGAGCCCTTGAGCGAAGCCCAGGCAGCCGAGTTGCTGCCGCAAAACATGGCGGTGTGTGACCAGCGGGTGACGGTGGATTACTTCCGGCTGTCAGCCGACCGACGCTTGCTGTTCGGCGGTGCCTGCCATTACTCCGGACGGGATCCGAAGGACATCGGTGCCTATATGCGTCCGAAAATGCTGCAGGTGTTTCCACAACTGGCCAACGTGAAAATCGACTACCAGTGGGGCGGGATGATCGGCATTGGCGCCAACCGCCTGCCGCAGATTGGCCGACTGGCCGACCAGCCCAATGTGTATTTCGCCCAGGCCTATGCCGGCCATGGCCTCAACGCCACCCACCTGGCAGGCAAACTGTTGGGCGAAGCCATCAGCGGCCAGCAAAGCGGGCGCTTTGATCTGTTTGCCAAGGTGCCGCACATCACTTTCCCGGGCGGCAAGCATTTGCGCTCGCCGCTGCTGGCGCTGGGAATGCTCTGGCACCGATTGAAAGAACTGGTCTGAATCAGCCGCGCCAGAAGGGCTTCAAGCCTTCCCGGCGCGCCTGCTCGGCACTCAAGCCCACGTCTCGCAGTTGCTCGGGGGTCAGCTCCAGCAAGGTTTTGCGCGTATGCATGCGGTGCCAGAACAACGCCCATGAACTGAGTGTGGGGGCCTTGGTACGCGCCGCCATGCGCCGCTCCTGCCCGGCTTCCAGTTCCTGACTGTGTAACGCCAACCGCACATCGCTCATACCGCTCATTTTCCTGCCCCTCATTAACGTGTTGCCATGAGTACGTAGGATGAGCCGGCGCGTAAAACCATGACAGATTCAACCACCCTGTATTAAATCCATACAGATACTGCCTATCGGCCGCTGAATCCTGTATTTTCAGCCTATCTGTACTGGTAACCGGGAAGCACCGCCATGACCCTATACGTCAACCTCGCCGAACTGTTGGGCACGCGCATCGAGCAGGGTTTCTATCGCCCGGGCGACAGATTGCCGTCAGTTCGGGCCTTGAGTGTGGAGCATGGGGTCAGCCTGAGCACCGTGCAGCAGGCCTACCGCGTACTGGAAGACAACGGCCTGGCGATGCCCAAACCCAAATCCGGCTACTTCGTACCGGTGGGCCGCGACTTGCCGGCATTGCCCGCCGTAGGCCGCCCCGCCCAGCGCCCGGTGGAAATTTCCCAGTGGGACCAAGTGCTGGAGCTGATCCGCGCGGTGCCACGCAAAGACGCCATACAGTTGGGCCGGGGCATGCCGGATGTATTGTCGCCGACCATGAAACCCCTGCTACGCAGCCTCGCCCGGATCAGTCGGCGCCAGGACATGCCGGGGCTGTATTACGACACTATCCACGGCAACCTGGACCTGCGTGAACAGATTGCCCGCCTGATGCTCGATTCAGGCTGCCAACTGACGCCCCAGGACCTGGTGATCACCACCGGCTGCCACGAGGCCCTGTCCGCCAGCATCCACGCCATTTGCGAGCCCGGCGACATCGTTGCCGTCGACTCGCCAAGCTTCCACGGCGCCATGCAAACCCTGAAGGGCCTGGGCATGAAAGCCCTGGAAATCCCCACCGACCCACTCACCGGTATCAGCCTGGAAGCGCTGGAACTGGCACTGGAACAATGGCCGATCAAAGTCATACAGTTGACCCCCAACTGCAACAACCCACTGGGCTACATCATGCCGGAGTCGCGCAAACGCGCACTGCTGACCCTGGCCCAGCGCTTTGACGTGGCGATCATCGAAGACGACGTGTATGGCGAACTGGCCTACAGCTACCCGCGGCCACGCACCATCAAGTCCTTCGACGAAGATGGCCGCGTCGTACTGTGCAGCTCTTTCTCGAAGACCCTCGCACCCGGCCTGCGGATTGGCTGGGTCGCACCCGGTCGCTATCTGGAGCGTGTGCTGCACATGAAATACATCAGCACCGGCTCCACCGCGACCCAGCCGCAGATCGCAATTGCCGAGTTTCTGAAAGGTGGACATTTCGAGCCACATTTGCGGCGGATGCGCACGCAATACCAGCGCAATCGCGACCTGATGCTCGATTGGGTCAGCCGCTATTTCCCGGCGGGCACCCGCGCCAGCCGCCCCCAGGGCAGTTTCATGCTGTGGGTGGAACTGCCGGAAGGCTTCGATACCCTGAAACTCAACCGGCTGCTGGTGGATGAAGGTGTACAGATTGCAGTGGGAAGTATCTTTTCCGCCTCCGGCAAGTACAGGAACTGCCTGCGCATGAACTACGCTGCCAAACCAACGCCGCAGATTGAAGAGGCTGTACGCAAGGTCGGCGCGACCGCCATCCGGTTGCTGGCCGAAGCGATGGACTGACCTTTTACGGGAAATAGCCGTCATATGCCGACAATCGCCCTGATTCGGAACCCATGTCATTGATGACCCACCGGCTATTACCGTTTTTCCTGCTGGGCATCCTGGCCCTGGGCGGCTGCGCCACCATCGACGCGCCACGCACACCCAGCGAGGCGCTGCCGGCCAGCGAATCTTCCTTCGGCCGCTCGATCCAGGCCCAGGCCGCACCCTACAAAGGCCGCTCCGGGTTCCGCCTGCTGCCCAACAGCAGCGAAGCCTTCATGGCCCGCGCCGAACTGATCCGCAACGCCCAGACCAGCCTCGACTTGCAGTACTACATCGTCCACGACGGCATCAGCACCCGCATGCTCGTGGATGAACTGCTCAAGGCCGCCGACCGTGGCGTGCGCGTGCGCATCCTGCTGGACGACACCACCAGCGACGGCCTGGACCAGATCATCGCCACCCTCGCCGCCCACCCGCAGATCCAGATTCGCCTGTTCAACCCGCTGCACCTGGGCCGCAGCACCGGCGTGACGCGGGCCATGGCGCGGCTGTTCGACCTGTCGCTGCAACACCGGCGCATGCACAACAAGCTGTGGCTGGCAGACAACAGCGTGGCCATCGTTGGCGGGCGCAACCTGGGGGATGAGTATTTCGACGCCGAGCCCAACCTCAACTTCACCGATATCGACATGCTCAGCGTGGGCCCGGTGGCCGAGCAACTGGGCCACAGTTTCGATCAGTACTGGAACAGTGCCCTGAGCAAACCCATTGGTGACTTCGTCAGCAGCGCTTCCAAAGGCGACCTGGCCAGTGCCCGCGTACGCCTGGAAGATTCCCTTGCCGAGTCTCGCCAACAAAACCATGCCCTGTACAACCGCCTGCGCACCTACAAGACCCAGCCGCGCATGGACATCTGGCGCCGTGAGCTGATCTGGGCCTGGAACCAGGCACTGTGGGATGCGCCGAGCAAGGTGCTGGCCAAGGCCGATCCGGATCCACGGCTGCTCCTGACCACCCAACTGGCGCCCGAGCTGGAAGGTGTCAGCCATGAGCTGATGATGATTTCGGCTTACTTCGTGCCCGGGCAGCCCGGGCTGGTGTACCTGACCGGTCGCGCGGACGCCGGCGTATCGGTAAGCCTGCTGACCAATTCCCTGGAAGCCACCGACGTACCGGCCGTGCACGGCGGTTATGCGCCCTATCGCAAAGCGCTGCTGGAACACGGGGTGAAGCTATACGAGTTGCGCCGCCAGCCGGGAGACGGTGGCGGCAGCGGCCCTCATCTGTTCCGCAAAGGTACATTCCACGGTTCGGATTCCAGCCTGCACAGCAAGGCGATCATCTTTGATCGGGAGAAATCCTTCATCGGCTCATTCAACTTCGACCCGCGCTCGGTGCTGTGGAACACCGAAGTCGGGGTGCTGGTGGACAGTCCCGAACTGGCGGAACACGTGCGCAACCTGGCACTGGAGGGCATGGCGCCCCCGTTGAGCTACCAGGCGAAGCTGCAGGATGGCCAGGTGGTATGGGTGACCGAAGACAACGGCCAACTGCACACCCTGACCCGCGAACCCGGCAGTTGGTGGCGCCGGTTCAATGCCTGGTTTGCCACATCCGTCGGGCTGGAACGCATGCTTTAAGAACAGCGACGGGACCTGTGGGAGCTGGCTTGCCTGCGATGGCGGAGTGTCAGTTTACGTATCCGGTGCTGACACTCCGCCATCGCGGGCAAGCCCGGCTCCCACAGGTGATCGCATTTCAAGTTCAGGCGGGTTGTGCGGCGCCGAACGCACCTTGGCGCAGCAACAGGATCACCAACCCCAACGCCCCCGCCGCCATCAACAACGGCAACGCATGCCCGCTGATCCACTGGCTGCCGGCACCGGCCACCAGCGGGCCGATCAGGCAGCCAATGCCCCACAGCTGCGCGATATGCGCATTGGCGCGCACCAGTGCGTCGTCGCGGTAGCGCTCGCCAATCAGGATCAGCGACAGGGTGAATAACCCGCCGGCGCTGGCCCCGAACAGCACCCACACCGGCCAGATCATCAGCGTATCGAGCAACAGCGGAATCGCCAGGCTCGTCACCAGCAGCATCAGCGCGCAGCCGAGAAACAGCGTGCGCCGAGGCAGGTAGTCCGCCAGCGCGCCAATCGGCAGTTGCAGCAACGCATCACCGACCACCACCGTGCTGACCATCGCCAGAGCAATCTCGGCGGTGAAACCCTGTTGCAGGCAATACACCGGCAACAACGTAAGAATCATCGCCTCGAATGCGGCGAACAACGCCACCGCCCAGGCAATCGCCGGCAAGCCCTGGCAGAAGCGCAGCAGGTCGCCAAAGGTCACGCTGAAAGACTCGGCAGTCGGCGCACCGGAACGGCCCAGCAGCAGGATCGGCGAGCACGTCAGCAGACCGACACCCACCCAGAAGCCAATATCGTTGTCCGTACCCAGCGCGCCCAGCAGCAACGGGCCCGACAGCTGGCTCAAGGCATAGCTGCAGCCATACAGCGCCACCAGACGGCCGCGCCAGCGTTCGATCACCAGTTGGTTGATCCAGCTTTCGCCGAGGATAAACACGATGGTCAGGATCACCCCGATCATCAGCCGCAACACCAGCCATACCGGGTAGCTGGGCAATACCGCCAGCAAGCCGATGGAAATCGCCCCCGCCCACAGGCACAGGCGCATCAGGTTCGCCGTGCCCAGGCGCGAGGCCAGGCCGCTGGAGACCTTGGCACCCAGTAGCACACCGAAGGCCGGCATCGCCGCCATGACTCCGATGGCGAAGCTGCCATAGCCCCAGCTTTCCAGGCGCAGGGACACCAACGGCATGCTCACGCCCAAGGCCAGGCCCACGCTCAAGACCGACGCCAACACGGCGAAATAGGTCGCCCAACGCATTTCCACGCTCCTGTGGATTACTTGGAGATCATACAAAACAGTGTGGGAGCGGGCTTGCTCGCGAATGCGGTGTACCAGTCAATACATCAGCGACTGTGATACCTCATTCGCGAGCAAGCCCGCTCCCACATTTTTTTCAGCGGTGTTCCTGGAAGCTTACAACTTGATCCAGGTCGCCTTCAGCTCGGTGTACTTGTCGAACGCGTGCAGCGACTTGTCGCGGCCGTTACCCGACTGCTTGAAACCACCGAACGGTGCGGTCATGTCGCCGCCATCGTACTGGTTGACCCACACGCTGCCGGCACGCAGTGCCTTGGCGGTCAGGTGCGCCTTGGAGATGTTCGACGTCCACACCGCAGCGGCCAGGCCGTATTGGGTGTCGTTGGCGATCGCAATGGCTTCTTCCACGCTGTCGAAGGCAATCACCGACAGCACCGGGCCGAAGATTTCTTCCTGGGCGATCTTCATTGCGTTGGTCACGCCGTCGAAAATCGTCGGCTCGACATAGGTGCCACCGCTTTCCTGCAGCGTGCGCTTGCCGCCGGCCACCAGCTTGGCGCCATCGGCATGCCCGGCTTCGATGTACGACAGCACGGTGTTCATCTGCTGGGTATCCACCAGCGCACCGACCGTGGTGGCCGGGTCGAGCGGGTTGCCCGGCTTCCAGGCCTTGAGGGCCTCGATCACCAGCGGCAGGAATTTATCCTTGATCGAACGCTCCACCAGCAGGCGCGAACCGGCGGTGCACACTTCGCCCTGGTTGAAGGCGATGGCGCCAGCCGCGGATTCGGCGGCGGCTTGCAGGTCCGGGGCATCGGCAAACACGATGTTCGGGCTCTTGCCGCCAGCTTCCAGCCAGACGCGCTTCATGTTCGACTCGCCGGAGCGAATCAGCAGTTGCTTGGCGATCTTGGTGGAACCGGTGAACACCAGGGTGTCGACGTCCATGTGCAGCGCCAGGGCGTTACCCACGGTGTGGCCATAACCCGGCAGCACGTTGAACACGCCTTTCGGGATGCCGGCTTCAACCGCGAGGGCAGCGATGCGGATGGCAGTCAGCGGTGATTTTTCAGATGGCTTGAGGATCACCGAGTTACCGGTGGACAACGCCGGCCCGAGTTTCCAGCAGGCCATCATCAGCGGGAAGTTCCACGGCACGATGGCCGCGACAACGCCGACGGGCTCACGGGTCACCAGGCCCAGCTGGTCGTGAGGGGTGGCTGCGACTTCATCGTAGATCTTGTCGATGGCCTCGCCGCTCCAGCTCAGCGCTTGCGCCGCGCCTGGGACGTCGATGTTCAGGGAGTCGCTGATCGGCTTGCCCATGTCCAGGGTTTCAAGCAGTGCCAGCTCTTCGGCGTTGGCCTTGAGCAGGCCGGCGAAACGGATCATGGTGGCTTTGCGCTTGGCTGGCGCCAGGCGCGACCAGGCACCGGAATTGAACGTGGCACGGGCGTTTTCTACGGCACGCTGGGCGTCGGCGACGTCACAGCTGGCAACGGTTGCCAGCAGGCGGCCATCGACTGGGCTCAGGCATTCGAACGTGTCGCCGGAAACGGCGGCGGTGTATTCGCCATTGATGTAGGCGCGGCCTTCGATCTTCAGATCCTTGGCGCGTTGTTCCCAGTCGGCACGGGTCAGGGTGGTCATGCGAGTGTCCTCCTCTTATTGAATACAAGGGCCGGGCGATGTACCCAGGCACCTTCGAAGAATTCTTGCCCGGCCAGCCAGCTGTTCGGCTCAAGGCAGCTGCCACCCTAAACCAGCGGCGATGGATGTTTCAATTTATTTGACATAACGGCAGCAAACGCCCTTGCGATGTTCATTTTAATAAACATAGACTTTGAGCTCTCCAACCGCAGGCCAGACGGGACACGCCCATGAACATCCAGAATATCGTCGACTTCAGCCAGGCCAGGACCGAGCCTGATCGCTACCGTCCGGCTGCGGAGAAAATCCTCAAGGGCGACCCGGAGCAAACCGTCTACAACCACTACAACAGTCCGTGCGGCCAGATGAGCGCCGGGGTCTGGGAAGGTGAAGTCGGACAGTGGAAGGTCAACTACACCGAGCATGAGTATTGCGAGATCGTGCAGGGTGTTTCGGTGTTGCGCGATGCCGACGGCAACGCCAAGACCTTGCGGGCCGGTGATCGCTTCGTCATTCCGGCCGGCTTCAGCGGCACCTGGGAAGTGCTGGAACCCTGCCGCAAGATCTACGTGGTGTTCGAAGAAAAGGCCTGATCATTTATCAGGCACAAAAAAAAGCCCGCATCGTGAGATACGGGCTTTTTTTCACAAGAAAGAAAACCAATTACTTGATTTTGCCTTCTTTGTAGATCACGTGCTTGCGAACGCGCGGGTCGAACATTTTCTTTTCGAGCTTGTCCGGGGTAGTACGCTTGTTCTTGTCGGTAGTGTAGAAGTGACCAGTACCGGCGCTAGAGATCATTCGAATCAATTCACGCATGATTTAGCTCCTTAGATTTTGCCGTCGCGGCGCAGTTCGGCCAGCACGACAGTGATGCCGCGCTTGTCGATAACACGCATGCCTTTGGCAGATACGCGCAGACGAACAAAACGTTTCTCTTCTTCAACCCAAAAGCGGTGATGCTGCAGGTTTGGCAGGAAACGACGACGGGTTTTGTTGTTTGCGTGGGAAATGTTATTCCCAGTCACCGGACCCTTACCGGTAACTTGACAGACTCTCGACATGCCTCAGCCCTCTAAAACCACATGCCCAACCCGGCATGGGTTGGCCGCTTAATCTCTCAGTCATTTGGCGCCAGGCGCCGCGTTTCTTTAGGGTCTTACCGGCTACACCTACTAGCGAAGGAACCGGGCCCCTAGAAAAGAGCGCTGCTTTATACCAGAAAGACCCCAGTGCAACAACAGGCCGTGTACTTTTATACGCGTAAATCCAGGCCATGGACGCCTGAACCGTTGCCAGGGTGGGCCGCTATAGAAGCTAACCGCTCGTCGCACAGAATGATTTACAGCGCCCGCGCGCACTGCAAAGTGCTCGGCAAAACGACCTGAGGCGCCATCAAAACAGTATTTGCGGCAAAAGCACAGGCAAAAATGGGCTAGTCATTTGTCAATCAGCCCACTACGGTAGGACTTTTCCAGACTGCACTCGCAGATGGGCCTTCGATCTGCAAAGGAAACCGAATATGCGCCTCGCTGCCCTACCGCTATTGCTAGCCCCTCTTTTTATTGCTGCACACGCCCAGGCGGCCACTACCCTGAGCGTCTGCACCGAAGCCAGCCCCGAAGGCTTCGACGTGGTGCAATACAACTCGCTGACCACCACCAACGCCTCGGCAGACGTATTGATGAACCGCCTGGTGGACTTCGACGCCACCAGCGGCAAGCTGGTCCCGAGCCTCGCGGACAGCTGGGAAGTGTCGCCGGACGGCCTCACCTACACCTTCAAGCTGCACCCGGACGTTAAATTCCACCGTACTGACTACTTCACGCCAAGCCGCAGCCTGACCGCCGAAGACGTGCGCTTCAGCTTCGAGCGCATGCTCGACCCGGCCAACCCCTGGCACAAGATCGCCCAGAGCGGCTTCCCCCACGCCCAGTCGCTGCAGTTGCCCACGCTGATCAAGAAGATCGACGCCCTCGACCCGCTGACCGTGCGCTTCACCCTGGACCACGCCGATTCGACCTTCCTCGCCGCCTTGAGCATGGGCTTTGCCTCGATCTACCCGGCGGAATATGCCGACAAACTGCTCAAGGCCGGCACCCCGGAGAAGCTCAACAGCCAGCCTATCGGCACCGGGCCGTTCATTTTCGGGCGCTTCCAGAAGGACGCGACGATTCGCTACAAGGCCAACCCGGATTACTTCGCCGGCAAGCCTGCGGTGGATAACCTGATCTTTGCGATCACCCCGGACGCCAACGTGCGCCTGCAGAGACTGCGTCGCGACGAGTGCCAGATCGCCTTGTCGCCCAAGCCCCTGGATATTGATGCCGCCCAGAAAGACGCCGACCTGAAGATCGAGAAAACCGCGGCCTTCATGACCGCGTTTGTCGCCATCAACAGCCAGCATCCGCCACTGGACAAGCCGGAAGTTCGCCAGGCGATCAACCTGGCCTTCGACAAGGCCAGCTATCTGAAGGCCGTATTCGAAGGCACCGCCGAAGCCGCCAACGGCCCTTACCCACCCAATACCTGGAGCTATGCCAAGGACCTGCCGGGCTATCCGCAGGACATTGCCAAGGCCAAGCAACTGCTGGATCGCGCCGGGCTCAAGGATGGCTTCAAGACCACGATCTGGACCCGGCCGTCGGGCAGCCTGCTGAACCCCAACCCCAGCCTGGGCGCACAACTGCTGCAGGCGGACCTGGCCAAGGTCGGCATCCAGGCTGAAATCCGTGTGATCGAGTGGGGCGAACTGATCCGCCGCGCCAAGGCCGGCGAGCACGACTTGCTGTTCATGGGCTGGGCCGGTGACAACGGCGACCCGGATAACTTCCTGACGCCGCAGTTCTCCTGCGCGGCCGTGAAGTCCGGCACCAACTTCGCCCGCTACTGCGACCCGGCGCTGGACAAGCTGATCAGCGCCGGCAAGACCACTAGCGAACAAGGTGTGCGCAGCAAGCTGTACCAGCAGGCCCAGGCGCAGATCCAGCAGCAGGCGCTCTGGCTGCCACTGGCGCACCCGACCGCGTTTGCGCTGACCCGCAAGAATGTCGAGGGGTATCAGGTGAGCCCGTTCGGGCGCCAGGATTACTCCAAGGTCAGCGTCAAGCCCTGACCCCTGCCAGGGGCTGGCATGCCAGCCCCTACATCCACCCAAATTCCGCCATCGACAGCGGGTCACCCTCCCCCACAATGATGTGGTCCAGCACACGCACGTCCACCATCTCCAGCGCCTTTTGCAGCACCTTGGTCAATTTTCGATCAGCGATGCTGGGCTCGGGGCTGCCGGAAGGATGGTTGTGGCACAGGATCAGCGCCGCGGCGTTGTAGTCCAGCGCGCGCTTCACCACTTGTCGCGGGTAGACGATGGCGTTGTCGATGGTGCCTTGAAACAGCTTTTCGAAACCCAGCACTCGATGCTTGGCGTCGAGAAACAGGCAGCCGAATATCTCGTGAGGCTCGTGGCGCAGCAGTGCCTTGAGGTAGTCGCGCACGGCCTCCGGGCTTTCCAGCACCGAATCGTTGCGCAGGCGTTCAGCCAAATGGCGGCGCGCCATCTCCAGTACGGCTTGAAGCTGGGCGAACTTCGCCGGCCCCAACCCCAAATGCTGGCTGAACACCGGCTGCCTCGCCTCCATCAGCGCCCGAAGGCTGCCAAATTGCGCCAGCAGATGGCGCGCCAGGTCCACGGCACTTTTGCCTGACACCCCGGTGCGCAGGAAAATCGCCAGCAATTCCGCGTCGGAAAGGTTCTCCGCTCCCAGCTCCAACAGCTTCTCCCGCGGACGCTCTGCCGCAGGCCAATCGCGAATACTCATGGCACCTCCGTGTGCATGTGCGCCGCTGTTGCATGGCGGACGCTGTGGTATCTTAGGCCATCTTTTTGCGTGCGATTTCACCTGGGGAGGGGGCATCGCAACGCCATCACTGAACTGGAAAGGCAAGCCAATGCAGCGTCTGTATCGGAAACGCATCGTTCTCGGCGTCGGCGGCGGCATTGCCGCCTACAAGAGCGCAGAGCTGGTTCGCAGGCTTCTCGACCAAGGCGCCGAAGTGCGCGTGGTCATGACCCGTGGCGGCAGTGAATTCATCACCCCGTTGACCATGCAGGCCTTGTCCGGCCACCCGGTTCACCTCGACCTGCTGGACCCTGCGGCCGAAGCCGCCATGGGCCACATCGAGCTGGCCAAGTGGGCCGACCTGGTGCTGATCGCCCCGGCCACCGCCGACCTGATCGCCCGCCTGGCCCAAGGCATTGCCGACGACCTGCTGACCACCCTGGTACTGGCCACCGACGCCACCGTCGCGATCGCCCCGGCCATGAACCAGGCCATGTGGCGCGACCCGGCCACCCAGGCCAACACCCAACTCCTGCAAAGCCGCGGCCTCAAGGTTTTCGGCCCGGCCTCCGGCAGCCAGGCCTGCGGCGACGTGGGCATGGGCCGCATGCTCGAAGCCACCGACCTGGCCCACTGCGCCGCCGACTGCTTCCAGCACCTGGCCCTGACCGGCAAGCACGTGCTGATCACCGCCGGCCCGACCCAGGAAAACATCGACCCGGTGCGCTACATCACCAACCATAGCTCAGGAAAAATGGGCTTTGCCCTGGCGGAAGCGGCGGTCGAGGCAGGCGCCCGTGTGACGTTGATCACCGGCCCGGTGCATCTGCCGACCCCGGATCGCGTCACCCGAATCGACGTAGTCAGCGCCCGCGACATGCTGGCGGCCTGTGAAGCGGCGATTCCCTGCGACCTGTTCATCGCTTCGGCTGCGGTAGCGGACTACCGCCCCGAGGTGGTTGCGCCGCAGAAACTCAAGAAAGACCCTACAAGCGGCGACGGCCTGCTCCTGCAAATGGTCCGTAACCCGGACATCCTGGCGACCATCGCCACCCGTGAGGACCGCCCGTTCAGCGTCGGTTTTGCTGCCGAAACCGAGCATTTGCTGGACTATGCCGCACGCAAATTGAAAGACAAAAACCTCGACCTGATTGTCGCCAACGATGTCGCCAACCCGAGCATCGGCTTCAACAGCGAGGAAAATGCCATCAGCGTGATCGACCGCGAGTTGCACGCTACCGTTTTCGCCCAGACCAGCAAGGGCAAGATTGCCCGCCAACTGATCTCTTTTATCGCCCAACGGCTGAACCAGGTTTAATTTCCATGCACGCTTTGCAAGCCAAGATCCTCGACCCCCGCATCGGCAACGAATTCCCGCTGCCGGCCTACGCCACACCAGGCTCCGCCGGCCTCGACCTGCGCGCCATGCTCAAGCAGGACACCGTGCTTGAACCAGGCCAGACCATTCTGATTCCGACCGGCCTGTCGATCTACGTGGGCGACCCGGGCCTGGCGGCGCTGATCCTGCCGCGCTCCGGCCTGGGCCACAAACACGGCATCGTCCTCGGCAACCTGGTGGGGCTGATCGACTCGGACTACCAGGGCGAGTTGATGGTGTCCTGCTGGAACCGTGGCCAGACCGCGTTCAATATCGCCGTCGGCGAGCGCATTGCCCAACTCGTGCTGGTACCGGTGGTGCAGGCGCACTTCGAGCTGGTCGAAGAGTTCGACGAAACACAACGCGGCGCAGGTGGCTTCGGGCATTCCGGCAGCCACTGACTAAGCTGAATTGACTTAGCCGAACAAGCCGGGTGCCTCACCCGGCCTGATGCCAACGCATGGCCTTTCAGGATGAAGAATGCGCGGAACTTACCAGCAAGGTTTCCCCAGTGAAATCAGGGCATTAAGGGGGCAAAAGGGCGGAGCTTCGGCGCCGATGGCACTTTTGCACCACGAACTCTATGCCAAAAACGCCGTCTTACCCTTCAGTTTGAGCCTGCCGGTCAGCACCCTTGAGGCCAGCCCAGCCCCTTATCGATGGAGTTCCCCCCCGCAATGAGCAACCCAGCCCGAGTCGCCCCGACATTTCCCGACAGCATTTTCCGCGCCTATGACATTCGTGGCGTGGTCCCCAAGACCCTGACCGCCGAGACCGCCTACTGGATCGGCCGCGCCATTGGCTCCCAGAGCCTGGCACAGGGCGAGCCCAACGTTTCCGTAGGCCGTGATGGCCGCCTGTCCGGTCCCGAGCTGGTCGAGCAACTGATCCAGGGCCTGGCCGACAGCGGTTGCCACGTCAGCGACGTGGGCCTGGTGCCGACGCCTGCGCTGTACTACGCAGCCAACGTACTGGCCGGCAAGTCGGGCGTGATGCTCACCGGCAGCCATAACCCGTCGGACTACAACGGCTTCAAGATCGTCATCGCTGGCGATACCCTCGCCAACGAACAGATCCAGGCCCTGCACACCCGCCTGAAGACCAACGACCTGACCAGCGGCGAAGGCAGCGTCACCAAAGTCGACATCCTGCAGCGCTACTCTGACCAAATCACCGGCGACGTCAAACTCGCGCGCCGCCTCAAAGTGGTGGTGGACTGCGGCAATGGCGCGGCCGGCGTGATCGCCCCGCAACTGCTCGAAGCCCTGAACTGCGAAGTGATCCCGCTGTTCTGTGACGTCGACGGCAACTTCCCGAACCATCACCCGGATCCAGGCAAGCCCGAGAACCTGGTGGACCTGATCGCCAAGGTCAAGGAGACCGGGGCTGACGTCGGCCTGGCCTTCGACGGTGACGGCGACCGCGTTGGCGTGGTGACGGACACCGGCGAAAACGTGTTTGCGGACCGCCTGCTGATGCTGTTTGCCCGCGACGTGGTTGCGCGCAACCCAGGTGCCGAAATTATCTTCGACGTGAAGTGCACCCGCCGCCTCACACCGCTGATCAAGGAATACGGCGGTCGCCCGCTAATGTGGAAGACTGGCCACTCGTTGATCAAAAAGAAAATGAAAGAAACCGGCGCGCTGTTGGCCGGCGAAATGAGCGGCCATGTGTTCTTCAAGGAGCGCTGGTTCGGCTTTGACGACGGCATTTACAGCGCCGCTCGTCTGCTGGAGATCCTCAGCAAGGAAAAATCGACCGCGCAGGAGCTGTTCCAGACCTTCCCGAATGATATTTCTACGCCAGAGATCAATATCCATGTGACCGAGGAGAGCAAATTCAGCATCATTGACGCACTGCACGATGCGCAATGGGGCGAAGGCGCCGACCTGACCAGCATTGATGGTGTGCGAGTCGATTACGCCAAAGGCTGGGGCCTGGTTCGCGCATCCAACACCACACCGGTGCTGGTGCTGCGTTTCGAAGCGGATACCGAGGCTGAGTTGCAGCGCATCAAGGACGTGTTCCACGCCCAGTTGAAACGTGTTGCCCCTGATCTCCAATTACCGTTCTGATTTTTTACCGGAGCCCTGAATGACCCTCGAACGCGAAGCCGCCGCCAATACTGCCAAGGTCCTTTCCGAAGCGTTGCCTTACATTCGACGCTACGTCGGCAAGACGCTGGTGATCAAGTACGGCGGCAATGCCATGGAAAGCGACGAGCTGAAAACCGGCTTTGCCCGCGACATCGTGTTGATGAAAGCCGTCGGGATCAACCCGGTGGTGGTGCACGGTGGCGGCCCGCAAATCGGTGACCTGCTCAAGCGCCTGTCCATCGAGAGTCACTTCATCGACGGCATGCGTGTGACCGACGCCCAGACCATGGACGTGGTAGAGATGGTCCTGGGCGGCCAGGTGAACAAAGACATCGTCAACCTGATCAACCGCCATGGCGGCAGCGCCATCGGCCTGACCGGCAAGGACGCCGAACTGATCCGGGCGAAGAAGCTCACCGTGACCCGCAAGACCCCGGAGATGACCCAGCCGGAAATCATCGACATCGGCCAGGTGGGCGAAGTGATCGGCATCAACACCGACCTGCTGAACCTGCTGGTGAAAGGCGATTTCATTCCGGTGATCGCGCCGATCGGTGTCGGTGCCAACGGTGAGTCCTACAACATCAACGCCGACCTCGTGGCCGGCAAGGTGGCCGAGGCGCTGAAGGCCGAGAAGCTGATGCTGCTCACCAACATCGCCGGCTTGATGGACAAGGAAGGCAAGGTCTTGACCGGCCTGACGACCCAGCAAGTGGACGACCTGATCGCCGACGGCACCATCTACGGCGGCATGCTGCCGAAGATCCGCTGCGCGCTGGAAGCGGTGCAAGGCGGTGTTGGCAGCTCGTTGATCCTGGATGGCCGGGTGCCGAATGCGATCCTGCTGGAAATCTTCACCGATACCGGTGTGGGTACCCTGATCAGCAACCGCAAGCGCCCCTAAGCGCTGGTAAACAAAAAGGCCCCGTTCAATTCGATTGAACGGGGCCTTTTCTATGTACTCGGTCTAAAAATGTGGGAGCGGGCTTGCTCGCGAAAGCGGCGGGTCAGTCGACACATATATCAACTGACAAGCCGTATTCGCGAGCAAGCCCGCTCCCACATGGATCTTCTAAACGCCGAACTGCTCGCGATAAGCCTTGACCGCCGGCAAATGCTGCTTGAGCTGCGGGTCATCTTCCAGGAACTGCAACACCTGGTTCAGGGACACGATGCTCACCACCGGAATCGCGAAATCACGTTCCACTTCCTGGATCGCCGACAATTCACCGTTGCCGCGCTCCTGGCGGTTCAGCGCGATCAACACGCCGGCCGCCTTGGCGCCGTCCTGTGAAGCGATGATCTGCATCACTTCGCGAATCGCCGTACCGGCAGTGATCACGTCGTCGATGATCAGCACGTCGCCCTTGAGCGGCGCACCCACCAGGCTGCCGCCTTCGCCGTGGGCCTTGGCTTCCTTGCGGTTGAAGCACCAAGGCAGATCCAGCTCGTGATGTTCAGCCAACGCCACGGCGGTCGCGGCCGCCAGGGGGATGCCTTTGTAGGCAGGACCGAACAGCACGTCGAAGGAAATACCGCTTTCAACGATGGCGGCCGCATAGAAACGACCCAGCTGCGCCAGGGCAGAACCCGAGTTGAAAAGGCCGGCATTGAAGAAGTAAGGGCTGGTGCGCCCGGACTTCAAAGTGAACTCACCGAAGCGCAATACGCCGCGATCGATGGCAAAACGAATAAAATCGCGTTGATACGCCTGCATGAAAAAAGCCTCAGATACCACGGATTTAGCTAATTAGGTAGACGGCGTGTATCATACACGCACGCGATTTTTGGGGCCATTTATGCGGATCATCAGTGTGAACGTCAATGGTATTCAGGCTGCAGTCGAGCGTGGTTTGCTCAGTTGGCTGCAAGCCCAGAATGCCGACGTCATCTGCCTGCAGGACACCCGCGCCTCCGCCTTTGAACTGGACGACCCAGCCTTCCAACTGGATGGCTACTTCCTTTATGCCTGTGATGCCGAAGTTCCCGCCCAAGGCGGCGTGGCTTTGTATTCGCGGTTGCAACCCAAGGCGGTCATCAGCGGCCTCGGCTTCGAGACAGCCGACCGCTACGGGCGCTACCTGCAAGCCGATTTCGATAAGGTCAGCATTGCGACCTTGCTGCTTCCATCAGGGCAGAATGGCGATGAAGACTTGAACCAGAAGTTCAAGCTAATGGACGACTTCGCCCGTTATCTGGATAAACAGCGGCGCAAACGTCGCGAGTACATTTACTGTGGCTCGCTGTACGTGGCGCAACAGAAGCTGGATATCAAGAACTGGCGCGACAGCCAGCAATCCCCGGGCTTCCTGGCGCCGGAACGGGCCTGGATGGACGAGATTGTCGGCAACATGGGCTATGTCGATGCCCTGCGGGAAGTCAGCCGCGAAGGCGACCAGTACAGCTGGTGGCCGGATAACGAACAGGCCGAGATGCTCAACCTCGGCTGGCGTTTTGACTACCAGCTGCTGACGCCAGGCTTGCGTCGCTTCGTGCGCAGCGCACGTCTGCCACGCCAGCCGCGCTTCTCGCAGCACGCGCCGCTGATCGTGGACTACGACTGGACCTTGACCATCTAAGGTCTTTTTCCAGGCACAAAAAAACCGACATCACTGTCGGTTTTTTTGTGGGCGGTGGTTATTTGATCAACCGCAATGTCCACGGATAACGATAAGCCACGCCCTTGTTGGCCTTGATGCCCGCAATGATCGTCATCACCACCGCGCCGATCACCAGCACGGTCATCAACACGAAGCCGATCACGATAAAACCCAGCAGGAAGCAGACCGCCCAGGCAATGCCCACGGTGATCTGGAAATTCAGCGCTTCCTTGCCCTGGTCATCAATGAACGGGTCTGCATCCTTCTTCACCTGCCAAAGAATCAAGGGCCCCAGCAGGCTGCCGAACGGGAACATCAGCCCGAAGAACGCCGCAAAATGACAGAGCATCGCCCACTGGCGAACTTCCTTGGACGGTGTCGGCAGTGGAAGTTGGCTGTCACTCATGGCGTCGCTCCTTGGGATTGAATCAGTCGGCCAATGCGGCGTTCTGCAGTTCGAAGATTTCGGTCATGCCCTTCTGGGCCAGGGCCAGCATGGCATTCAGGTCCGCCGGCTGGAATGGCGCGCCTTCGGCGGTGCCCTGCACTTCAATGAAACCACCGGTGCTGGTCATCACCACGTTCAGGTCGGTCTCGGCAGCCGAATCTTCAAGATAGTCCAGATCCAGCACCGGCTCGCCCTGATACATGCCGACCGATACAGCCGCGATCATCTGCTTGAGCGGATCGCCGCCTTTCAGGCCGCCACGTTTCTTGATGACCTTGAGCGCGTCGACGAGGGCAACCATGGCCCCGGTGATGGAGGCAGTACGGGTACCACCGTCGGCCTGGATCACGTCGCAGTCGACGTACAGGGTCACGTCGCCCAGCTTGGACATGTCCAGGGCTGCACGCAGGGAGCGACCGATCAGGCGCTGGATTTCCAGGGTGCGGCCGCCTTGCTTGCCACGGCTGGCTTCACGCTGGTTACGCTCGCCGGTGGCGCGCGGCAGCATGCCGTATTCGGCGGTCAACCAACCCTGGCCCTGGCCCTTGAGGAAACGCGGCACGCCGTTTTCGACGCTGACGGTGCAGATAACCTTGGTATCGCCAAACTCGACCAGTACAGATCCCTCGGCGTGTTTGGTGTAGTTGCGGGTGATGCGGATCGAGCGGAGCTGATCGGCAGCGCGACCACTTGGACGTTTCATAGGGGATACCTGTACGGAGGACGAAAAACTGCCGAGCATTATAGAGCCGCCAGCCCTGATCGGCACGGCTAAAAAATCCTGTTACAAACCCGGGCACCGAAGCCACTGTTTGGGGCCACCCGTCCCCTTGAGCTACAATCCTGCGCCTTCGCAGCCTGTCGGCTTCAATCTACCCATCAGCCCGCCTGTTTGCGGGACTGCATCGCGAGGTACCTCCATGGTGCACAGCATGACCGCCTTCGCCCGCGTCGAAAAAGCCGGCGTCCAAGGCACCCTGAGCTGGGAATTGCGCTCGGTCAACAGCCGCTACCTGGAGCCGCACCTGCGCCTGCCGGAATCGTTTCGCGACCTCGAAGGCGCGGTTCGTGAGGCACTGCGCCAGGGCATTTCCCGCGGCAAGCTGGAATGCACCCTGCGCTTTACCGAGGAAACCACCGGCAAGCCGTTGCAGGTGGATCGCGAACGCGCCGCGCAATTGGTCGCCGCCGCCGAAACCATCGCCGGCCTGATCAAGCAGCCTGCCGCCATCAACCCGCTGGAAGTCCTGGCCTGGCCCGGCGTGCTGGTGGCCGACGCCACTGACCCACAGGCGTTGAACGCCGAGGCGCTGGCCCTGTTCAACCAGGGCTTGAAAGAACTCAAGGCCGGCCGCGAGCGTGAAGGGGCCGAACTGGCCCGCCTGATCAGCGACCGCCTGACCTCCATTGAAGAAGACGTGGTGACCCTGCGCGAACTGGTGCCGCAGATGCTTGCCACCCAGCGCCAGAAGGTCCTGGACCGCTTCGCCGACATGCAGGCCGAACTGGATCCGGTGCGCCTGGAGCAGGAGATGGTCCTGCTGGCACAAAAGAGCGACGTTGCCGAAGAGCTCGACCGCCTGAGCACCCACATTCTGGAAGTGCGCCGCGTGCTCAAGTCCGCCGGTGCCGCCGGTCGGCGCCTGGACTTCCTGATGCAGGAACTCAACCGCGAAGCCAATACACTGGGCTCCAAAGCCTTTGATCCGCGCAGCACCCAGGCGGCGGTCAACCTCAAAGTGTTGATCGAGCAAATGCGCGAACAAGTACAGAATATCGAGTAAGGCACCCTGACATGACCCACAGCACCGGCACCCTGTACATCATTTCCGCCCCATCGGGCGCGGGCAAAAGCAGCCTGGTCAAGGCCCTGACCGACGCTGACGAGCAGATCCGCATCTCGGTGTCCCACACCACCCGCACCATGCGCCCGGGTGAAGTGAACGGCGTGCACTACCACTTCGTCGAGCGCACCGAGTTCGTCAAGATGATCGAGCACGGTGATTTCCTGGAGCGCGCCGAGGTCTTCGGCAACCTCTACGGAACCTCCCAAAGCCACCTGCAGCAGACCCTGGACGAAGGCCACGACCTGATCCTGGAAATCGACTGGCAGGGCGCCGAGCAAGTGCGCCAGCTGATGCCCAAAGCCCGCTCGATCTTCATCCTGCCGCCTTCGCTGGAAGCATTGCACCAGCGCCTGACCAATCGTGGCCAGGACAGCGACGAGATCATCGAAGGTCGCATGCGTGAAGCCGTCAGTGAAATGAGCCACTACGTCGACTACGACTACCTGATCATCAACGACGATTTCGCTCACGCGCTGGACGATCTGAAAGCGATTTTCCGCGCCAATCAGCTCCAGCAAAAGCGTCAGCAGCAGCGTTTCGGCAAATTATTGGCCGAACTGCTCGGCTGATTGGCTCTTCCCAAAACCGCTGCAGGGGCTTTACATTGGCACTTGTAGCGCGTTTGCGATGGCCTGCGAAAAATCAGCGCTTCCCTAAACGCTGGTGATTTTTTAAACTGTTCAGTCCGCTCGCCCAACCGGGCAGCGCGCATATTGCATTCGCTCCGAGGAATACCATGGCCCGCGTAACCGTTGAAGACTGCCTAGAACACGTGGATAACCGCTTTGAGCTGGTCATGCTCTCTACCAAGCGTGCCCGTCAACTGGCCACTGGCGGCAAAGAGCCCCTGGTCCAGTGGGAAAACGACAAGCCTACCGTTGTAGCCCTGCGTGAAATCGCTGAAGGCCTGATGAGCTACGAGTTCATCGCCAACGCCGAAATCGTTGAAGACGAACCGCTGTTTGCAGCGTTCGAGGACGAGTCCAACGAGGCCGTCTAAGCCTATGCCTGGTCGACGTAGCACGGCGCGGGGTCACAGCCAACGGCAGGAGTTAATACTTTGCCGAGCATAGACGCCCTCGCCGATCGCTTATCGACCTACCTCGGCCCAGACCAGGTCAACCTGGTCCGCCGAGCGTATTTCTACGCCGAACAAGCCCACGACGGACAACGCCGCCGCAGTGGCGAGGCGTATGTCACGCATCCTCTTGCCGTGGCCAATATTCTTGCCGACATGCACATGGACCATCAGAGCCTGATGGCCGCGATGCTGCATGACGTGATCGAAGACACCGGCATTGCCAAGGAAGCGCTCAGTGCGCAATTTGGCGAAACCGTGGCCGAACTGGTCGACGGGGTCAGCAAACTGACCCAGATGAACTTCGAGACCAAGGCCGAAGCCCAGGCGGAAAACTTCCAGAAGATGGCCATGGCCATGGCCCGGGACATCCGGGTGATCCTGGTCAAGCTGGCCGACCGGCTGCACAACATGCGCACGCTGGAAGTGCTGTCCGGTGAAAAACGCCGGCGCATCGCCAAGGAAACCCTGGAAATCTACGCGCCCATCGCCAACCGGCTGGGCATGCACGCCATTCGTATCGAGTTCGAAGACCTCGGCTTCAAGGCCATGCACCCGATGCGTTCCGCGCGCATCTACCAGGCAGTGAAACGCGCCCGGGGCAATCGCAAGGAAATCGTCAACAAGATCGAAGAATCCCTTAGCCATTGCCTGGCGATCGATGAGATCGAGGGCGAGGTCAGCGGCCGGCAGAAACACATCTACGGCATCTACAAGAAGATGCGCGGCAAGCGCCGGGCCTTCAACGAGATCATGGACGTGTACGCGTTCCGGATCATCGTCGACAAGGTCGATACCTGCTACCGCGTGCTGGGTGCTGTACATAATTTGTACAAGCCCCTGCCCGGACGCTTCAAGGATTACATCGCGATTCCCAAGGCCAACGGCTACCAGTCGCTGCATACCACGCTGTTCGGTATGCACGGGGTGCCGATCGAGATCCAGATCCGCACCCGCGAAATGGAAGAGATGGCCAACAACGGCATCGCCGCCCATTGGCTGTACAAATCCACCGGCGACGAGCAGCCAAAAGGCACCCATGCCCGCGCCCGCCAGTGGGTCAAGGGCGTGCTGGAAATGCAGCAACGTGCCGGCAACTCCCTGGAATTTATCGAAAGCGTGAAGATCGACCTGTTCCCGGACGAGGTCTACGTGTTCACGCCCAAAGGCCGGATCATGGAGCTGCCCAAAGGCTCCACGGCGGTCGACTTTGCCTACGCGGTGCACACCGACGTGGGTAACAGCTGCATAGCCTGTCGGATCAATCGTCGACTGGCCCCGCTGTCGGAACCGCTGCAAAGCGGCTCCACGGTGGAGATCGTCAGCGCACCGGGCGCGCGCCCGAACCCGGCATGGCTCAACTTCGTGGTCACCGGCAAGGCTCGCACCCACATCCGTCACGCCCTGAAACTGCAACGCCGTTCCGAGTCCATCAGCCTGGGCGAACGCCTGCTGAACAAGGTGCTCAACGGCTTCGACAGCTCACTGGACAAGATCCCGGCCGAACGCGTGCAGGCGATGTTGCACGAGTACCGCCAGGAACTGATCGAAGACTTGCTGGAAGACATCGGCCTGGGCAACCGCATGGCCTATGTGGTCGCGCGCCGCCTGCTGGGCGAAGGCGAACAGTTGCCAAGCCCCGAAGGCCCGCTGGCGATTCGCGGCACCGAAGGCCTGGTGCTCAGCTACGCCAAGTGCTGCACGCCGATCCCTGGCGACCCGATTGTCGGCCATTTGTCTGCGGGCAAAGGCATGGTGGTGCACCTGGACAACTGCCGCAACATCAGTGAAATCCGCCACAACCCCGAGAAATGCATCCAGCTTTCGTGGGCAAAGGATGTCACCGGCGAATTCAACGTCGAGCTGCGAGTCGAGCTGGAACACCAGCGCGGCCTGATCGCCCTGCTGGCCAGCAGCGTGAACGCGGCCGACGGCAATATCGAGAAAATCAGCATGGACGAACGCGATGGCCGCATCAGCGTGGTCCAACTGGTGGTCAGCGTGCACGATCGCGTGCACCTGGCCCGCGTGATCAAGAAACTGCGCGCCCTGACCGGGGTCATCCGCATCACCCGCATGCGCGCCTAGCCCACCCATTACAAGGAGTCATTCATGACCAAGACTGTTATCACCAGCGACAAGGCACCAGCAGCAATCGGTACTTATTCCCAGGCGATCAAGGCGGGCAATACCGTCTACATGTCCGGCCAGATTCCACTGGACCCAAAAACCATGGAGCTGGTTGAAGGCTTTGAAGCCCAGACCATCCAGGTCTTCGAAAACCTGAAGTCGGTTGCCGAAGCTGCGGGCGGTTCGTTCAAGGACATCGTCAAACTGAACATCTTCCTCACCGACCTGAGCCACTTCGCCAAGGTCAACGAGATCATGGGCAAATACTTCGAACAGCCGTACCCTGCCCGCGCCGCCATCGGCGTTGCCGCCCTGCCAAAGGGCGCGCAGGTTGAGATGGACGCCATTCTGGTCATCGAGTAAAACATCCGGCGCAGCGCTTCCACGGGAAGGCTGCGCCGAATTGGTTCTTGGAAGGATTTCGTAATGCGCAAAGCGCTCGTTGCCTCTTCGTTGCTCGCCCTGTTGCTCGGCGGCTGCGCCAGCAATCCCGCCGACCTGGATGTGAGCGGCACCTGGATCAACCAGGCCGCCATCGACGCGGCAGCCAAGGGCGGCCCTTTGCGTGAAGCCCTGCAGAGCTATGGTCCGAACCTCGAATGGGAGGTGAACACCAAAGCGTCCCAGGCCCGCTACTACAACGGTTTTGAAGTAGCTGAAGGCAAATTGCTGGGTGAAAAATCCGGCGCCTGGAGTGTCGATTTCTACGGCAGCTCCGCCACTGAACTCAAGCGTAAAGGCAAGCTGCTGCTGCAAGGGGCCAATGATAACGAGCCCGAGCAACTGTTCGCCCGTGCCAAGGATCCAGCCCCCGAAGGCGCGCCACTGGGTGCCAACTTCGAACGCACCCTGTACGCCGCCTACATGGGCGGCACCTGGAAAATCAGCAGCGGCACTGGCGAAGGCGCCACCGTACAGTTCCAGGCCAATGGCCAGGTAACCGGCTTGCCCGGCGCTGATCAGTACTCGCTGTGCCTGGCGGGCGATTGCGCCTCCATGAGCGGCGGCTACGACAGTATCTGGCTACAGTTGAACGGCCAGGGCAACCCGTGGATCTTTGCGCGCAAGGGCAAGCAACTGGAGATCTTCCAGGCGATCAACACCGCCCAGGCCGACGAGGTACCCTCGTTCACCCCCGGGCCACGACAGTGGTTGCTGGAAAAACAGTGACGCAAAAAAGGAGCCCTCAGGCTCCTTTTTCTTCAAGCCGCGATCAACCCTCCAGGATCGCCGTATACCCTTCGCGATAACTCGGATAACGCGGCACCCAGCCCAACGCCTTGGCCCGGGCGTTGCTGCACTGCTTGCTACCGGCGCGTCGCACGCTGGCGTTCTCGGCCCATTCGGTCACGCCAAGGTACTCGCGCAACCAGGCAACCACCTCGGCCAGCGGGGCCGGAGCATCGTCAACGCCGATGTAGCACTTATCCAGCACACCGCCCTGCTCCACGTGCTGCAGCAAAAACGCGAGCAAGCCCGCCGCGTCATCGGCGTGAATCCGGTTGCCATATAAAGGCGGATCAATCGCCACGCGATAGCCCTGGCGCACTTGGCTCAACAACCACTCCCGACCTGGACCATAAATCCCGGTAAGGCGCACGACACTGGCGGGAATGCCGCTATCCAACGCCACTTGCTCGGCTTCCAGCATGACTTGGCCGGAATAACCGCCTGCCTTGGTCTCGGAGCTTTCGTCGACCCACTCACCGTTCTGCTGCCCATACACACTGCTGCTGGACACAAACAGCAGGTGCCTGGGCTCCTGGCCGTAGTCGTTCAGCCACTCCAGCACATGCCGCAATCCTTGCACGTATGCCGCACGATAGCCCGCCTCGTCGTGATCGGTGGCGGCCGCGCAATACACCAGGTAATCCACCCCGCCCACCGGCCAGGTATCGGGGCAGTCTTCATTGAACAGGTCACCGGCAATCCCGATAACGCCCTTGGGAAGGCGCGAAATATCCCGCCGCAGGCCATGAACCTCCCAGCCCTGGGCCAGCAATTGGGTGGCCAGACGGCTACCGACATCGCCGCAACCGGCAATCACCACAGAAGGCGCAGACATCACAAAACTCCGTTCTTAAAGGTTAAGGTTAGCCCCCGCAGATGACCAGCGGCCAGCAAAACGACAAATAAAGTAACTGTATTACTTCTGTTAACAAGAATTACTTGCAATAATAACCGCCCATTTGTCCTCGACCCGTTACGGTCTGGAAGGACGCTCACTCATTTTTTCTCTCAGGTCCGGCCAGCATGACACGCAATACATCCCCCGCTTCGCCAACCAAGCCTCACAGCCCATCCCGCGCCTGGCGTGCGATTGCTGCAGTGCTGTTCAGCGTCCTGCTGGCACCGACCGCCGCGTTCGCCGACAACACCGCGCCGGCCGCCCCGCCTGCAGCGAGCGCGCCAGCTACAGAGCAAAACGCTCCTGCGCCAGCCGCTGCACCGGCCGCGACCGACCCGGCCCTGGCCGCCGAAGGCGCACCGGCTGACGATTCCGGCGTCGTGCTGGAAGAAGACAACAGCCTGGGCATGGCCCACGACCTGTCGCCGTGGGGCATGTACCAGAACGCTGACATCATCGTGAAGATCGTGATGATCGGCCTGGCCATCGCTTCGATCATCACCTGGACCATCTGGATCGCCAAGGGCTTCGAACTGCTGGGCGCCAAGCGTCGCCTGCGCACTGAAATCGTCCACCTGAAAAAAGCCACCACCCTGAAAGAAGCCAGCGAAAGCGCGGCGAAGAAGGGCACCCTGGCGCACCTGCTGGTTCACGACGCACTCGAAGAGATGCGCCTGTCGGCCAACACCCGTGAAAAGGAAGGCATCAAGGAACGCGTCAGTTTCCGTCTTGAGCGCCTGGTTGCCGCCTGCGGTCGCAACATGAGCAACGGCACCGGCGTGCTGGCCACCATCGGTTCCACCGCGCCCTTCGTCGGCCTGTTCGGTACCGTGTGGGGCATCATGAACAGCTTCATCGGCATCGCCAAAACCCAGACCACCAACCTCGCCGTCGTGGCGCCCGGCATCGCCGAAGCCCTGCTGGCAACCGCACTGGGCCTGGTTGCCGCGATTCCTGCGGTGGTGATCTACAACGTCTTCGCCCGTTCGATCGCCGGCTACAAGGCGCAGGTGTCGGACGCTTCGGCAGAAGTCCTGTTGCTGGTCAGCCGTGACCTCGATCACCTGCCTACCGAGCGCAGCTCGCAATCGCACATGGTGAAAGTGGGGTAATCGGCCATGGGCCTGCATTTGAATCAAGGCGACGACGAGCTCGTCGAGAACCACGAAATCAACGTCACGCCGTTTATCGACGTGATGCTGGTGCTGCTGATCATCTTCATGGTGGCAGCACCGTTGGCCACCGTGGATATCAAGGTCGACCTGCCCGCTTCCAGCGCGAAACCTGCGCCGCGGCCGGAGAAACCGATATTCCTCAGCGTGAAGGCGGACCAGCGTCTGTTCCTGGGCGAAGAAGAAGTCAAATCCGACACCCTGGGCGCGGTGCTCGACGCCAAGACCCAGGGCAAGAAAGACACGACCATCTTCTTCCAGGCCGACAAGGGCGTGGACTACGGCGACCTGATGAGCGTGATGGATGCCCTGCGGGCGGCCGGCTACCTCAAGGTAGGCCTGGTCGGACTTGAGACGGCAGCCAAGAAATGATCACGACGCGCCACAAACTGACGCGTTATGGCACCAGCCTCGCCGTCGTGCTGGGCGTCCACGCCGTCGCGATCATCATCGCGCTCCAGTGGTCGGCGCCACATATGGTCCAGCTGCCTCCGGCCGCCATGGTCATCGACCTGGCACCGATGCCGGCGCCACCACCTCCGGCCCCGCCGAAGGTGATCACGCCGCCACAGCCGCCTGCGCCAGTCGAAGAGCTGCCATTGCCGAAACTGGCCGAGGCACCTAAGCCGACGATCCAGGTGCCAAAGCCGGTCAAGCCCAAGCCAAAACCACAGCCGCCCAAGCCTGTGGAGAAGAAGCCCGATCCGCCCAAGGAAAAACCTTCCGAAGAGCCGCCGAGCGAAACTCCGCAGAACAACGCGCCTACGGAAAAATCCGCCCAGCCACAACCGGGCCCTTCACCGCAGCAGATCGCGGCCAAGGCCACCTGGGAAAGTACCCTGCTGGGCCACCTGCAGAAGTACAAGAAGTACCCGCCGGGCGCCCAGGCGCGTGGCAAGGAAGGCCTGAACCGCCTGCGTTTCGTGGTGGATGCCGATGGCAACGTGCTGTCCTACGAACTGGTGGGCCGCTCCGGCAACGCCGACCTGGACCGCGCCACCCTCGACATGATCCGTCGTGCCCAGCCGCTGCCCAAGCCGCCGGCCGACATGTTGAAAGGCGGGAGCATCGAGATCGTTGCACCGTTCGTTTACAACATCGAAAAACGTCGCCGCTAACCCCCACCGTGGGCACTCTCGGGTGCCCACGGCTGTTGCTCCCTCCCCCGCGCATCACCGCAACCTGAACCAGGCTTGAACGAGTCAACACCTAACTCGATCTTCACTTGTAACACTTAAAGACAACGCTAATTATCCGCGAATAGTTCTCATTAGCGGACATTCGGCATGCCCAACCTTGCCCGGCTGGCTCTCCTCCTACTGGCTTTACCCGTCGCTGCACAGGCGGATCAGCTGGTCACCCTGGTCATTCAGAACCACACCTTCAGCCCCTCGACGTTCGAGGTGCCGGCCGGTGAGCGCTTTCGCATTCAACTCACCAGCCACGATGAAAGCGTCGACGAGTTCGAAAGCTACGACATGAAATTCGAAAAAATCATCGTCCCCGGCAACACCATCACGGTGTTTGCCGGCCCACTGCATCCCGGCACCTACACCTTCTTCGATGACTACCACCCCGACCAGGCCAAAGGCACGGTCACCGCCGTCGCGGCCAAGGAGTAAGCCATGCTGGCCTGTCTGTTGATCGTGTTTCGAGAAGTGCTGGAAGCCGGGATTGTGGTGGGCATCGTGATGGCCGCCACCCAGGGCCTGGCAAGACGTGGGCTGTTCATTGGCGGCGGAATCGCAGCCGGCGTGCTCGGTGCCGGCATCCTCGCACTATTTACCGGCGCAATTACCCAGGCGCTGCAGGGCTTTGGCCAGGAGATTTTCAACGCAGCCATCCTGGTGGTCGCCGTAGTCATGCTGGGCTGGCACAACTTATGGATGGCCAGTCATGGTCGCGAGCTGGCGACCCAACTGCGCAGCGCCGGCAATTCAGTACTCAAGGGTGAAAAATCACTCTGGGCCCTGGCCGTGGTCATCACCGTGGCCGTGCTGCGCGAAGGCTCGGAAATCGTGCTGTTCCTCTATGGCATCGCCGCATCCAGCCAGACAGACCCACTGTCGATGCTGGCCGGCGGCGTGCTCGGCATCGTCGCCGGCGCCGCGCTGTCCTGGCTGATGTACCGCGGCCTGGTCGCCATCAGCCTCAAGCGCCTGTTCTCGATTACCGGCTGGATGATCGCCTTGCTTGCCGCCGGCATGGCTGGCCGGGCCGCCGCGATCCTCGCCGGTATCGACCTGATTCCCGCCTGGGGCTACCAGCTCTGGGACACCTCCTGGCTGGTCTCCGATGGCAGCCTCACCGGCCGCGCATTGACCGCGCTGGTGGGCTACACCGACCGACCTCTGGGCGTTCAATTGGTGGCGTGGCTCGTCACCCTCTCGCTCCTGGTGCTGGGTAACCGTTTACTGCATTCACGCCCGACACAATCACATTAACCGCCCCAGGAGCCCCACCATGAAACACCTGCGCAACCCCTTCGCCGCCGCACTGCTGCTCGTCAGCGCCGTGGCCGCTTCCTCCCTCGCCCAAGCACGCGAATACCCGATTGGCGGACCGGTGCAGATCAATGACATGGAGATCGCCTCCTCGTACCTGGTGGGCATCGAAATGGCGCCCATGCCGCCAGGCATGGTGATGAGCAAGGACTCGGTACACCTTGAGACCGATGTGCACGCCACCGCCGACAACAAATACGGCCTGTCCAACGGTGAGTGGGTGCCCTACCTGACCATCAGCTACTCACTGGTCAAGGAGGGCTCGCCCGACTACAAGGAAATCGGCACGCTGTTGCCGATGGTGGCCAAAGACGGCGCCCACTACGCCAACAACGTGAAAATGGACGGCCCCGGCACCTACACCGTGGTGTTGCGCTATGAAAGCCCACAGATCAAGGGCTTCTTCCACCATGTAGACAAGGAAACCGGCGTGCCTGAATGGTGGGCTCCCTTCACCGAAACCTTCACCTTCAAGTACCCGCAAAAGTGAAATACGGGGCGGCGATACCCGATTAACCGGTGTCGCGGCCCCTACGCTGTCTGATAACGTGCGTCTATCGATTGCAGCCGGTATGCTTGGCCCGCAACCTCATGGACGCCCGCTATGACTCTTACAGAATTACGCTACATCGTTACCCTCGCCCAAGAGCAGCACTTCGGCCACGCGGCCGAGCGTTGCCACGTCAGCCAGCCGACGCTGTCGGTGGGTGTGAAGAAGCTTGAAGACGAACTCGGTGTGCTGATTTTCGAGCGCAGCAAAAGCGCCGTGCGCCTGACGCCCGTCGGCGAAGGCATCGTCGCCCAGGCCCAGAAGGTTCTGGAACAGGCCCAAAGCATTCGCGAGCTGGCCCAGGCCGGCAAGAACCAGCTGACCGCCCCGCTGAAAGTCGGCGCCATCTACACCGTCGGCCCGTACCTGTTCCCGCACTTGATTCCGCAACTGCACCGCGTCGCGCCGCAGATGCCGCTGTATATCGAAGAAAACTTCACCCACGTGCTGCGCGACAAACTGCGCAACGGCGAGCTGGACGCGATCATCATCGCCCTGCCGTTCAACGAGGCGGATGTGCTGACGCTGCCGCTCTACGATGAGCCGTTCTACGTGCTGATGCCAGCGTCCCACCCATGGACGCAGAAAGACACCATCGACGCGGGCCTGCTCAACGACAAGAGCCTGCTGTTGCTGGGCGAAGGCCATTGCTTCCGCGACCAGGTGCTGGAAGCCTGCCCGACCCTGACCAAGGGCAACGACGGCGCCAAGCACACCACCGTGGAGTCCAGCTCCCTGGAAACCATTCGCCATATGGTCGCCTCCGGACTGGGTATCTCGATCCTGCCGCTGTCGGCGGTCGACAGCCATCACTACGCTCCCGGCGTGATCGCCGTGCGCCCACTGACGCCGCCGGTACCGTTCCGCACCGTGGCGATTGCCTGGCGTGCGAGCTTCCCGCGTCCGAAAGCGATTGAAATCCTCGCCGACTCGATCCGCCTGTGTTCGGTGGCCAAGCCGCCTGCTGCGAGCTAAGTAACGGTATGACTGAGCTGTCGCAGGTGTCGGTGACGGCACTCAAGGGTGTCGGGGAGGCCATGGCCGAGAAGTTGGCCAAGGTCGGGCTGGAAAATCTCCAGGACGTGCTGTTCCACCTGCCCCTGCGTTACCAGGACCGCACCCGCGTGGTGCCCATCGGCCACTTGCGCCCTGGGCAGGACGCCGTGGTTGAAGGCACCGTCAGCGGCGCCGACGTGGTCATGGGCAAGCGCCGCAGTTTGGTCGTGCGCCTGCAAGACGGCACCGGCGGCCTGAGCCTGCGCTTCTACCACTTCAGCAACGCCCAGAAGGAAGGCCTCAAGCGTGGTACCCGCGTGCGCTGCTACGGCGAAGCCCGGCCCGGTGCTTCGGGGCTGGAAATCTATCACCCGGAATACCGCGCGATTACCGGCGACGAACCGCCGCCGGTAGACACCACCCTCACGCCAATTTACCCGCTCACCGAGGGCCTGACCCAGCAGCGCTTGCGCCAACTGTGCATGCAGACTCTGACGATGCTCGGGCCAAAAAGCCTGCCCGACTGGCTGCCCCAGGAACTGGCGCGCGACTATCAACTGGCGCCGCTGGATGATGCGATCCGCTACCTGCATCACCCACCCGCCGACGCCGACGTCGACGAGTTGGCTCTCGGGCATCACTGGGCCCAGCATCGCCTGGCGTTCGAAGAACTGCTGACCCATCAACTGTCCCAGCAGCGCCTGCGCGAGAGCATGCGTTCGCTGCGCGCGCCGGCCATGCCCAAGGCCAAGCGCCTGCCTGCGCAATACCTGGCCAACCTGGGGTTTGCACCGACGGGCGCCCAGCAACGGGTCGGCAATGAAATCGCCTACGACCTGAGCCAGAAAGAACCGATGCTGCGGCTGATCCAGGGTGACGTGGGCGCGGGTAAAACCGTGGTCGCCGCCCTCGCCGCGTTGCAGGCCCTCGAAGCCGGCTATCAGGTTGCACTGATGGCGCCTACCGAGATTCTTGCCGAACAGCACTTCATCACCTTCAAGCGCTGGCTCGAACCGCTGGGCCTGGAAGTCGCGTGGCTGGCCGGCAAGCTCAAGGGCAAGAACCGCGTAGCCGCCCTGGAGCAGATCGCCGCCGGCGCCCCGATGGTGGTGGGCACCCACGCGTTGTTCCAGGACGAAGTGAAGTTCAAGAATCTGGCGCTGGTGATCATCGACGAACAGCACCGCTTCGGTGTGCAGCAGCGCCTGGCCCTGCGCCAGAAAGGCGTGGGCGGCCGCATGAGCCCGCACCAGTTGATCATGACCGCCACACCGATCCCACGCACCCTGGCCATGAGCGCCTACGCCGACCTCGACACTTCGATCCTCGACGAACTGCCGCCGGGCCGAACGCCGGTCAACACCGTGCTGGTCACCGACACCCGCCGCGTCGAAGTCATCGAACGGGTACGCGGCGCCTGCGCCGAAGGCCGTCAGGCGTATTGGGTGTGCACGCTGATCGAAGAATCCGAAGAGCTGACCTGCCAGGCCGCCGAAACCACCTATGAAGACCTCACCAGCGCCTTGGGTGAACTCAAGGTCGGGCTGATTCACGGTCGCATGAAGCCGGTGGAAAAGGCCGCGGTAATGGCCGAGTTCAAGGCCGGCAACCTGCAATTGCTGGTGGCGACCACGGTGATCGAAGTCGGCGTCGACGTCCCCAACGCCAGCCTGATGATCATCGAGAACCCCGAGCGCCTGGGCCTAGCGCAACTGCATCAATTGCGCGGCCGCGTCGGCCGGGGCAGCGCCGCCAGCCACTGTGTGCTGCTGTACCACCCGCCGCTGTCGCAGATCGGTCGCCAGCGCCTGGGGATCATGCGCGAAACCAACGACGGCTTCGTGATCGCCGAAAAAGACCTCGAACTGCGCGGCCCCGGCGAGATGCTCGGCACCCGCCAGACCGGCCTGCTGCAATTCAAGGTCGCCGACCTGATGCGCGATGCCGACTTGCTGCCCGCCGTGCGCGACGCGGCCCAGGCGTTACTGGAGCGTTGGCCGGAACACGTCAGCCCGCTGCTGGATCGCTGGCTGAGACATGGGCAGCAATACGGCCAAGTGTGACGGCTGACTCACTTAGACAACCCTCACTGGTATCAAGCTGGTTATACTCCAATGACTGTAGGAAATTGGATTCAGGCCATGTCAGAAGTTGCCCTCGCCACAGCCCCACCGACTGCACCCTCGGTGATTCGGACGCTGCTTGCAAAGCTCGCCATCAGCTACACGGAAGTTACCGAACGCCCCGGCCTGAACCCGGCGCAGAAGGTTCAAGCCGTACTGCTCGATGATGCCGTGGGTGCACTCATGGTGCTGTTTCCACAGAACCAGTTGCTGGACCTTAATCGCCTCGCCGAGCTCACCGGTCGGCGCCTCACGGCGGTGTCGCCGGAGCGCCTGGAGCGCATGCTCGGCAAGCACAGCCTGAGCCTGCTGCCCGGCCTGCCGCCGCTGACCAGCTCTCCCTGCCTCTACGAAGAAAGCCTGTTGCGTGAGCCGACCGTGCTGGTGCACTCGGGCGAAGCCGGGCTGCTGCTGGAGATTTCCAGCGACGCGTTCAAGAGCATGCTGACCAAGGCCAGCGCCGCGCATTTCGGCGAGCCGCTGAGCAACATCCGGCCAAACCTGGATCGCCCCAATGACGACCGCGAGGAAATCACCCAGGCGATGCAGGCGTTCACCGCCCGCCGTATCCAGCAGCGCCTGGAAGCCACCATCGAAATTCCACCGCTGGCCGATACCGCGCAAAAGATCATCAAGCTGCGGGTCGACCCCAACGCCACCATCGACGACATCACCGGCGTGGTCGAAACCGACCCGGCCCTGGCCGCCCAGGTGGTGAGTTGGGCCGCGTCGCCCTACTACGCCTCGCCGGGCAAGATCCGCTCGGTGGAAGACGCCATCGTGCGCGTGCTGGGCTTTGACCTGGTGATCAACCTCGCACTCGGCCTGGCCCTGGGCAAGACCTTGAGCCTGCCCAAGGACCACCCGCAACAGGCCACGCCGTACTGGCACCAGTCGATCTACACCGCCGCCGTCATCGAAGGCCTGACCCGCGCCATGCCCCGCGCCCAGCGCCCGGAAGCCGGCCTGACGTACCTCGCCGGCCTGCTGCACAATTTCGGCTACCTGTTGCTGGCCCACGTCTTCCCGCCGCACTTCTCACTGATCTGCCGGCACCTGGAGGTCAACCCGCACCTGTGCCACAGCTACATCGAGCAGCATCTGCTGGGCATCAGCCGCGAGCAGATTGGTGCGTGGTTGATGCGCTATTGGGACATGCCGGACGAACTGTCCACCGCCCTGCGCTTCCAGCACGACCCGACCTACGACGGCCAATATGCGGAATACCCGAACCTGGTGTGCCTGGCCGTGCGCTTGCTGCGCAGCCGCGGCATCGGCTCGGGGCCGGATGAATCCATCCCGGACGAACTGCTTGAGCGCCTGGGGCTGACCCGGGACAAGGCAGAGGACGTGGTGAGCAAGGTGCTGGACGCGGAAACGTTGTTGCGCGAGTTGGCTTCGCAGTTCAGCCAGGGATAAATCGGGCGCCTGTTACACCGTATTCGCGAGCAAGCCCGCTCCCACATTCGACCGAGTTCCAACTTTGGAATGGGATTGAATGTGGGAGCGGGCTTGCTCGCGAATGCAGGCGACGCAGTATTGCTGAAGACCCCCCTAGCCTTTGGGCTTTTTCTTCGGCTTCAAATACTTGGTCAACCCCTGGAACCAGATCACCAGCGCCGGGTTGCCCTTGATCTGGATCGACTTGTCCTGAATCCCCGTCATGAACGCCAGTTGCTTGTTCTTCGCCTGCATCGTGGCGAAGCCGTAGGCGGCGTCTTTGAAGGCGATGGCAAACGCAGGCGCGGGATGAACACCCGAGCGGCTGGTAATGCGCTGGTCTTTGACGATGAAGTGACGGGCAACCTTGCCGTCGAGGGTCTGCAACTGGAACGCCAGGTCCTTGTCACCCAACTGCTGCTGGAACGCAGGGTTGGTGCGGCTGGCTTTGCCCATCAACAGGCCAAGCATCCAGAGAAGAAAACGAAATTTCATGCACACGGCCTCAGTGTAATTATTGGGTGGCCGCAGCAGTTTAACGATTTGTGCAAATAACGCTACCGATCTCCCGTTTTAGCAGGAGATCGGCTGGCGTTTAACGCTTATAGCAACAACTTTCCTCAGACGTTAGGGCAAGGAACCGGTGCCCAGTCCGCCAGGTTCGGATCACGGCAAGTGCCTTCGATCTGCGCTTTACCGGCGCTGGCAACCTGCTTGCTTTCAGCTTGTTTGGTCTGGGCGGTCTGGATGGTTTTCTCGGTGGNNGGCAGTACCGGCTTTTTCGCGACTTTTACCGGCTTCTTGCCTTTGGCTGGCGTCACCACCGGCGTGGTATCGGCAGTCGCAACAGTGACCACGTCAGCACGTTGTACGCCCACTTGTTGCAGATCCTGCTCGTACGCCTGGGTGTAGTTGTTCAGGTCTTCGCTGGCCTTGCCGTTCACCGCGACGATCAGGTCGTTGGACTCTTTCAGGCCCGAGACGATTTCTGCCAGGCGCTTGCGGCCTTCAACGTCGTTGACGGTCTTGGCCTTGCGGTCGGCCACCAGCTTGGTGAACGCGCTCTGGTAGCACTGCTGGGACGCCTTGGCGTACGCGGTGCTGCGGTCGATGTCGGAGGCACGCTTGTTGACGTCGGTGGCGTAGGAGGCGATGCGCTGGTTGTCATCGGTGATCTGCTTCTGGCGCTCGGTGTAGTAACCCGCAGCACCACCGGCCAGGGCGCCGCCCGCTGCACCGATGGCAGCGTTGCGGCCACGCTTGTCGGAGTCGCCGGTCAGGGCGCCCAGCAAAGCACCACCGGCCGCACCCAGGGCGGCGCCGGTTACCACCGACTTGGTCAGGTCCGAATCGGTAGCACGCAGGTGCTGCACCGGCTCGTAGCAGTTCGGGTAGTACTCGACCTTGGTGGTCGAGGCGACCTTGTTGGTCGGCGACGTTGCGCAACCGGTCAGCACCGTGCTGAAGCCTGCGGCAATCAGCAGCAGATGACGCTTGGAAACCGCCTTACGGGAAAAAATCATCGTTGTGTTCTCTTTTAAGTTTGACTTGCCCAGCGCGGCCCACCGCCGCCTGAGTCCCTTCCAAGCTCGCTGTACAACCAGCGGTCAAGACCGCTGACCGCTCGCTGCGAGCAATTCCTTCAAAATCGTCGCCGGGTCGGCCCGCTGTTGCTTGCGGTAGTTGCCCACATGGCGAACGAATAACGTCGCACGCGTCACCAGGCTCTTGCCCAGTACCGGCTTGCGATCCAACTCTTCCTTGATCCGTTGAAACTGCGCCTGGATCACCGCATCGGTGTAGCGCGTGCCGGTGGCCAGGTTGTCGATGTAGATCGCCACCGCGCCGTCCAGCGCACTGCGCCCATTGGTGATCGCCGTGGCGAACAGCTGCGCGCTGGCCTCGTCCTTGGCGTCGATGGCCTGTTGGCGGCTCTTCTGCAAATTGATCAGGCGGATGTTGTAGTTGTTGATGGTCTCGGCCACCAGGGCCGCGGACTGAATCAGGTTGCCGGCCGCTTCTTCGCGCTGCTGGGCGATCAGCGAGACGTTGCGCTTGAGCTCTTCGTTGACCAGGCCGAGCTCGGCTTGCAGGCGCGGGTCGACGCTGGCGGCAATGATGCTGTCCAGGCGCTTGGTCGGGTCCTGGGCGTCGTCGATGGCATCGGTCAGCGAGGCCAGGCGACCTTCCTTCTGCCACTGGGCGAACAGTTCCTTGTAGCGCGAACGCGGTGCCGACAAGGCGCCAATCGCCACGCGAAAGCCGGTGGTCTCGTTGCTTTGTTCGGTACCGTCGGCGGCGAACAACGGGTACTCGCGGCGCATGCCGGTGAACAGCGTGCCCTCGCCTTCCAGATAATTACCGCCCTTGACCACAAAGCCGCCGTAGGTGCCCTGACGACGCCCGGCGTGCACCAGTTGGAAGGATTCCTGGACCATTTCCGCTGCGTTGCCGATCACATCGAACATGCCGATCGGGTTGGGCAGCTTGGTGCCAATGGGCATCAGCCGTGCGGCTTGGCCGGTGCCACCCGCGACCTGATTGAACACCGCGTAATCGGCAAGGGGGCCGTCGCTTTCGCTGCCCTCGGTACGCCGTGGAAACAGCCGGCCTTCCAGGTCCTGACGGCTCACCGCCTGGCCACCGCGAGCGGCGAACTCCCACTCCACTTCGGTAGGCAGGCGCACAAAGCCCAGGCCGCCGTCGTCCGCCGAAGCACCGCGACCACTCACCGGCAGCAGCTCGCGGTGGTATTTCATCAACCAGGCGCTGTACACCGCCGAGAAACGTTCGGCTTCAAAGCGCGACAGCTTGACCTTGGGCAAGCGCGCCGCCATCCCGGTAGGCACATCACACGCCGGGGCGGGTTCGCCGCTGGCCAGGGATTGCGCCTGGGACATGACCTGCGCATATTGCCGCGCAGTGACTTCGTACTTGCCGATGAAGTACAGCATCGGCTTGAGCGGGGTCTTGGCGTCGGTCTTCGGCATCAGCGGCGCAATGACCTTGTTCCAGTCCTTGGGCAGGTCCTTGAGGGTGAACTGGCCGTTGATGAAGTCGCGGCGATAACCGGAAATGAACGACTGCTGATAGCCCGCTTCACCTTCGCTGAACGGGTAGCCGAGGCTGATCTCGCGGTCATCCAGGGTGCCCTGGGCCAGCACGTAGGCATAGCGGAACACCATGTTGCCTTCGCAGGGCAGCGGCAGGCTGACGTCGTCCGGCAACGGCTTGGGGTTGTCCAGCTTGTCGCTCGCCTCATCGGCCCAGGCCACACAGGACAGGGTCAGCGCCATGGCGGCGCCCAGTAACTTATACATCTCTGATTCCTTCAGAAGCCTGGATACGCGCCACACGCCAACCACCACACGCCGCCGCCACGGCGCTGACGCCGAGGACAGCTGCCAGGGCCAGGCCGTAGTGACGCGCCAGCAGGTGACTGGCGTGTTCGCCCGGCACCTGCACGAATAATTGGTTCAGGCCGGACTCTGCCAAGCCATATAAAAGCCCACTCAATACAGCGGCAAACCCCGCGCTGTAGAGCGCCTGCAACACCACAAACAGCAACAACCCGGCGGTAGAAAACCCCAACAACCGCAATACCGACAGCTCCCGGCGCTTGCGTGCAACCGACGCCAGCGCCCCGGCAAAGATCGCGGCAAACGCGCCCGCCAACGCCAGCCCGGCGATGATCCAGAACACGATCGACAGGTTGCGGCTCAACGACTGCACCTGAGCGATGGTCTGGGCCTGGGTCGACACCAACAGATTCTGCCCGGCGAAATACACCCGCAGCGGCTCCACATCCACCAGGCGCCGCGCATACAAACGGAACGCCGGGTATACCCGTTGCTCGCTGACGCCCACCGCATCGCCGTCCCAGCCAAACGCCGGCACCGCGCGGCCATCACGATAATCTTCCGCTGCTTCCAGCAAGCCCAAGGGTGCAAACAATCCATCCCGGGCGAAGGCTTCCAGCGGCGCTACCTGCAGCACTTGAACCCGCAGGCGTTGCGACTCGATGCGCCCCGCCACCTGGCGCCCAAAACTCGCCTCCAGCCAATCCCCGGCCTTTGCCCCGAGCTTTTCGGCAACGGTGTGGCTCAGCACGATCTGATCCAGGCCCTTGGGCATCGGCAGGCCGGCCAGCAATGGGTCGTTGGCGGCGGTCGGCAGCATCTCCACCGTCACCGCCCCCAACTGCGCCGTCGCCGCAATCTGCCGGGTGCGCGGCAAGGCGAACGCCACGTCGCTGCGCTGGCGGAGCTGCTCGACAAATTCACTGCTGAATCGACCACCGCCCAACGGAATAATTTCCCGGGTGGCCGGGTCGTTCTCCAAACGTTCGGTCAAACTGCTAACCAGTCCAAATTTCAGGCCGAATAACACCAGCAACGGCGCGATCACCGCCACCAGCGCCAGCACCGAACACACCGACAGCCACGCATCGTTGCGGTAATCCTGCCAGGCCAGGGAAGCCACCAGGGCGATACGCATCAGCACGCCTCCCCGAGGGTGGCGGTGACGCCGCCGTCGGCGTCGCGACGGCAACTGATGCGCCGCACCTGCAAGCCGCTGGCCCGGGCCAGGGGTTCATCATGGGTGGCAATCACGCAGCACGCGCCGTTATGCCGGGCCTGGGCCAACAGCGCCTGCATCACCCGCTCGGCGTTCAACGGGTCGAGCGCAGCGGTGGGCTCATCCGCCAGCAACAGCTGCGGACCGTGGGCCAGGGCTCTTGCGCAACTGACCCGCTGACGCTGGCCGACGGACAACGCCGCCGGCTTCTTGTCCAACTGATCAGTGATTTCCAACTGCTCGGCCAACCGCGCCACGCTGCCGTCGTCTTTCAAACCCAGGAGTTGCCGCGACAACGCGATGTTGCCGCGCACATCGAGAAAGCCCAGCAGGCCGCCGGTTTGCAGCACGTAACCCAGGTGCCGACTGCGTAGCTCCGCCAGCGCGCTTTGCTGGTCACCACGCCAAAGCCCGGCAATGTCGACGCGGTTGAAATCGAACTGCCCGACCTGGTCCGGCGCCAACACCAGCGCGAGCAAATCCAGCAAGGTGCTCTTGCCACAGCCACTCGGCCCGACCACCGCCAACTGTTCACCCGCACGCAGTTGCAAGCCCGGTATCACCAGGCTGTAGCGCTGGGCACCAACGCCCCGGCTCTTGTGCACTGCGCTCAGGTTCAGCATTACGGCAGCGTCGACAGCGGCACGCGGTACAACGCATCACCCGGCTCGGCATCGCCGAAACGGACCCAGTTGGCCACATCGTTATGGAAGGTTTCGTAGAGGCGGATCTTCGAATCCAGCTCGTCGATAAAGTCTTCCTGCTCGGCCACGCTCAACGACAGCCACAAATCCTGGGTCATGTTCAGCGACTTGCTGCGGTACGGCAGGCCTTCCAGGTATTCGCCAAGGATGCCGCCGTCCGCCAGGTTGCCGCCCTTTTTCAAGGCCTGTGGATCACGGCTCATATAGGCCGAGGCGCTGGCGATTTCCTGGAAGAAATCCTTCGGTGAGGTCTGGGTTTTGCGCGCGGCGTCGACGATCAGTTTCAAGGACTGCTGCAAGTCGTTGAGCTGCAATTTGGTCAACATCACGCACACCTGGAAGGCCGGCAACGCGGTGTTGGTCAGGTCGCGGTCGGCGGTCCAGGCACTCACCAGTTGCGGCGCCTGGCTCGCGGTTTTGCGGCCAAGGAAATCCATGTGCATCGCGTAACCGACGGCGGCGGATTTGTCCGCCAGGGTCGGCGCGGCACTGAGCAGCGGCACCGGCTGCGGCGTGTTGCTGCGCACCTGATGCACCAGGTTGGCGAACACCGTGCCGATCTCGTCGACCCGCTCGCCGAACTTGCGCACATCGCCACCGGGCACCGGCGTGTACAGGTCGCCGATCTGCGGGTTGGCGTCGGCGGTCAGGGTGCGGTACTGGGTTTCGGCGCCGCTGTGGGTTTTCTTCCCGGCGTCGGTGCGCAGGTGCAAGGCGTAGATCTTGATCTGCTTGCCCAATGCAGCCTGGCGCACTTCGGCTTCGTTCATCTGGGTGGTGGCGAACGGGTCGTTCTTGCGCAGCGCACCGGCGTCGGTCACCAGCAGGATCAAGCGCCCGCCGTAGCCGGACCAGTCCATGCCTTCCACCGCCTGCATGACACCGGCGAACGCGTCTTCGTTGAACGAGTGGCTGGACACCGTCGACGCTTTGACCTGCCGCGCCATGTCGAGGAAGCGCTGCGGGTCGCGCCCTTGGTCGAGGGTGATCAGGGTCTTGGCCACATACTCCAGGCCGGGGGTTTTCTTGATGCTGTTGCGAAAACCCACCAGGCCAAAGCTCACGCTGTCCAGTTCGCCACGCTCGGCGATGCGGGTTTGCAGCTCGTGGACCACGTCGCGAACCTGGTCGATGTAGGGCTGCATCGACACCGTGGTGTCGACCACCAGCACCACGGCCGTGCGGAAGGCATCGGCATTGGCATCAATCACCGGCGTTCGACCGACAGCCTTGGCGATGACATCAGGTGTGCTGCCAGGGTCGATGGAGGCGACGTTGAGCAACTGCACCGGCTGGCCGTTTTCGTCGAAGCTCTCCTTGGAGTCGAAGATCGGCAGCAAATAGAACTGGTTCTGCGGGACGGCGCTGGCGGTCGGCTCCAGGGCCAGAACCTGCTGGTTGTCCTCGGTGTTTTTCTGCACCTTGAGCAGCAGGTTTTTCGCCGCTGCGGGATCGGCTAAAAGCTTCTCCACTTCAGCGGACTGACGCAGGAACATCACCGGCGCTCGGCCCGAACGCTCGGTGAACTTGAGCACCAGGCTCTGCTTCCAGTCGCTGGCTTGCGCCGCCGGCAGCCAACCGTCGCTGCGCCCGTCGGTGGCGGCGCCAACCCGCAGCCAGGGGCTGCCGTCGACGTCCTTGCGTTGGTAGACATAGAGCACGGAAAACGCCGGCAAACCTTCGCCAGGCGCCCCGCCCGCTTCGTGGGAAAGCTTGGCGCCGGGCTTGCTCAGTACCCGCTGGAACAGGGTTTTCTTGCCGGCCATCAGCAACGGGCGTTGACCGCCGTCAACCTGCGCCGCTACCGGTTGCGCGGCAGGCGGCGCGATGGTCTTGGCCGCCTCGGCAACCGGCTGCGCGGCGGCTGGCGCGTCATCTTTCAACCACCAGTAACTTGCGCCCGCAATTGCCAGCGCGACCGCCACGGCAACTGCCGCCAACGCCAGCACCGGCCCACGGTTTTGTCCGGACACGGCCGAGTGTTGCGTCGGCGTCACCACCGGTTGCCGCACGGGTTGTGGCTGCGGCTTTTCGGTCGGGATTTCGATGGAAACCGGCGTGAGTCCGGCCAGGTCACTGGAGACCGCAACCGGAATCGGCAGGGGCCGAATCAACGTCGCCTCTACCTGCTCCTCCTTCGGCAACTGATCCAGCGCCAGCAGCAACGCCGCCGCATCCGGGAAGCGCTCCGCCGGGTCCTTGGCCAGCAGCTTGCGCAGCACCTCCTGATAGCGCCCGTGGTGCACCGGCAATTCCGGCAGCGGTTCAGTCAGGTGTGCCAGTGCTGTGGAAAGCGCATCGGTGCCGTTGTAAGGCAACTTGCCCACGAGGATCTCATAGAGCACCACGCCCAGCGCATACAGGTCGGCGCGCCCGTCAATTTCCTGGCCCCGGGCCTGCTCCGGGCTCATGTAGCTCGGCGTGCCGACGGCAAATCCGGCCTGGGTGAACTGCGTGCGGTCATCCAGGGACTTGGCGATGCCAAAGTCCGACAACACCGCCGTGCCATCCGCGCGGAACAGAATGTTCGCCGGCTTCACATCGCGGTGTACCAGGCCCTGGGCGTGGGCATAACCCAGCGCCGAGGCGATCTGGCGGATATACGTCAGCCCCTGCTCCGGCGTCAGTCCCGCGGCGATCCGCTCCTTGAGCGTGCCATTGGGCAGGTATTCCATGGCCATGTAGTACAGCTCACCGACATTGCCGATGTCATGGATGGTCACGGTGTGCGGGTGGGACAGGCGCGCCAGGGTCTTGCCTTCGCGCAGGAAGCGCTCGCAGAAGCTCGGGTCGGCCGCCAGCGCCGCCGCCATGATCTTCAGCGCCACCTTGCGCTCCAGGGAACGCTGGGTCGCCAGGTACACGCTGGCCATGGCGCCAACGCCGATTTCGCCTTCGATGTCGTAGCCGGGAATGATGATGTTCATGTCGACACCTTCACAACGATGGCGGTGATGTTGTCCGGCGCGCCGCGATTGAGCCCCAGGTGCACCAGGCTGCGGACGATTTCGTCCGGCTCGGCATGGCTCAGTACTTCGCGGATCTCGTGGTCTTCGACGGTCTTGTTCAGGCCGTCGCTGCACAGCAGGTAACTGTCGCCGGGGGCGATCAACAGGTCGACCGACGACAACGCCAACTGTGCTTCCACGCCAATCGCGCGGGTGACGATATTCGCCCGTGGATGCACCCGCGCATCGGCTTCGCTGAGCAGGCCGCTGTCCTGCAAGTCCTGCACGTAGCTGTGGTCGCGGGAAATGCTTTCCAGCAGGCCGTCGCGCAGGCGATACAGGCGGCTGTCGCCGGCCCACAGGCACACGCCGCGCAAGCCTCGGGTGGCGAGCAACACCACGGTGCTGCCCATCATGGTCACGCCACGGTGGGCGGTTTCTTCGCGCACCGCGCCGTTGACTCGCAGCAGGTCGCTACGCAACGCCGCCGTGTATTCCTCAAGAGAACGGCCCACGGGAATGCTGCGCAGGCTGTCGACAATCAGGCTGCTGACGTAATCCCCCGCCGCGTGCCCGCCCATGCCGTCGGCCACCACCCACAGGCCGTTTTCCGGCAGGTCGAGGCAAGCGTCTTCATTGACTTGGCGAACCATGCCGACGTGGCTTTTGCTGGCGGATTTGAACGTGGACCGCATCTACACAACACCTTCTTGGCCGAGCAAAAATTGCGCAAAATCGTCGGCAGCAGGCAAGCCCTGACACCGCATTAAACCGGGAGAAATCTGTTGCGAACCACGGCCCCACCACAGGCTCGCGCCTTCGCAGGCCTGTTCGGCAAGCGCAGTCATCCGCGCCTGCGGGTCTGTGGCGTTGACACGCTGCAAGCCCGCAAAGCGACTACCCAAGGTGCGAGGTTGGCAGGCTGGAGCGCCGAGGGATTCGATCCCGCCGCTGAAACCTTCGAAGCTGGCGCTGGCGTCCAGCGTGCTCAGCAACAACTCTTCCACCTGTTCAAACCAGGTGTCCGGGCCGCCAACGACGGAGGCCGGGTCGGTGTCGTGATCCAACAGCGCAGCCACCGTCAGCGGGAAATAGCGCCCCACCCGGTCGATGCTCGGCATCACCACGCCCACCGCCGCGTCCGGCCCGCACACACCCGGCGCCAACACGAAGCGCCACAATGGGCTGACCAGGTAAGCATTCAGCCAGTCAGCCCCGAGGCGGGTCTGGCTGGCGAGCAATCCGGACGCCAGCCAACTGTCCCAAGGGCCGATAAAACTCTGGGGCAGCGCGCGGCTGACAAAGTCGCCGCGGCACGCCAACTTGCCGTAGAAACCCAGCGTGGTCATAGCCGCTCCGGCAGGCTGAAGCCGTTAAGCACGCGGCTCTTGAACGGGTTGAAGGCACTGTTGGCCCGCAACTCGTAGGAGATGCTCGCGCCGTCGACCCGCAGACGCAGGTTGAAGCGGTCCGGCGAATTGCCGGCGGTCAGGTCCGATTGCTCCAGCAGACGAAACCAGGCCCACGGGCCGTCCAGCGTCACGCCGGAGCGCCCGCTGGCTGACGGCGGCATGATGGAAATGCGCACCACGCCAATGCTGCCGGGATTCGGCCACTGCATCGCGACCGGCCGGCTCGGGCCGTGGTCATAGCTCAGTTGCTGGCCGTCCAGGTCCAGCAGGAACTGGGTGATGGTCGCGTCCATCGCCACCGGTTTGAGTTCAAAGCGCACGATCGGCTGGGTGCCACCGGCACGGAAAAACGCATCCCGAATGGTCGCCGCACGCTGGAAGGTTTGCAGCACGCCCGGCGCGATGCCGAGCTTCTGCGCCGCGCCCGGCTGCCAGCGCCAGGTTTGCGTGGAGGTGTCGACGTAAGGTTGCAGGTACTTGCGGAAGTAATTGTCCATCACCCCGCCCACCCCGAAGAACTGGCCGAAGTCATCCAGGGTCGCGTCCCGCGCACTGCCGGGCGACATCGGATAACGCCCGGCCAGGGACTGGCGATACACGTTCACCACTTCGCTGACCCACGCCGCATTCAGCTGGTTACGCACCCCGCCCATCATGCTGTTGGTGGTGGAGTTGACCACTGACTTGACCATGCCCTGCACCAGCGGCGGCTGGCGTTCGGCATTCAGGCTGACCCGCGTGGCCGCAGCCGCCGCCTGGTTTTTCGCTTCGCCGAGCAACGCATCGCCACTGGCACCGACCATGGCGCTGACCTGCACATACAGCGCGTTCATGTCCGCCAGCAGGCCATCGATGGCTGCCGGTTCGCCTTCGTTCTTGCTGACGATGCTGTTGAGTTCGGCGAAGTGCGTCGTCACCGGGTCTTCACTGGCCGCCGGTGCATCCGCGGTCGGCTGGTCCTGGCCAAGCAGGCTGCCGAGGCGTTCCTTGAGCTTGTCCACGCCACCTTCCACCGGCGCGCCCTTGGCGGCCAGCAAGCGTTCTTCCGCTTGCAAGTCGGTCTCTTTGGAGACCGCCACCAGCAGCTTCTTCAGCGGCGAGGTCGGCCCGGAAATCACCCGCAAGACGTCGGCCGCCTGGGCCACGCTGGTGATCGGCACAAAGTCGATATCCGCCAGCAACGCATCCCACTGGCGTTGATAGTCCTGGAAGTACAGGCGGCGCACATCGGCGGCGAGGCTGACGACGTTTTGTTGGTCGGCCTGCTCGTGGCCCAGTACCCATTGCTCTTCAGCGAGGGTGCCAGTCTGGTTCAGGCTGGCCAGCAGGAAGCCCTGGCGATAACCCTTGGCGGTGAAGAAACCGCTCAACGGTTCGCCCAACGGCTTGCCGCTCTTGCGACTGAACACCAGCGCGGCATCGCGGCCCGCCGCTTCGTTGATGCGAAAGTCCGGCACGCCTTCCGGCAGTTTCTGGCGCTTGATACGGTCGTAGACGCGCTGGGCCACCGGCAGTTGCTGCAGTTGCCGACGCAGGTCGTCGATCAAGCGCGGGTCGAGACGGGCGCTGGGCGGATGCCGCTCGAACAGGGCCTGCAAGTGCCCGATCAATGCCTGGCGTTGGTCCGCCGGCAGATCGCGCGGCAGGTTGCGGTCCCAGTCCAGGGCGATCCAGGCCTTGATGAAGTCCGGGTCGTAATGCTCGCTGTCGGCGAGCATCAGGTAGGCCTTCAAGCCTTCATAGAGGAAGTCGGAATTGCCGCCACCGTGCAGTTGCTCTTCGATGCGCGTCACCAAACGGGGCGCGAACACGGCGATCAACAGCTTGCGGTAGACGCTGGCGGATTCGGCTTCGAGCATGTCGCCCTGATACAGGCCCAAGCCTTCGGACCAGCTCGGCGAGTCGCCCGCGAGGTTCTTCACGGCGTTAAGCAGGGGCAGCACCGCGAGTACTTCGCGCTGTGCCGGGCTGAGGTTCTGCACGGTCTGGCCCAACGGCGCGACCTTCTGGTCAACCTGGGCGATGTAGGCCTGGTTGGCGCGATAACTCACCCACCACAACGTGCTGACGACCAGTACCAGCGCCACGGTTGCGGCCAGCACACCCCGGGCAATCCACTTGCGACGGCGCTCGACCTTCGGGTTGACGCCCACCAGGCCACGCTCGGCAAACGCCACGGCGGTGAACAGTTTTTCGATGAAGTAACTGCGCCCGGTGCCGGTCTGGCGCGCCAGGTGCTGGCGGTCCAGGTTCATGCTCTGGGCCATGGCGCCGATCAAGCGGTCAATTGGGCTGCCTTCCTGGGTGCCGCTGGTGAAGTACACACCGCGCAGCAAGACGCGCTCTTCAAAGGCGTTGGGTTTGAACACGCCTTCGAGGAAGCCTTGCAGGCAATCCTTCAACGCGCCGAACTGCTGCGGGAAACCGTAGATCAGGTCGCGCCGCGCCGGGTCGCGTTCCTGTTGCAGGCGCTCCACCAGGCGCTCGTTGAGGCGCTGTTCCAGGCCGGCGAACTCGCTTTGCAGATGGGCCAGCGGGCTGTCGCTGTTCTTGCCGTCGTCCAGGGCGAAGGTCATGCCCCACACTTGGGCGCGCTCTTCCTTGCTCAGGTTGTCGAAGAACTCCATGAAGCCCGGCACCAGGTCGAGCTTGGTGAGCATCAGGTAGATCGGGAAGCGCACGCCCAGTTGGGTGTACAGCTCCTGGATGCGCAGGCGGATCGCGGCGGCATGGGCGGCACGCTCGGCGTCGCTGCCCAGCAGCAGGTCCGAGAGGCTGATGGCGATAAACGCACCGTCAATCGGGCGCCGGGAACGCTGCTTTTTCAGTAGGTCGAGAAAGCCCAGCCAGGCGGCTTTATCCACCGTGGAGTTGCTGTCCTGGGTGGTGTAGCGGCCAGCGGTGTCGAGCAATACGGCCTGGTCGGTAAACCACCAATCGCAATTGCGCGTACCGCCCACGCCCCGTACCGCACCGGCACCCAACTGCGCCGCCAAGGGAAAGTGCAGCCCGGAATTGACCAGCGCGGTGGTCTTGCCCGAGCCCGGCGGGCCGATGATCACGTACCACGGCAGCTCATACAGGTTGCGGCGCTCGTCACCGCCCAGCTTGGCCTTTTTCAACAGGGCCAGGGCTTCGTCCATGCGCTGGCGCAGGGTCGCCAGCTCTTCGGCGGTGGCGACGCTGGCAGGGTCTGGCGGGGTTTCCGCCGCGAGGCTGCGCATCACTTCGGCGGCCTGGCGCCGGGCCTGGATAATCCGGAATACGCGGTAGGCAATCCACACCGCGAACACCAGGATGATCAGCGCCCAGCGGCGCCCTTCCGGCACCAGCACATCGAGCAACGGGCCCACAAACCAGATGATCAGGCTCAAGGCGACCAGGCCCAGCAGCGGGATCACCCAGCGAATCACAAAACTGAAAAACGCCTTCACTCGACGCCCTCCGCCAATACGGTGATTTCTACCCGGCGATTGCGCGCACGGCCTTCGGCTGTGGCGTTGGTCGCCACCGGCTCGGTGTCGCTGCGGCCCTCGGCGCTGAAGCGTTCCGGCTGGCCGGTCTTGGCCGCGAGAATCTCCAGCACCGACTTTGCCCGCGCTTCGGACAGCGCCCAGTTGGACGGGAAGCGCAGGGTCGCAATCGGACGGTTATCGCTGTGGCCGGTGACCCGCACCTGGCCCTTGACCTTGCGGATGGCGTCGGCAATACGCAGCATCAGCGGCTGGAAGTCATCGACGATGCTGGAGCTGGCCGAGGCGAACAGTTCATCACCACGGATGGTCACCACGGAGCGGTCGACGGCATCTTCCACGGCTACACGACCGGCCTTGATGTCTTCCACCAGGAAGCCCGCCAGACGCGGTCGCTCAATGATTTTCGGCTGGGCCACCGGACGGTCGATGGCCTGCACCGGGATCTCGCCCAGGGCATGAATATTCTTGAACACCGGCTCGGCATCCGACGCCAGTTTCATCCGCAACCCGAACAGCAATGCCAGCAGCAGTGCCACGCCGATGGCCACCGCGATCCACGGCGGCATGAACTGCGCCAGGCGATCACGGGCCACGGTCACGCCGCGCCAATGGGGTGACAGCTCGCGCTCATGCTCGCCACGGGCACTGCGAATCGCCGCAGCGGTACGCTCGCGCAAGGCTTCCAGCTGGCTGCGGCCATCGTTCATCACGCGGTAGCGACCTTCGAAACCCAGGCACAGGCACAGGTACAACAGCTCCAGCAGGTACAGGCGTTCCCGCGGGCTTTGCAGGCAGTGATCCAACAGCTGGAAGACCTTTTCGCCGCCCCAGGCCTCGTTGTGCACGGTGATCAGCAGGCTCTGCTTGCCCCAGTCACTGGCGCTGCCCCACGGCGTACTCAGCACGGCTTCATCGAGGGCGGTGCACAGCGCGTAACGCGCCAGCAGCACATCGTTGCGGGCCACGCCGGCCGCCTCGGCACGTTCTTCGAACTGACGCAGGTAAGCCAGCAGCTGCGCACGCAGGCTCGCTGGCGCAGGGTGCGAGATCGTGTTGCGCAGGCGCGTCAGCAGCGCCAACAACGGGCCGGCGGCGCTTTCCAGCGGGTTCAGGCCTTGGGCCTTGCCGGTCAGGATCGGCGCAGCGGGCATCGACAGCGGCGCCGGCTCTGCGCGAACAGGCTCCGGCGCGCGGCCACCGGGACGCGGCATGAACTGGGTGCGGTCATCGTCATTCGGATGCATCGCGGATTACCCTCGGATGGCCCAGAAAGCCAGGTTCAACCCCGGGAACTGGCCGGCGATGTGGAACGCAAAGCCACCGGAATTACCCAGTTGCTGCCAGTGCTCGCTGCCCCGGTCCAGCTCGTAGTAGGTGGAGCCTGCGTGGTACGGAATCTGCCGTGGCGCCACCGGCAGCGGCAGCAGGCCGATGCCCGGCAGTTGCAGGTTGACCAGGTCGCGGATGTGTTCCACCGAGCCAACTTTGCTTTGCTGGCCGAAGCGCGCGCGCAGGGTTTCGCCCGGCACATCGGCGCGCACCACCAGGATGAAACTGGCGCTGTCGATCAGGGTTTTGTCGGCCAGCATCGCCACGTGCACGCCGTAGGCTTTCTCGACAATCGGGATCGGCGTGGCCTTGCTGTCGATCAGCATCGACAGCGCCTCGCGCAGGGCCTGCATCACCGGGGTGAAGCTCAGGGCCAGGTCGTCATGCTGGTATTGCGGGTATTCGTGGGGGCGGCGACCCGTGGTGGAGAAGGTCGAGAACTCGCCGGCCAGGCTCACCAGCTCACTGAAGAAACGCTCCGGGTGCAGCGGGCTCAACTGACTCAGGTGCTGGATCAGCGGCTGGGCGCGGTTGACCAGTTGCAGCAGCATGAAGTCGGCAATCTCCGAAGCACCACCGGCGCCCGAAGCCACCACGCGCCCGGCCAACGCTTCGCCGCGCTGGTGCAGCAGGCCCAGCAGTTCGCTGCGAAACGCGGTCAGCGGTTTGCTGGCCGTCACGTCGAGGACCGGCGGGATGTAGCTCTCGTCCAGCACCAGGGCGCGGTCGGCGCGTTTTTCCTTGATGCGCACCAGGCCGATGGCCGCGTAATCGCTGATGCCATCCTGGGCGGTCAACAGGCGCAAGGCGCGGGAGCCGACCGCCACCGGCGCACGGTTTTCGAAGGGCGCGTTGTCGTCGCGCACTTCACGCACCTGGCTGACATAGCGCGCGGCTTCCAGGGCCTCGCCTTCGTCGACGGTGTCGCGGGCGCCGGCACGCTTAAGGGGCAACGCCAGGTACACCAGGCCATCGCGCAAGTTGTCGTCGATATTCAGCGGGCTCGGCGCCAGGTCGTCCTGGGGGATATTGAACGGTGTGCCATCCGGTAACAGGCCGCGTGCCGAGACGATCGCCAGCTTGCCCTGGGCCAGCAGGCCCTGGTCGATCAACAGTTCGGAAAAGCCCCAGGCCCCCGCCGACAAAGGGCGGCTGCGCGCATCGATCAGGTTTTCCAGGTAACGGTCATGCTGCTGGAAGTGCTGCGTTCCGATGAACATGCCTTCCGACCAGACCACGCGATTGTTCCAGGACATGGGGGCTCCGATTCTTATTGGGCAGGGCTGGATGGGGGGACCACGACGTCGGCACGCACGGCATGCACATCGAGGCTGATCTGGTATTCGGTGTATTGGCGTGCCGGCACGTTGAGCACCGTGCGCCACTCGGCACGGTCCAGTTCGCGATAGCCCACCAGCAGGCCGATCTGGCGGGTGGACGGGTCGAGGTCGCGCTGGATGCTCAATTGCTGGCCGGGCAGGATCACCACTTCGTCCTGGTCGAGCAGGTCGAGGCCGAGGGTCGACTGTGCGCGATCGGCCAGGGCGAAGTAGTCGGAACGGCTGAAGGTGGCGGCGTTTTTCAGTTCGAAAATCCGCACCCGTACCGGGGCTGCCTGGCCATTGGCGCCGGGGTTGAGCCCGGCGATGGCATGGAAATGCAGCTCGACGGCGGCGGTGTCTGCCTCAGCTTCGGCGGCCTCGGGCTTGGCCGCATCCTTGGCACACGCCGTCAGCAGAAGCGCGGTGGCGACTGCGAGTAAAAACCTGGGAATCATCCTGCGTCCTCAATGACGTACTTAGCTATCCGTTGTTCCATGTACTGCGTTGTTAGTGACGCTGTCGGCTGCTGTGCGCTTCGTAGGCACGGCTGAATTCACGCCCGAACAGGTCCTGGAAATCTTCCTGGGCCTCGCGGGAAATATTGCTGTAGAGCTCGGTGAACTGCTGCCAGTACTGGGCCTGGCGCGAGCCGTTGAAAATGCTCGACAGCCCGCCGGGCTTGCCCATGCGCTCTTCGAGCTGCGCCGGTTCAAAGCGCGTCAGCAGGTGCTTGATGGCGGCTTCGACCCCGGCCATGACGGCCAGTTGGTGGGCGCGCAGATCGTCGAAACTGTCGCGCACGGCCAAGTCCGGCGCCATAAACGCCTGATTGCTGTGGCGTAGGAGCAGCAGTAGCGCTTCATCGGCATTCGGGGCGAATTTCAACGGATTGTTTTCCACCGGTTGAATCACCGTCTGCTGCATGCGGAACTCGCCCTTGAGGCTGCTGCGGGCACGCAACACGTCGATCAGGCCTTCGACCATCAGCCGGTAACTGCGGCCGATGCTTTCCATCTGGGCTTCGGCCTGGGCCTTGTCCAGGCGCAACTGATCGAGGCCCGCACCGCGCAGGAAGGCTTGCAACAGGTCGGGCTGGCTGGCATCAGCCACCGGGAGCGGGCGCTCGACCTTGGGCGGCTCGATGACCGGCGGCTGTGGCGGTGTTGGCGGCGGCGGTGCAACAGGCCTGGGTGCCGGGGCATCGCCGAACAGATCCCAGTCTTCGGGTATTACTGAGCCCGAGACCACCGGCGCAGGCGGCTCAGCCACGGGCAGCGGTGTCGGCGGGCGGAAGTCGTGCTGCTCGGCCGGCACGTGATCGTGCACGGTGGCCGGCGGTACGCTGGTGGGCGCGAGGAAGTCGAACAGGTCCGGCAGGGTGTCCATCGACGAGGCGCCCTGGAACTGCGGCGCGATCACCGGAGGTGGCGTCGGGGCCTTCACGGCGGCGCCCATCAGGGCTTCGAAACTGTTGGAAGCGTCACCGGTGAAAGACGGGGTATCTGTCACTTTCAGGTTGAAATCGATACGCGCCTGGATCTCGTAATCGCCGATGCGGATCAGTTCGCCGTCCTGCAATGGCTCGCTGCTTCCCCGCCGCAAACGAATACCGGCATGCACTAACTCAACTCCATTAGTGCTGTTATCAGTTAAGTAGTAACGACCATCTTTGTACTGAATAACGCAATGTTGCGTGGAAACAAGACGTTCTGGATCAGGCAGTACCCAGTCATTTTCGGAACCGCGGCCAATAGCCATCACTCCCTGATCCAGGGACTTTTCAGAACACTGGCCAGGGGTAATCTTGTGATAACTAGTGATAGTCAAGCACAGCGACATCTTGCCTCCTTGCTGATACTTCGCGCGCGGCCGTTCCCTGGGAGAAATGCTCCGAGAGATCCACGACAGATCCTTTCAAAACCTTGAAAGCCTGCTTCAACCCGCGTAATTGCTGATCTTAACCGGCCTGTATGACAAAAATCCTGCCTCGGCACCTGCTTCGACTGATCAGTCGCACAAGATGTTAAGCACCGCACATCTGTCATAGAGGGCGAATAGCTTACCTTGACAAGGCATAAGTACTACACCAAAAATGCACAACTTCTTGAACACCAATGATGGCACTTTGAAATCATCATGATGTCAAAGCGCTAAATAAGACCAAGAAAACATGCAAAGTTCCTCGCGCAACTAATGCATGAGTTGCCCGTCATCTAACGGGCTGATAGGGAGATCGAATTTAGTGGATGTGCCTCTGCTGCTCGCCGCCGTTTCCGCGACTTCGCCCTGTGGCGAAGACTTGGAATATGACGCCGATTACTTGCATCTTGAGCGTGCCGCACAGGGTCAACCCGAGCGCAGCATGGGCGACTCGATCCTGCCTGCCGAACCTCCGGAATGGCGCAGCATCCAGCAGCAAAGTCTCGACCTCCTGCAACGCAGCAAAGACCTGCGCATCACCCATTTCCTGTTGCAAGCCGCCCTCGCCCTCCAGGGCATTGCAGGGCTTGCCGACGCACTCGCACTGATCAACGCGCTGCTGCGCGAATACTGGGCCGACCTGCATCCGCGCCTGGATGCCGATGACGACAACGACCCCACCGTGCGCATCAACGCCCTCAGCGGCGTGGCCAGCGACGCGAACATCCGTCTGCTGCGTGAGGCCATTCTCACCCGTTCGCGCACCTTCGGGCCCGTCAGCCTGCGCGCCGCGCTGAATGCCAGCGGGCTGCAGAGTTTCCCCGGCGAAAACCTCGGTGCCGAACAGCTTAACGGCGCATTCCTCGACAGCGATGCCGAGCAATTGCAAGCCACCCGCGACGCGCTGAACGCCGCCCGCGACGCCTGTGAGGCCATCGAACAATACGTCAGCGACCAGGTAGGTTCCGCCCAGGGCGTGGACCTCGGCCCCTTGAAGCAACTGCTCAAGCAGGCCGTGCAGATACTTAACCAATACGCCCCGCACAGCGGCGCCGCCAGCGAGCCCGAGGTTGTCAGTGACGACAATGCCCCCTCGGTTGAATACGCCGCCGCGCCCGTTGCAGCACGCCCGACCGGCGACATCGCAAGCCGCGATGAAGTGCTGCGCAGCCTCGACAAGATCCTTGCGTACTACACCCGGCACGAGCCTTCGAGCCCGCTGCCGGTGCTGTTGAACCGGGCGAAGAATCTGGTGCACGCCGACTTTGCGGCCATCGTGCGCAACCTGATTCCCGACGGCATGTCCCAATTTGAAAATCTGCGCGGGCCGGACAGCGAATAAGCGTACGGATCGCGCAGTTACAACACCGTCGCTCAAGCGACCAGGAGCAGCAACGTGGCGAAGCAAAGTTCTCAGAAATTCATCGCGCGCAACCGTGCGCCTCGGGTGCAGATCGAGTACGACGTCGAGCTCTACGGCGCCGAGAAAAAGGTCCAGCTGCCCTTCGTCATGGGCGTGATGGCCGATCTCGCCGGCAAGCCCGCCGAGCCTCTGGCGCCTGTGGCCGACCGCAAGTTCCTTGAAGTGGACGTCGACAACTTCGACTCGCGCCTCAAGGCCATGCAGCCACGCGTCGCGTTCCACGTGCCCAACGAGCTGACCGGCGAAGGCAACCTGAGCCTGGACATCACCTTCGAAAGCATGGACGACTTCAGCCCCGCCGCTGTGGCGCGCAAGGTCGATTCGCTCAAGCAACTGCTCGAAGCCCGCACCCAGCTGGCCAACCTGCTGACCTACATGGACGGCAAGACCGGCGCTGAAGAAATCATCATGAAGGCGATCAAGGACCCGGCACTGCTTCAGGCACTTGCCAGCGCGCCCAAGCCTGCAGGGGAGCAGTAATCATGACTGACAATACCGCCCGCGAAGGCACCCAGATCCTGGGTACCACCGAAGAAGCCAGCGAGTTCGCGAACCTGCTGCTGCAAGAATTCAAACCCAAGACCGAGCGTGCCCGCGAAGCCGTGGAAACCGCTGTGCGCACCCTGGCCGAGCAGGCTCTGGCCCAGACCGACCTGGTGTCCAACGACGCGATCAAGTCGATCGAATCGATCATCGCCGCCATCGACGCCAAGCTCACCGCCCAGGTCAACCAGATCATCCATCACCAGGATTTCCAGCAGCTGGAAAGCGCCTGGCGTGGCCTGCACTACCTGGTGAACAACACCGAGAGCGATGAGCAGCTGAAGATTCGCGTGCTCAACATCTCCAAGCCGGACCTGCACAAGACCCTGAAGAAATTCAAGGGCACCGCGTGGGACCAGAGCCCGATCTTCAAGAAGATGTACGAAGAAGAATACGGCCAGTTCGGCGGCGAACCCTACGGTTGCCTGGTGGGCGACTACTACTTCGACCAGTCGCCTCCCGACGTGGAGCTGCTGGGCGAGCTGTCGAAAGTCTGCGCCGCCATGCACGCACCGTTCATTGCCGCCGCTTCGCCAACCGTGATGGGCATGGGCTCGTGGCAGGAACTGTCGAACCCGCGCGACCTGACCAAGATCTTCACCACCCCGGAATACGCCGGCTGGCGCTCGCTGCGTGAATCGGAAGACTCGCGCTACATCGGCCTGACCATGCCGCGCTTCCTGGCGCGCCTGCCGTACGGTGCCAAGACCGATCCGGTGGAAGCCTTCGCCTTCGAAGAAAACACCGACGGTGCCGACAGCTCCAAGTACACCTGGGCCAACGCCGCTTACGCGATGGCGGTGAACATCAACCGTTCGTTCAAACACTTCGGCTGGTGCTCGCGCATCCGTGGCGTGGAGTCGGGCGGTGAAGTCGAGAACCTGCCGGCCCACACCTTCCCGACCGATGACGGTGGCGTGGACATGAAGTGCCCGACCGAAATCGCCATCAGCGACCGCCGCGAAGCGGAACTGGCGAAGAACGGTTTCATGCCGCTGCTGCACAAGAAAAACACCGACTTCGCTGCCTTCATCGGCGCCCAGTCGCTGCAGAAACCGGCCGAATACGATGACCCGGATGCCACCGCCAACGCCAACCTGGCCGCGCGCCTGCCGTACCTGTTCGCCACCTGCCGTTTCGCTCACTACTTGAAGTGCATCGTGCGCGACAAGATCGGTTCCTTCAAAGAGAAGGACGAGATGCAGCGCTGGTTGCAGGACTGGATCCTCAACTACGTCGACGGTGACCCGGCGCACTCCACCGAAACCACCAAGGCCCAGCATCCATTGGCTGCCGCCGAAGTGATCGTGGAAGACGTCGAAGGCAACCCGGGGTACTACAACTCCAGGTTCTACCTGCGCCCGCACTACCAGCTCGAAGGGCTGACCGTGTCGCTGCGCCTGGTATCGAAGCTGCCTTCGGCGAAAGGCGCGTAACACCGTCGCTCGTTCCCACGCTCCGCGTGGGAATGCCGCCCGGGACGCTCCGCGTCCCAGTGACGCAGAGCGTCACAAGATGCGTTACCACGCAGAGCGTGGGAACGATCAGCGTTAACAAATTCTGTGGCTCAGACCACACAGGGAGAAAACATGGCTGTTGATATTTTCATCAAGATCGGCGACATCAAGGGCGAGTCCATGGACAAGGCCCACAAGGACGAAATCGACGTGTTGAACTGGAGCTGGGGCATGGCCCAGTCCGGCAACATGCACGTGGGCGGTGGCGGCGGTGCGGGCAAGGTGAACATCCAGGACTTGTCGCTGACCAAGTACGTCGACAAGGCCTCGCCCAACCTGATGATGCACTGCGCGAGCGGCAAGCACATCGACAAGGTCACGCTGACCGTGCGCAAGGCCGGCGGTGAAAGCCAGGTCGAGTACATGATCATCAACCTGGAAGAAGTGCTGGTCACCTCCCTGAGCACCGGCGGTTCGGGCAGCGATGACCGCCTGACCGAAAACGTGACCCTGAACTTTGCCCAGGTGATGGTGGACTACCAGCCACAGAAAGCCGACGGCACCAAAGACGGCGGCGCGATCAAGTTTGGCTGGAACATTCGCTCCAACACCAAACGCTGATTGCCCCTGTAGCCGCCACCCCAAGTGGCGGCTGCAAGCCCCCTGTTCCTCTCGCAACCCGTTCGTGGAGCTGCTTTGGTGGTAACTGAAATTGCTTCCCGCGATCGCCTGCAACCGTCCCTGCTGGACCGGTTGACTGACGATGACCCGACCAATCCCAAGGAAAGCGCCGACAAACGCGTGCTGTCCCTGAGCCAATTGAAAGCCTCGGTGCTGCGTGACCTGACGTGGCTGCTCAACACCACTTCACTGCTCAACGCCGATGCCACGCTGCACACGCCTGCCGGTACGTCGGTGGTCAATTACGGGCTGCCGGCGCTGGCGGGCAACAGTGTCTCCAGTGTCGACATCAGCGCCCTGGAAGCCTTGATTCGACAAGCCATCGCCACCTTCGAGCCGCGCATCCTGCGCCACACCTTGCGGGTCAAGGCACGCGTCGGCCACGGTGAGATGAACCACAACGCCCTGAGTTTCGAGATCGAAGGCGACCTGTGGGCGCAGCCGGTGCCGTTGCGCCTGTTGCTGCAAACCGACCTGGACCTGGAGTCCGGCCATGTGCGTGTGGTGAACGCCGACCAGCGGAGACGCCCATGAACCCGCGCTTGCTGGAGCTGTATAACCAGGAACTGCACCACGTGCGCGAAAGCGCCGCCGAGTTCGCCAAGGAATACCCGAAGATCGCCAGTCGGCTGACCCTGTCCGGCATGGACTGCGCCGACCCGTACGTCGAGCGTTTGCTCGAAGGCTTTGCGTATCTCACGGCCCGGGTCCAGCTCAAGCTCGACGCCGAGTACCCGACCTTCACCAACAACCTGCTGGAGATCGCCTACCCGCACTACCTGGCGCCGACCCCGTCGATGACCGTGGTGCAGTTGCAGGCCGATCCCGATGAAGGCTCCCTGGCCAGTGGTTTTCCACTGCCCCGCGACACCGTCCTGCGCGCCGCCTTGGGCCGCGAAACCCAGACCTGCTGCGAGTACCGCACCGCGCACCCGGTGACGCTGTGGCCGTTGCAGGTCGCCCAGGCCGAGTACTTCGGCAACCCGTCCGCCGTGCTCGGGCGGTTGGCCGCCAGCGAACCCAAGGCCAAGGCCGGCCTGCGCCTGACCTTGCGTACCGGCGCCGAGCTGCCGTTCAACAGCCTGGCGCTGGATAATTTGCCGCTGTACCTCAGCGGTGCCGACGAACAACCGTTCCGCCTCTACGAACAACTGCTGGGCAATGCCTGCGCGGTGTTCGCGCGCAAGCCCGGTGGTGATTGGGTGGAACGCCTGCCGCCGGATGCCTTGCGCTCCCGGGGTTTCGATGACGCCGATGCGGCAATGCCGGTGGTGCCTCGGGCATTCCAGGGCTATCGCTTGCTCCAGGAATACTTCGCCCTGCCCCACCGTTTTCTATTCGTTGAATTCGCTGAACTGAGCCGTGCAGTCAAACGCTGTGACGGCCAGGAACTGGAACTGATCGTGCTGTTCGACCGTCACGATCCAAGCCTGGAAGGCAGCGTCGGCAAGGCGCAATTCGTGCCGTTCTGCACCCCAGCAATCAACCTGTTTCCCAAGCGTGTGGACCGGATTCACTTGTCCGAGCGGGTCAACGAACACCATGTGATCGCCGACCGCACGCGACCGATGGATTTCGAGATTCACTCCTTGAGCGGCATCACGGGCCACGGCACCGGACCGGAGCAGCCGTTCCTGCCGTTCTATGCAGTACGCGATCCGTCGCGCTATGGCCGTGACCAGGCTTACTACACGGTGCGTCGCGAACCCCGCGTGTTGTCCAGCGACCAGCGCCGCAACGGGCCGCGCTCCACCTATGTGGGCAGCGAAACCTTCGTCAGCCTGGTGGACACCCAGCAAGCCCCGTACCGCCATGACCTGCGCCAACTGGGCGTGACCGCACTGTGCACTAACCGCGACTTGCCGCTGTTCATGAGCGTGGGCAACGGCAAGACCGACTTCACCCTGGCCGACAGTGCGCCGGTCTTGGCCGTGCGCTGCGTCGCCGGGCCAAGCCGCCCGCGCGCCAGCCATGCCCATGACGCCAAGGCCTGGCGCCTGATCAGCCAGTTGTCGTTGAACTACCTGTCGCTGAGCGAGCAAGGCCAGGGCGCCGCCGCGCTGCGTGAACTGCTGCGCCTGTATGGCGACAGCAACGACGCCGCCCTGCAATTGCAGATCGAAGGCCTGCGGGAAGTCAGCAGCAAGGCGGTGACCCGGCGCCTGCCGATGCCCGGCCCGATCGTGTTTGGCCGCGGCCTTGAGATCACTCTGGAATTTGATGAAAACGCGTTCCGCGGCACCGGCGTGTTCCTGCTCGGTGCGGTGTTTGAACGGTTCCTGGCACGCTACGTGTCGATCAACAGTTTTACCGAGACGGTGATCCGTACCACCGAACGCGGCGAGATCATGCGATGGAAAGCCAAGCCCGGACGCCGTCCGACCCTGTGAGTACCCTGGATGCAATGCATCAGGAGCCCTGGGAATATGACTTCTTCCAGGCGCTGCGGCGTATCGAGTGCGAATCGCCGGACCTGCCACGCCTGGGGCACTCCCTGCGCCTGGCGGATGACCCGCTGCGTCTCGGGCAGCAGGCCGATTGCACCTTTGCGCCGGCCACATTGGCCTCGGTCGAACCTGGGGCTGAAGGCCAGCCGGCACGGCTGGAGCAGTTCTTCTTCGGCCTCGGCGGCCCCAACGGCCCGCTGCCGCTGCACATCACCGAGTACGTGCGTGAGCGCCAGCGCAACAACGCCGACAGCACCAGCAAGCGCTTCCTGGATGTGTTCCACCACCGCCTGTTGACCCTGTTTTATCGCGCCTGGGCCGAGGCGCGGCCTACCGTCAGCCATGATCGCCCGGACGATGACTACTGGTCGGCGCGCCTCGCCGCATTGAGCGGTCGCGGCACCCCGAGCCTGCTCAACCAGGGCCTGATCCCCGACACGGCGAAGCTGCATTACAGCGGCCACCTGTCGGCACAAACCCGCTATCCGGACGGCCTGAAGGCGATTCTCGGCGAGTACTTCGGCCTGCCGGTGGAGATCGAAGAGTACGTCGGCCAATGGCTGGAGCTGCCCGAACGCAGCCGCGTGAGTGTCAGCGCCAACCAGCTGGGCGTGGACTTTTGCCTGGGCAGCCACGTGTGGGACCGCCAGCATAAATTCCGCATTCGCCTGGGCCCGCTGAAGCTCGATGACTACATGGGCATGCTGCCCGGCAGCCAGCCGTTCAACGAGCTGGTGGCGTGGGTCGCCGAGTACCTGGGCCACGAACTGGACTGGGACCTGAACCTGGTTCTGCAACAACCGGAAGTGCCGGCCCTGCAACTCAACGGCCAGTTCCGCCTGGGCTTCAACACCTGGCTCGGCCAACCCGAGCATGACGCCAACGACCTAATCCTGGCCCGGCATTACGCCGAACACGCCAACACCTCAAGGAATCCAGAGCATGGGTGAAATCAGTCGCGCCGCACTGTTCGGCAAACTCAACAGCGTGGCCTACAAGGCCATCGAAGCCGCCACCGTGTTCTGCAAGCTGCGGGGCAACCCGTATGTGGAACTGGCCCACTGGTTTCACCAGTTGCTGCAACTGCAGGACTCTGACCTGCATCGCATTATCCGTCAGTTCAACGTCGAACCGGCACGCCTGGCCCGCGACCTGACCGAAGCCCTGGACCGCCTGCCCCGTGGCTCGACGTCGATCACTGACTTGTCGTCCCATGTGGAAGAAGCGGTCGAGCGCGGCTGGGTCTACGGCAGCCTGATGTTTGGTGAAAGCCAGGTGCGCACCGGTTACCTGGTGCTGGGGATTCTCAAGACGCCGAGCCTGCGCCATGCGCTGCTGGGCTTGTCCGGTGAGTTCGACAAGATCAAGGCCGAAGCCCTGAGCGAACGCTTTGATGAATACGTCGGCGACTCGCCCGAAAATGCACTGAGTGCCAGCGACGGTTTCAACGCCGGTGCTGTACCGGGCGAGGCCAGCGGCGCCATGGCCCCGAGCGCGATGGGCAAGCAGGAAGCCCTCAAGCGCTTCACCGTCGACCTGACCGAACAGGCCCGCAGCGGCAAGCTCGACCCGATCGTCGGGCGTGACGAAGAGATCCGCCAACTGGTGGACATCCTCATGCGTCGCCGCCAGAACAACCCGATCCTTACCGGTGAAGCCGGCGTCGGCAAGACCGCCGTGGTCGAAGGCTTCGCCCTGCGCATCGTCGCCGGCGACGTACCACCCGCGCTGAAAGATGTGGAACTGCGCAGCCTCGATGTCGGCCTGCTGCAAGCCGGCGCCAGCATGAAAGGCGAGTTCGAACAGCGCCTGCGCCAGGTCATCGAAGACGTCCAGGCCTCGCCGAAACCGATCATCCTGTTTATCGACGAAGCCCACACCCTGGTAGGTGCCGGTGGCGCCGCCGGGACCGGTGACGCGGCCAACCTGCTTAAACCCGCCCTCGCCCGCGGCACCTTGCGTACCGTGGCCGCCACCACCTGGGCCGAGTACAAGAAGCACATCGAAAAAGACCCGGCCCTGACCCGTCGCTTCCAGGTGGTGCAAGTGGCCGAGCCGTCTGAAGAAAAGGCGTTGCTGATGATGCGCGGCGTGGCCTCGACCATGGAAAAACACCATCAGGTGCAGATCCTCGACGAAGCGCTGGAAGCGTCAGTGAAGCTGTCCCACCGCTACATTCCGGCGCGTCAATTGCCGGACAAATCCGTGAGCCTGCTGGACACCGCCTGCGCCCGCGTCGCCATCAGCCTGCACGCGGTGCCGGCAGAAGTCGACGACAGCCGCCGCCGTATCGAGGCACTGGAAACCGAGCTGCAAATCATCGCCCGCGAGCACGCGATCGGCATCGCCATCGGTGCGCGCCAGACCAACAGCGAAGCGCTGCTGAGCGCCGAACGCGAGCGCCTGGCCACCCTGGAAAGCCGTTGGGCCGAAGAGAAAACCCTGGTGGATGAGTTGCTCGCCACCCGTGCGACGTTGCGCGAAAAATCCGGTGTCGTGGACAGCGGCGATGATCAATTGCGTGCCCAATTGGTAGACCTGCAACAACGCCTTAGCACCCTGCAAGGTGAAACTCCGCTGATCCTGCCGACCGTGGATTACCAGGCCGTGGCCTCGGTGGTCGCCGACTGGACCGGCATCCCGGTGGGCCGCATGGCCCGCAACGAACTGGAGACAGTGCTCAACCTCGACCAGCACCTGAAGAAACGCATCATCGGCCAGGACCACGCCTTGCAGATGATCGCCAAGCGCATCCAGACCTCCCGCGCCGGCCTCGACAACCCGAGCAAGCCGATTGGCGTGTTCATGCTCGCCGGCACCTCCGGCGTGGGCAAGACCGAAACCGCCCTGGCCCTGGCCGAAGCCATGTACGGCGGTGAGCAGAACGTGATCACCATCAACATGAGCGAGTTCCAGGAAGCCCACACCGTGTCCACCCTCAAGGGCGCGCCACCAGGCTACATCGGCTACGGCGAGGGCGGCGTGCTGACCGAAGCCGTGCGGCGCAAACCCTACAGCGTGGTGCTGCTGGACGAGGTGGAAAAAGCCCACCCGGACGTGCATGAAATCTTCTTCCAGGTGTTCGACAAAGGCGTGATGGAAGACGGCGAAGGCCGGGTGATCGACTTCAAGAACACCTTGATCCTGCTGACCACCAACGCCGGTACCGAGTTGATTTCCCAGGTCTGCAAAGACCCGGCGAACATCCCCGAGCCCGAGGAAATCGCCAAGGCCCTGCGCCAGCCGCTGCTGGAGATTTTCCCGCCGGCGCTGCTCGGCCGCCTGGTGACCATTCCGTACTACCCGCTGAGCGACGAGATGCTGAAAGCGATCACCCGCCTGCAACTCAACCGCATCAAGAAGCGCGTGGAGAACACCCACAAAGTCGCCTTCCATTACGACGACGACGTGGTCGACCTGATCGTGTCCCGCTGCACCGAAACCGAAAGCGGCGGGCGGATGATCGACACCATCCTCACCAACAGCCTGCTGCCGGACATGAGTCGCGAATTCCTCACCCGCATGCTCGAAGGCAAGGCGCTGGCGGGCGTGCGAATCAGCACACGGGATAACGAATTGCACTACGACTTCAACGATTGACCTGACGGAATGCGATCAAAACTGTGGGAGCGGGCGTGCTCGCGAAGGCGGTGCATCAGTTGATGCATCCAGTGGCTGATTCACCGCATTCGCGAGCACGCCCGCTCCCACAGTTGGAGCCGGTTCCTACAGTTATTAAGCTATTTACGGGTTAACCGATGTTATTCAACCAAGCCTCACGCCTGGCCAAGATCACCAGCCCCCTGGGGCCGGATGTGCTGCTGCTCAATGAAATGGGTGGCGGCGAAGAGCTGGGTCGGCTGTTCAATTTCGAACTGCAGCTGACCTCGCTGGACGCCAACATCGACCTCAACCAGTTGCTGGGCAAGCCCATGAGCCTGAACCTGCAACTGGCGGACGGTGGCGAGCGGCACTTCCACGGCATCGTCGCCCGCTGCAGCCAGAACATCGACCAGGGCCAGTTCGCCAGCTATCAGGTGACTTTGCGCCCGTGGTTGTGGCTGCTGAGCCGCACCTCCGACTGCCGGATTTTCCAGAACCTGAGCATCCCGCAGATCATCAAGCAGGTGTTTCGCGACCTGGGTTTTTCCGACTTCGAAGACGCCTTGAGCCGCCCGTACCGCGAGTGGGAATACTGCGTGCAGTACCGCGAGACCAGCTTCGATTTCGTCAGCCGCCTGATGGAACAGGAAGGCATCTACTACTTCTTCCGCCACGAGCAGGACCGCCACGTGCTGGTGCTGGCCGATGCCTACGGTGCCCACGCCAACGTGCCCGGCTACGCCTCGGTGCCTTACTACCCCAAGGACGAGCAGCAGCGCGAACGCGACCATATGCACAACTGGCACCTGGCACAGGAAGTACAGCCCGGCTCCCTTGAGCTCAACGACTACGACTTCCAGCGCCCCAGCGCGAGCATCGACGTACGCTCGGCCATGCCGCGCCCGCACACCGCCGGCGACTACCCGCTGTACGACTACCCCGGCACCTACGTCAAAAGCGAAGACGGCGAACACTACGCCCGCACCCGCATCGAAGCCCTGCAAACCCTGCACGAACAAGTGGAGTTCAGCGGCAACGCCCGGGGCCTGGGTTCCGGCCACCTGTTCAGCCTCACCGGCTTCAGTCGCCGCGACCAGAACCGCGAATACCTGATCGTCGGCGCCCGCTACTACATCTCCCAGGAAAGCCTCGAAAGCGGCGGTGGCGCGCCTTCGGCGCAGTTCGAAAGCACCCTTACCTGCATCGACGCGCAACAGAGTTTCCGCCCACTGGCCAACACCTACCGGCCCATCGTCAAAGGCCCGCAGACCGCGCTGGTAGTGGGCCCCAAGGGCGAAGAAATCTGGACCGACCAATATGGCCGGGTCAAGGTGCATTTCTATTGGGACCGCCACGACCAGTCCAACGAAAACAGCTCATGCTGGATTCGCGTATCGCAGTCCTGGGCCGGAAAAAACTGGGGCTCGATGCAGATCCCGCGGATCGGCCAGGAAGTGATTGTGAGCTTCCTGGAAGGCGATCCCGACCGGCCGATCATCACCGGCCGGGTGTACAACGCCGAGCAGACCGTGCCTTACGACTTGCCGGAAAACGCCACCCAAAGCGGGATGAAAAGCCGCTCCAGCAAAGGCGGCACACCGGCCAACTTCAATGAAATCCGCATGGAGGACAAGAAGGGGTTGGAGCAGCTGTACATCCATGCCGAGCGCAATCAGGACATCGTGGTGGAGGTGGATGAAAGCCATTCGGTGGGGCATGACCGGAACAAGAGTATTGGACATAACGAGACGGTGACGATTGGGAACAATCGAGTGCGCATCGTCAAGCATCAAGACATCCTCTCGGTGGGCCAGAGAAAGACCGACAGCATCAGCCAGAGCTACGTGATTGAAGTGGGCGAAAACCTGCGATTGGTCTGCGGTAAAAGCATCCTGGAGTTGAACGCCAGCGGGCAGATCAACCTGAGTGGCGTAAATATCAGCTTCCACGCCAGCGGCGATGCCGAATTCAATACCGGCGGCGTCCTGCACCTGAACAACGGCGGCGGCCCCGGCGCAACACCCGATGGTCAGGGCATGAAAGCCAGCATCGACGCCAATATCAAAGCCGCGTTCCCCGCGCCTAAAAGCTCCTGACGAGACCTGTTTTCCATGACGTACCGAATTAACGAATTTCAGTTCCAACTGCCGGCCGGCGAGCTGCAGGACGCTACGATCAATATCCTCAAGTTCCCCGAGCTGGGCACTTCCTTGATCATCAGCCGCAGCTTCCTCACCGATGGCGAAACCCTGCACAGCAACTTCGACGAACAGCTCAAACGCCTGGAAAAACAGGTGCAGGATTTGCGCTATCAACCGGGCGTCGGTGTCCGTCTAGGTGCAACAAAGGAAGTAGAAGGCATAGAGCTCCGCAGCCAGTTCAGCAAGGGCAGTGACAAGGTGTTCCAGTACCAACTGGCTCTGGTAATCCCGGGCACACGCAAGATGCTCGCCTTGAGTTATGTGAAGGCAGACAAGCTGGGCGATGCCGAGGCGGCGCACTGGGCGACGATCAAAAACTCATTGTCGTTCGACGCGATTTCCTGATGGGCACCATGCATGTCTGATGCTCTATGGGCCGCTCGCATGGGCGACGCGCTCTCCCACACCTCAATGATGGCCGACATCCTCGGCGGTGTGTTGGAGGTGGCGGCCAATATCGCGATCACTGCAGTAGCGACTGCTGCCGTGGTGGCTGCTACCGGTATCACCGTCGCTACCGGCGGACTCGGATGCGTCCTGCTCGGCGCAGTGGTGGGCACAGTTGTCGGCCTTCTCATGAGCAAGAGCGGGGCGGACAAAGGCCTCACCAATTTATGCGACAGCTTCAGCAACGCCCTGTTTCCGCCCACGGTACAGGCGAATATTCTCACCGGTGCCACCGATACCCTGACCAACAACCTTCCCGCCGCACGTGCCGCGGGGGCGATCAGCTCGCATGTCGCGCCAGCCGGAACCGAACTGGAAGAACCCGCACCCGAACCAGAAGCCAGTTATCTGGATATGGCCGAGAGCTTCTTCTCCCAAATGTGGCGCCCCACGGTGGCTACTCCCACACCAGGAGCCGTGCCCAAGCCTCTGGACTTGGTCACCTGCATGAAGCATCCACCGATGCCTCCGCAGTTCCTGGCCGAGGGTTCGGATAAGGTCACGATCAATGGCCAGCCTGCGGTGCGCAGTGGTGATCGTAGTACCTGCGATGCAACAGTGGTGTCGTCCGGGTTGATTTCATCGAACGTGACCATTGGCGGCGGGTCAGTGGTGGTGCGGGAAATACGCAGTGGCAAGACGCCGGGCGTGGGGTTGGCGGTCACCGCGTTACTGATGCTCAAGGGCGGCAAGGGCAAGTTCTTCAGCAAGTTGCCGTGCATGCTGATTGGCGGGGCTACTTCGATGGCCGTCAGCAGCGCGATGGACGCGATGACCAACGCTGCCATGGGCTCGTCGAATCCGGTGCATGCTGCAACGGGAGCGAAGGTGCTGGGCGGCACCGATGAACTGGATTTTGTACTGCCCGCCATCCTGCCGATTGACTGGCAACGCTTCTACAACAGCCGCGACGAACGCCCAGGCACACTGTTCGGTACAGGCTGGAGTGTGGCTTATGAAGTATGCGTCGAAATCCAACCTCATCCAGAAGGCGGTGAAGCGCTGGTCTACACCGACGAGCAGGGGCGCCCTATCGACATGGGCTCGATCCCGTTGGGGGGGGCGGTGTTCAGCCCCGGCGAAGGGCTCTCTGTGCGTCGGCACCTCAACGGGCAGTTGCTGATTGAAAGTGACGACGGCCTATATCGTTTGTTTGAGCCCACAGCCAACCCGTCGCTGCTGCGCCTGATTCAACTTGGCGACCGCAACGACAACCGCATTCATCTCGACTACGACCAGGCCGGACGCCTGGTACGCCTGCGCGATACCTTCGACTTGGTGCAGGTCGAGTTGATACGCGAACATGAGCACGTCACTCGCGTCGAACGCCTATTCCCAGATCAACGTCGCGAAGTGCTCGTCAGCTACGGCTATGACGCCAGGGCCAATCTGGCAGAGGTGCGCGATGCCTCTGGCCAGGTGCAGCGGCGCTTCACGTACGATGCCGGGCACCGAATGGTGGAGCATCAGTTACCCACCGGGTTGCGGTGCTTCTATGAATGGGCACTGATTGAAAACTCAGAGTGGCGAGTCGTCCGACACTGGACCGATGAAGGTGACTCCTACCAGTTCGACTATGACTTGAAGGCGGGCCTCACCCGTATCATCGACGGCTTACAGCGCGTCAGCACCCGACATTGGAATACTCAGCACCAGATCATTCAATACAGCGATAAGCTGGGGCAAACCTGGCTGTTCGAGTGGAATGACGAACGCCAACTTCTCAGCGCCACCGACCCGCAAGGTGGACGCTATGAATACAAGCATGATGACGCCGGCAACCTGATCGGCGAAACGGACCCGTTGGGCCGCAGCGATTCAACGTTGTGGCTTGAACACTGGGCGTTACCCCTGGTGGAGACCGACGCCGCCGGCAACAGTTGGCAGTATCGCTATGATCCTCGCGGCAATTGCGTTGCCGAAACCGACCCGCTGGGCCACATCACCCGCTATCGCTATGACGCCCACGGCCAGGTCGTGGAAATCATCGACGCCTCCGGTAAAAGCAAAAAACTGCGTTGGAATCCGTTCGGGCAATTGGTCGAACACATTGATTGCTCGGGTTATCCCACGCGTTTCAGCTACGACGAGCGCGGCTATCTGCAGGTGATCACCGACGCGCTTGGCGAGCGCACTCAACTCAGCTACGACCTCCAGGGGCGCTTACTCAGCAACCAACTGCCGGACGGTCGCATCGAGCTGTTTCAACGCGATGTCAGCGGCCAACTCGTGGGGTACACCGACCCTGCCGGACATACCACGCTCTACCAGCACAATCGACGTGGCCAGATAAGCCTGCGCACCGACGCTCATGGCCGGCAGGTGAAGTTCGGCTATGACAGCTATGGGCGCCTGCAAGCACTGACCAACGAGAACGGCGAACGTTATCTCTTTGCCTGGGACGCCGGGGATCGGCTGACTGAGCAGCAAGACCTCGATGGCAGTGCCAAAAGCTACACCTACAATCCACTGGACCATATCACCACGGTGACCGCCACTCCGGCCCCCTACGGCAACGGGCTAGGCCTGGTTCCCGAGACGCCGCCAGCGCCCATTGTCCATCAAATGGAACGTGACGCAGTAGGTCGGCTGATCGCCAAAACCACCGACGATGGGCGCACCGACTACGCCTACGACCCGCTGGACCAGCTCACCGCCGTCACCTTCACCGACCTGCTGGGCAATACCCAAGCCCTTGGTTTCGCTTACGACGCCCTCGGCCAAATGCTTGCCGAACAGAGTTCTATGGGCACCCTGCAGCACCACTACGACGAACTCGGTAATCTTATCCAGACCCAGATACCCGACGGACGCTGGCTCAATCGCCTGTACTACGGCAGCGGTCACTTGCATCAGGTCAATCTCGACGGCCAGGTCATCAGCGACTTTGAACGCGACCGCCTGCACCGCGAAGTACTGCGCACCCAAGGCCGACTCAGCACCCGCAGTGAGTATGACCGCAGCGGCCGTCTACGCTCACGCCAACACCGCCTTACAGGCCTGCCATCGTTGATGCCAGCGACAGCGCAAAAGCAGTTCGAGTATGACCCTGCCGACAACTTGGTCGGCAAGTTCGACCAGCAATCTGCCATACAACATCGCCAACTGCTGCACTACGATGCCACTGGCCGCATCATCGCCAGCCAGGACAGCCTGCACGGCCAGCGCGAAACGTTTGCCTACGATGCCGCCGCCAACCTGCTGGATGGCCCGCAGTCAGGCGCTGGGCTGGTCGTGCATAACAAACTGCTGACCTATCAGGACAAGCGTTATCGCTATGACGCGTTCGGTCGGATGATCGAAAAACGCAGCGCAGCGCGTGGCTTGCAACGCTTCGCCTACGATGCAGAAAGCCGGCTGATTGAAGTGCGCAATGAAAACGGCAGCGTAGTCAGGATGATCTACGACCCGTTGGGCCGACGCATTGAGAAAACCGAACATGGCAACGACGGCTATCCCCTGGGGGAAACCCGGTTTACCTGGGATGGGCTGCGGTTATTGCAGGAGCATAAACACAGCCAGACCAGTCTTTACATCTATGAAGATGAAGGCAGCGAACCCTTGGCTCGCGTTGACGGCACCGGGCCGCTGCAGAAAATCCGCTACTACCACAACGACCTCAACGGACTGCCGGAGCAACTGACTGAAGCTGACGGGCATAATGTCTGGCGCGCGACATATCGTGTGTGGGGCAATACGGTTGAGGAAGTGCGCGAGCCGTACTACATCGAAGAACAGAACCTGCGCTTTCAGGGGCAGTATCTGGACCGGGAGACGGGGCTGCATTTCAATACTTTCAGGTTTTATGATCCGGACGTGGGACGGTTTACGACACCGGATCCGATTGAGTTTGACGGCGGGATCAATTTTTATCAGTACGCCCCCAATCCAATATCCTGGATTGATCCATGGGGACTGGCCCCCGAGCTTTATTACCTGATTGCGAAAAAGGACGGCTTTTATGACGAGATGGCATGGGGCCATAAAAAGCCAATAGGCCAAGTCTATTTGAAAAAAGGTGAAGTTTGGAAAGTCGGTGAAACCGTCAATCCGAATCGGCGATATACCCAAAAGTGGCTGAAATCCAAAAATCTTGCCTACAAAAGGGTTATGGCAGCACCGACGAAGGGCAATATGCAGGTATGGGAAAGATTAAAAATCGGAAAATATTTTAAACGCCGAGGAAAACTACCCCCGGGCAACAAATGCAGGCACTGACATAAGGAATACTTTATGCGAGTCGATACGACATCGGACTCACCGAGTTGGACAAAGGTCTTTGAAATCACCGACGAGCTAAATGGCCTGAGTGAGATTCTTGAAAAAAAGTATCCCACCCTCGACTGGGAACTGGCGGTCTGCATGCGATGCCTGCCGAAGAACCTGGAACGAAAAACATTTTGCCGTTATTACGCAAAAGACAAAATGTTCGGTCTGGATATCGCCATGGACGAGGAAGATTTTGTTCCACTGAAAAAAGACATAGCTGCTCAGCGCAAATTAATAGGTGCGGCATTCATTACATTTTTTGTTGAAAGTATTAAGAAATACGAGAAAAAACTCCCCAATCTGCAACCGGTATCGGCGCAACTAATTGCGGATGTACAGCAATGGTGTATTGAGAACGAGTGGACAGCTTGAAGCTCAACGATTGAGCAAGGATTGCCCACCCACAAAAAATGGGCACCCGACCCAGTCGGCGTGCCCATTTTTCATCCCGCGCTCACACTCGCATGTGCGTAGCGCGTTCTACATGACTTACGGATTGACGCTGTCTTTAAGCGACTTGCCTGGCTTGAACGCAACGGTGTTGCTCGCCTTGATTTTCACCGGCTCGCCGGTTTGCGGGTTTTTGCCGGTGCGGGCGCCGCGGTGGCGCTGCAGGAAGGTGCCGAAGCCCACCAGGGTGACGCTGTCCTTGCGATGCAGCGCACCGGTGATTTCTTCGAGTACGGCGTTGAGTACGCGGTTGGCCTGTTCTTTGGTCAGGTCTGCTTTTTCTGCAATAGCGGCTGCGAGTTCTGGTTTACGCATAAGTGAAGCCTCTTTGACGGTTTTTTGTTGTTATGTCCGTGCTGCTCTCTATCGGAGCAGCGCCCAAGGCGCCGCAGGCTCTACTCTGCGGCAGACGGGAGTGAGGATGGCATGCCATCGGGGCCTGCGCCAGTCTCACGGCGACCTTTCTACGGTCAAAATGATGCTTATTCCGACAGAACGACCAGCATTTACGCCAGCAGCGGCGGAAGTTCTTTGTTGAGGGCCAGTTTTTCCATCACGGCCGTGCCGGTCAGGGCATAACCCAGCAGGCGGCCGCTGGCGTCGCGGCACAGGGCCTTGATGTCGCCGCCCTGCCCTTCGACGCTCCACACACCTTCGGTGCCCCGTGGCGGTGGCGAGACGACCAGCGGGCAGATCGGGGTTTTTACCGTGACGGGCATCGGACCGTAGCTGACGGCCGTCGCGTTACCCGCCAGGGTCTGGGCCAGGGCACGGGCGCAGCTCATCAGGGGCATTACGTACAGCAGGTTCAGGCCATCGACCTCGGCGCAGTCGCCCAGGGCGTAGATGTTGGCGTGGGAGGTCTTGAGGTGGCGGTCCACCATAATCCCACGGTTAATCTGCAACCCGGCGGCGGCGGCCAGGTCGACACGCGGGCGCAGGCCGATAGCAGACACCACCAGGTCACACTGGATCACTTCGCCATCAGACAAGTGGGCTTCCAGGCCGTCAGCGGTGCGCTGCAGGCGATTGAGCACCGGGCCCAGGTGGAAACGCGCCCCCAGGCCTTCCAAACCGGCCTGCACCGCTGCGGCGGCTGCCGGGTGCAGCAGGGTCGGCATAACTTGCTCGCACGGCGCCACCAGGTCGATCTCGTAGCCGCCGAGGATCAGGTCGTTGGCGAACTCACAGCCGATCAGCCCGGCACCCAGCAACAGCACCCGGCGTTTTCCGGCCGCAGCGGCACGAAAGCGTGCGTAGTCTTCGAGGTCGTTGATCGGGAAAATCAGCTCGGCGGCGTCGCCCTGTACCGGCACCCGCACGGTTTCTGCGCCCCAGGCCAGGATCAGGTCGCGATAGGCCACCGCTTCCTCACCGATCCACAAGCGCTTGTGGCCCGGGTCGATGCCGCTGATGCGGGTGTGGGTACGCACTTCGGCCTTCAGTTGCTCGGCCATGGCGCCCGGTTCAGCCATGCTCAGGCCATCGGCTTCCTTGTTCTTGCCAAAGCCGGTGGAAAGCATGGGCTTGGAGTAGGAGCGCCCGTCATCTGCGGTGATCAGCAACAGCGGGGTTTCGCTATCGAGCTTGCGAAACTCCCGAGCCAGGTTGTAACCGGCCAACCCCGTGCCGACGATCACGACAGGTGCGTTCATTCCTTTCTCCTTGTAGTACGTTTCTTGAATTGCGATTTAAATCAGCAATCAGCCGATTTCGATCATTTCGAAATCCATTTTGCCCACGCCGCAGTCCGGGCACAGCCAGTCTTCGGGGACGTCCTGCCACAGGGTGCCCGGCGCGATGCCGTCATCCGGCCATCCGTCTTTCTCGTCGTAGATCAGGCCACAGACGACACATTGCCACTTCTTCATTACTTGTTTCCTCAGGTCCAGGCGCGTTGGCCGACGGTCGATAGATGCAACCTTGCCGTGCGGCTCAGGGCGTTTTGTACTGATCAGCAGGCGCAGATGCAAGCATGATCGACGCATGGGCCTGGCGCACTCCGGCAAAAGTCCAGGGCACCATGGTAAGCTCGCCGCCTCATTAACTGCCAATAATGACCCTCCGTGCCGCATTCAAACGCCCTTCCCGATGCTTGCCGATGGCTGACCCAGAGCCTTCTGAGCCCACTGCCCGCGCCGCTGACACTCAACTGGCTGTTCGATGAAGGTTCGCTGACCCGGCGCCTGACGCGCCTGTCCGACGATGGCTTCAGCGTGACGCCGTTGTTCGAAGGCTGGCAGCCACTGCGAGACGACGAATGCGCCACCCTGGACTTGCCCGCCGCCAGCATCGGCTGGGTGCGCGAGGTGTATTTGCGTGGCCATGGCCAGCCGTGGGTGTTTGCCCGCAGCGTGGCGGCCCGCAGCGCCTTGCAGGGCGACGGCTTGCACATGGATGAGTTGGGCAGCCGGTCTCTCGGGGAATTACTGTTTTGTGACCACGCCTTCACGCGCCAGGCCATCGAGGTGTGCCGCTACCCACGGGAATGGCTGCCCCCGGCGGACCAGGCCGATCACCTGTGGGCACGCCGCTCGCGCTTCGACCGCGGGCCGCTGAGCGTGCTGGTGGCTGAAATCTTCCTGCCGCCCCTGTGGCAAGCCGTGCACGACCATCCGGAGCGTTTCTGATGTACCAGCGCCTGCTCAAATCCCTGAATCACCTGAACCCAAGGGCCTGGGACTTCATCCAGTTGACCCGCATGGACAAGCCCATCGGCATTTACCTGCTGCTGTGGCCCACGCTGTGGGCGCTGTGGATTGCCGGCAAGGGTTCGCCATCGCTGCTCAATATCCTGATCTTCGTGCTCGGCGTGGTACTCACCCGGGCCGGCGGTTGCGTCATCAATGACTGGGCCGATCGCAAGGTCGACGGCCATGTGAAGCGCACCGAACAGCGCCCGCTGGTCAGCGGCAGGATCAGCTCGAAAGAGGCCCTGGTGTTCTTCGCGGTGCTGATGGTCATCAGTTTCCTGCTGGTGCTGCTGACCAACTCCATGACGATCTGGCTGTCTCTGGGCGGCCTCGCGCTGGCGGCCAGCTACCCGTTCATGAAGCGCTACACCTATTACCCGCAGGTGGTATTGGGCGCGGCGTTCTCGTGGGGCATGCCGATGGCGTTCACCGCCGAGACGGGCAGCCTGCCCGCCGCTGCCTGGCTGCTGTACATCGCCAACCTGTTGTGGACGGTGGGTTACGACACGTACTACGCCATGACCGACCGCGACGATGACCTGAAAATCGGGGTCAAATCCACCGCGATTCTGTTCGGCGATGCCGACCGGGTGATCATCCTGACCCTGCAGGGCCTGGCACTGGTGTGCCTGTGGCTGGCGGGGATGCGTTTTGAGTTGGGCGGCTGGTTCCACCTGGGCTTGCTGGCGGCGGCCGGGTGTTTTGCCTGGGAGTTCTGGTACACCCGGGACAAGGACCGGCTCAAATGCTTCAAGGCGTTTTTGCACAACCACTGGGCCGGGTTGGCGATTTTTGTCGGGATTGTCGCGGACTACGGGTTTCGGTGAGAGGCCAGGCCCCTCACCCTTATCCGGCTCACATCAAGGCTTGGCGACCTTCCACGCCCCGTCCATTTTGCCTTCGCCGGTCATGTCACCGGCCTTCTTGTCCATGATGAAGGTGTAGAGCGGCTTGCCGCTGTAGGCCCACTGGCTTTTCTGGTCGTCACGGGTGATCACGGTCCACTTGCCCATGGGCTTGTCGGTGGATTCGGCCATCAACGGCGGCCAGTTGGTGGCGCACTTGTCGTTGCACATGGATTTGCCATCAGCGTCCTTGGCAAAGGTGTAGAGGGTCATGCCGTTGTGGTCCACCAGCATCCCGTCCTTGGTCATCGCCGGGTCTGCCGCAAACGCCAGTGTCGGCAGCGTTAACGCGGCCGTTACCAGCAGGGCTTTCCAGGAAAAAGTACTGTGAGTCATGGGAACCTTCCTTTTGTGGTTGTCAGGATTCGGACCCAAAGCGTAGTCCAGAGAGGCAAGGATTGCCCAGGCGACTAAATTACTGTCACACGACTGCAATAATTCCGTTATCTAATGCGGCGCAAGACAGTTAAATGACAAGAGGATTTAGCATGGTTGGCAGGAGCATTCTGATCGTTGACGACGAAGCGCCCATTCGCGAGATGATCGCCGTTGCGTTGGAAATGGCCGGCTATGACTGCCTGGAGGCGGAGAACTCCCAGCAGGCCCATGCCATTATCGTCGACCGCAAGCCGGACCTGATCCTGCTGGACTGGATGCTGCCCGGCACCTCCGGCATCGAACTGGCCCGCCGCCTCAAGCGTGACGAGCTGACCGGGGATATCCCGATCATCATGCTCACCGCCAAGGGCGAAGAGGACAACAAGATCCAGGGCCTGGAAGTCGGCGCCGATGACTACATCACCAAGCCCTTTTCCCCACGGGAACTGGTCGCCCGTCTGAAAGCCGTTCTGCGCCGTGCCGGCCCCACCGATGGTGAAGCGCCTATCGAAGTCGACGGCCTGATCCTTGACCCGATCAGCCACCGCGTAACCATCGACGGCAAACCCGCCGAGATGGGCCCCACCGAATACCGCCTGCTGCAATTCTTCATGACCCACCAGGAGCGCGCCTACACCCGCGGCCAACTGCTGGACCAGGTCTGGGGCGGCAACGTGTATGTGGAGGAGCGCACCGTCGACGTGCATATCCGCCGCCTGCGCAAAGCCTTGGGCGACGCTTACGAGAATCTGGTACAAACCGTGCGCGGCACCGGCTACCGGTTTTCCACCAAAGGCTGAGCCAGCCCGAACTGCCCAGACAGCTGAAAGGACGCGTGTTTAAGTGAACCAAAACTGGCATGGCACCCTGATCCGCCACATGCTCCTGTTGATCACCGGCTGCCTGCTGGTGGGCCTGGTCAGCGGCTATTACGGCTGGAGCCTGGCCGTCGGCCTGGGCCTTTACCTGGGCTGGACCCTCAAGCAACTGCTGCGCCTGCACGAATGGCTGCGCCAGCACAAACCCGACGAAGCACCACCCGACGGCTACGGCCTGTGGGGCGAGGTGTTCGACAGCATCTACCACCTGCAACGCCGCGACCAGCGTGTACGCGGGCGCCTGCAAGCGGTGATCGACCGGGTGCAGGAGTCCACCGCGGCACTGAAAGACGCGGTGATCATGCTCGACAGCGACGGCAACCTGGAATGGTGGAACCGCGCCGCAGAGACCTTGCTGGGTCTCAAGACGCCCCAGGACAGCGGCCAGCCGGTGACCAACCTGGTGCGCCACCCGCGTTTCAAGGAGTATTTCGAGCAGGACAACTACGAAGAAGCCCTGGAAATCCCGTCACCGACCAACGACCGCGTGCGTATCCAGCTGTACCTGACGCGCTACGGCAATAACGAACATTTGATGCTGGTGCGTGATGTCACACGCATCCATCAGCTGGAACAGATGCGCAAGGACTTCGTCGCCAACGTCTCCCACGAACTGCGCACACCGCTGACAGTGATCTGCGGTTATCTGGAGACGCTGCTCGATAACGTCGAAGACGTGAACCCGCGCTGGACCCGTGCCCTGCAACAGATGCAGCAGCAAGGCTCGCGCATGCAAACCCTGCTTAACGACCTGCTGTTGCTGGCCAAGCTCGAAGCCACCGATTACCCCTCGGACAACCATCCGGTGCCGGTGCAAAGCCTGTTGCAGACGATCAAGAGCGACGCCCAGGCATTGTCCGGGCAGCGTGAACAGCAGATCACCCTTGAAGCCGACCCATCGATACTGCTCAAGGGCAGCGAGGGCGAGTTGCGCAGCGCGTTTTCCAACCTGGTGTTCAACGCCGTCAAATACACCCAGGACAAAGGCAACATCCGCATCCGCTGGTGGGCCGACGACCAGGGCGCACACCTCAGCGTGCAGGACTCCGGGATGGGCATCGACGCCAAGCATTTGCCGCGCCTCACCGAGCGTTTCTACCGCGTCGACTCCAGCCGCAACTCCAACACCGGCGGCACCGGGCTCGGCCTGGCCATCGTCAAACATGTGCTGCTGCGCCATCGCGCGCGGCTGGAAATCAGTAGCGTGCTCGGCCACGGCAGTACCTTTACCTGCCATTTCCCGCCGGCCCAGGTGACACGTTCCCGGGTCCTTCATCAGGACGAGTGACCCTCCGCCCGGCAGCCGCCACTAGGCAAGCGCCCCGTCAGCCGCTACATTGGCGGACTTGCGCCTGCCTTTCAGGCCCACCTGCTCACCCTTTTCGATTAGACGGAACCCGCAAAACCCCATCATGGACCCTTCCCCTGGCATCACCCTCGCGACACTCTTCGCCGACTTCGGCATGATTCTTTTTGCACTGATCCTGGTACTGCTCAACGGCTTTTTCGTTGCGGCGGAATTTGCCATGGTCAAACTGCGCTCGACCCGGGTCGAGGCCATCGCCCACAAGAACGGCTGGCGCGGGCAGATCCTGCGCACCGTACACAGCCAGCTCGACGCCTATCTGTCGGCCTGCCAGTTGGGTATCACCCTCGCCTCCCTGGGCCTGGGCTGGGTCGGTGAACCGGCCTTCGCGCACATCCTCGAGCCGTTGCTGGGGGCGATCGGTGTGCAGTCGCCGGAAGTGATCAAGGGCGTGTCGTTCTTTGCCGCCTTCTTCGTGATCTCTTACCTGCACATCGTGGTCGGTGAACTGGCGCCCAAGTCCTGGGCCATTCGCAAGCCCGAGTTGCTGTCGCTGTGGACCGCCGTGCCGCTGTACCTGTTCTACTGGGCCATGTACCCGGCGATCTACCTGCTCAACGCCAGTGCCAACGCCATCCTGCGCATCGCCGGCCAAGGCGAGCCTGGCCCGCACCACGAGCACCATTACAGCCGTGAAGAACTGAAACTGATCCTGCATTCCAGCCGTGGCCAGGACCCGAGCGACCAAGGCATGCGCGTGTTGGCCTCCGCCGTGGAAATGGGCGAGCTGGAAGTGGTGGACTGGGCCAACTCCCGGGAAGACCTGGTGACCCTGGACTTCAACGCACCGCTCAAGGAAATCCTGGCGCTGTTCCGTCGCCACAAGTTCAGCCGCTACCCGGTGTACGACGCCGTGCGCAACGAGTTCGTCGGCCTGCTGCACATCAAGGACCTGCTGCTGGAACTGGCGGCCCTGGACCACATTCCCGAGTCGTTCAACCTGGCCGAGCTGACCCGCCCGCTGGAACGCGTATCGCGCCATATGCCGCTGTCGCAACTGCTCGAGCAGTTCCGTAAAGGCGGCGCGCACTTCGCCCTGGTGGAAGAGGCCGACGGCAAGGTCATCGGCTACCTGACCATGGAAGACGTTCTGGAAGTACTGGTAGGCGACATCCAGGACGAACACCGCAAGGCCGAGCGCGGCATCCTCGCTTACCAGCCGGGCAAATTGCTGGTGCGTGGCGACACGCCGCTGTTCAAGGTGGAGCGCCTGCTGGGCGTCGACCTGGACCACATCGAAGCCGAAACCCTGGCCGGGCTGATCTACGACACCCTGAAGCGGGTGCCGGAAGAGGAAGAAGTGCTGGAAGTCGAAGGCCTGCGCATCATCATCAAGAAGATGAAAGGGCCGAAGATCGTGTTGGCCAAGGTGCTATTGCTCGACTAGGGCACACCCCCTGTAGGAGCGAGCTTGCTCGCGAAGGACGTTAACAATAACGCTGGGACCCTGACACCCGGCAGCGCCCTCAGGTTTTTCGCGAGCAAGCTCGCTCCTACAAAAGCCTTACCGCGTGCCCAGCGCAAAGTTGGGCAACGCCTGCACCGGCTGGTTGAATTCATAGGGAATCGACACCAGCCCCGACGCCGTCGTGCGCTGCACCACAAAATGCAGATGCGGCCCGCTGCTGTTACCGGTATTGCCCGACAGCGCCAGCGGGCTGCCCACCGCCACGCGCTGCCCTTCCCTGACGCTGACCGACCCTTGCTTGAGGTGCAGGTACACGCCTTGCGTGCCGTCATCGTGCTGCACCCGCACGAAATTGCCCGATGGATCGCTGCCGCGCCCGCTCTGCTCGTTCTCGGTTTTCAGTACGACACCGCCACGTGCCGCGATGATTGGCGTGCCTTCAGGCATGGCAATGTCCATCGCATAACGGCTTTTGAGCTCGGAGTGGCTGAAGGTACCGTTGGGGCCTTGGGTGAGACGGAACGGCCCGCCACGCCAGGGCAAGGGATAACGATAGGAAGCGGGTTGCGACGGATATACAGGCTTGGGAATCACCCGCTCCTGATACACAAACGCCTGCGCCCCGGGCGTGTACCGGTCGCTGAAGACCACAGCGCCGTCGGCGTCGATGGATTTGTAGAGGGTCATGGACATCGCCGGCATGACAACGGCGAACAGTCCACACAACAGCAGTGAGCGCACGAGCATCGGGTTGGCCTGCCAGGGACGACTGAATGGCAGGCTAACAAGGGATCATGACAGTGCTATGTGAACCAAACACTAACCCTGTGGCGAGGGGGCTTGTCCCCCGTTGGGCTGCGCAGCGGCCCCAGTAGAGTTATCGCGCAGGGTCAGGCAGAACTCAATTACAGGGTTTGGGGCCGCTACGCAGCCCAACGGGGGACAAGCCCCCTCGCCACAGGTTTTTTTAAGACCCCATCAAGTCACGCACCCGGCACAAAATGCTTCTGTGCGGTCCCGCGGGCGATCAGCCGCGAAATGTAGTCAAGCTTCTGCGCATCCTGGTCGATAAACCGGAAGGTCAGTTGCAGCCAGTCACTGTCGGGCTTGGGCTCGTAGGCCACCACGGCATGCAGGTAGCCATTGAGACGCGCCACTTCAGCGTTCTCACCCTGCTCCAGGTCGAGCACGGCGCTTTCCAGTACCTGAGGCAGGATTTCACCACGACGCACCACCAGCAGCGCCTCCTTGATACTCAGGGCCTTGATCACACACTGCTGGGTGCCACTGGACAGGCGCAACTGGCCCTGGCCACGACCGCTGGCAGGCGACGCTGCCGCAGCCACCTGCACCGGCGGGCTGTTGAGCAGGCCTTTGCTGGGCGCGGCCACCGGGGCCGGCTTGACTGCGTCAGGCTTGCCACCAGTGAGGGCGCTGAGGGAATCGTTACCGAACGCCGAGTTCATCTTGGTCGGTGCGCTGGCGATCAGCGCGTCGAGGCGGCCAATCTTGTTCAGTGCCTGCTTGACCTTGTTCAGCAACTGCTCGTTGGTGAATGGCTTGCTGACGTAGCCGGAAACCCCGGCCTGGATCGCCTGCACCACGTTTTCCTTGTCGCCACGGCTGGTCACCATGACGAAAGGCATGGCTTTGAGATGAGGCTGTTCACGGCACCAGGTCAACAGTTCCAGGCCGGACATTTCCGGCATTTCCCAGTCGCACAGCACCATGTCGAAGGTTTCGCGCATCAGGATGGCCTGGGCCTTTTTGCCGTTCACCGCATCTTCGATCTTGATCCCCGGGAAGTAGTTACGCAGGCACTTCTTCACCAGGTCGCGAATAAACGAGGCGTCATCCACCACCAATACACTGACTTTGCTCATCGACCCTTCATCCTATAAAAACCCCGGCAAGCATAACGCTTCGCTGATGGCGTTTTGCCAAAAATTCCAACACCACAAACGAAAACGCCCGACCAAAGGCCGGGCGTTTATTTCTCGGGCAATCTTACTTATCGTCAGGAACGCCCGGAACATTAGGGATTTGATCGGTCGTACCTTCAACTTCTGCTTTCATCCGCTTGAGGCCCATGTGCCGCACGTCGGTACCCCGCACCAGGTAAATCACCAGTTCCGAGATGTTGCGTGCGTGGTCGCCGATGCGTTCCAGCGAACGCAGTACCCAGATGATGCTCAGTACCCGCGAGATAGAGCGCGGGTCTTCCATCATGTAGGTCGCCAGTTCGCGCAGCGCCGTCTTGTATTCGCGGTCGATGGTCTTGTCGTATTGGGCCACCGACAACGCCAGCTCGGCGTCGAAACGGGCAAACGCGTCGAGGGCGTCGCGAACCATGTTGCGCACCTGGTCACCGATGTGGCGCACTTCGACATAACCACGCGGCGCTTCGCCTTCCTCACACAACTGGATGGCGCGGCGGGCGATCTTGGTGGCTTCGTCACCGATGCGCTCCAGGTCGATCACCGACTTGGAGATGCTGATGATCAAACGCAGGTCCGACGCCGCCGGCTGACGACGGGCCAGGATGCGCAGGCATTCTTCGTCGATGTTGCGTTCCATCTGGTTGATCTGGTCATCGATCTCGCGCACTTGCTGGGCCAGGCCCGAGTCGGCCTCGATCAGCGCGGTGACGGCGTCGTTGACTTGCTTCTCCACCAGCCCGCCCATGGCCAGGAGGTGGCTGCGCACCTCCTCAAGCTCGGCGTTGAACTGCGCGGAGATGTGATGGGTAAGGCCTTCTTTGCTAATCATGTTGGCGTCCTTGGAACGTCCAGTAAGGTGCGGTCGACCGCAGCATCAGTTCAGTGAGCAACCAGCCACCTGCTAGCCGTAGCGACCGGTGATGTAGTCTTCGGTCTGCTTCTTCGCCGGGTTGGTGAACAGGGTATCGGTGTCGCCAAATTCCACCAGCTTGCCCATGTACATGAACGCGGTGTAGTCGGAAACCCGCGCCGCCTGTTGCATGTTGTGGGTCACGATGACGATGGTGAACTTGGATTTGAGTTCGTAGATCAGCTCTTCGACTTTCAACGTGGAGATGGGGTCGAGTGCCGAGCACGGTTCGTCGAGCAGCAGCACTTCCGGCTCCACGGCGATGGTGCGGGCGATCACCAGACGTTGCTGCTGGCCGCCGGACAAACCGAGGGCCGACTCGTGCAGGCGGTCCTTGACCTCGTCCCACAGCGCCGCGCCTTTCAGTGCCCACTCAACGGCTTCGTCGAGGACGCGCTTTTTGTTGATGCCCTGGATGCGCAGGCCGTAGACCACGTTTTCGTAGATGGTCTTGGGAAACGGGTTGGGCTTCTGGAACACCATGCCCACCCGGCGCCGCAGCTCGGCTACGTCTTCGCCCTTGCGGTAGATGTTGGTGCCGTACAGGTTGATCGCGCCCTCGACGCGGCAGCCGTCCACCAGATCGTTCATCCGGTTGAAGGTGCGCAGCAGGGTCGACTTGCCGCAACCGGACGGGCCGATGAAGGCGGTCACGCGCTGCTTCGGAATGTTCATGCTGACGTCGTACAGCGCCTGCTTGTCGCCGTAGTACAGGCTCAGGCCCGGGACTTCGATGGCCACGGTTTCCTGGGCCAGGCTCAGGCTCTGCTTGTCGCGACCCAGGGCTGACATGTTGATGCCGTGGGAATGGGTTTCATGTTGCATGGGATGCTCCCTGTGCTACCAATTCGTTTTGTGGGAGCGGGCTTGCTCGCGAAGGCGTCAGGTCAGTTGACCCATGTATGACTGATACACCGCATTCGCGAGCAAGCCCGCTCCCACATTTAGTCCGCGTTCACTTCAATTAACTGTCCAGCGCTTTGTATTTTTCGCGCAGGTGGTTACGAATCCACACCGCCGACAAGTTGAGCGTGGCGATCACCAGCACCAGCAGCAAGGCGGTGGCGTACACCAGCGGCCGCGCGGCTTCGACGTTGGGGCTCTGGAAGCCGACGTCATAGATATGGAAGCCCAGGTGCATGATCTTCTGGTCCAGGTGCAGGTACGGGTAGTTGCCGTCCACCGGCAGCGACGGCGCCAGTTTCACCACACCCACCAGCATCAGCGGCGCCACTTCACCGGCGGCGCGGGCCACGGCGAGGATCATGCCGGTCATCATCGCCGGGCTGGCCATCGGCAGCACGATCTTCCACAGCGTTTCCGCCTTGGTCGCGCCCAGTGCCAAAGAACCTTCACGTACGGTGCGAGGAATCCGCGCCAGGCCTTCTTCAGTGGCCACGATCACCACCGGTACCGCCAGCAGCGCCAGGGTCAGGGACGCCCAGAGCAGGCCAGGCGTACCGAAGGTCGGTGCCGGCAAGGCTTCGGCGAAGAACAGCCGGTCAACCGAGCCGCCCAGTACGTACACAAAGAAGCCAAGGCCGAACACGCCGTAAACGATGGCGGGTACACCGGCCAGGTTGTTCACCGCGATGCGGATGATCCGCGTCAGGGTGTTCTGCTTGGCGTATTCACGCAGGTACACCGCCGCCAGCACGCCGAACGGGGTCACGATCATCGCCATGATCAGGGTCATCATCACGGTGCCGAAGATCGCCGGGAAAATCCCGCCTTCGGTGTTGGCTTCCCGTGGATCGTCGCTGAGGAATTCCCAGACCTTGCTGAAGTAGAAACCAACCTTGGTCATGTAGCCCATGGCGTTCGGCTGGTAAGCGTGCACCACCTTGCCAATGCCGATTTCGATTTCTTTGCCGTTGGCATCGCGGGCGGTCAGGCTGTCGCGGTTGAACTGGGTGTGCAGGTCGGCCAGGCGGGCTTCGATATCCTTGTAGCGGTTGTTCAGTTCGGCGCGGCCGCTGTCCATGTCGGCCTGGGCGGTGGCGTCCAGCTTGCCTTCCAGCTCCAGCTTGCGACCGTGCAGGCGGATGCGTTCGAGGCCGGCGTTGATGGCGCCGATGTCGGACTTCTCGAGGGTCTTGAGCTGGGCCGCGAGCTTGTTGACGCGGTCCACGCGGGCTTGCAGTTCCGGCCAGGCCGCCTCGCCTTCGGCGATCACCTTGCCGTCCTGCTTGACGTTGACCAGGGTGCCGTAGAAGTTGCCCCACTCACGACGCTCGATGGCCATCAACTCGACCGGCTTGGTCTGGTTGGTCAGCCACTCGCCGACGATCCAGGTGAAGTCATTGCCGTTCAAGTCACGGTTGCCGACCTTGATCAGCTCGCGGGTCATGAACTCCGGGCCTTGGTCCGGCACCGGCAAGCCAGCGCTTTTCAGGCGCTCGCGGGGCACTTCTTCTTTCTGCACCACTTCGCCGACGACGATGTGATTTTCCTGGCCCGGCACGTTGTAGTTGGCCTGGATCAGGTCGGCCGGCCAGAAGTGGCCCAGGCCACGCACGGCAATCACGGCCAGCAGACCAATGGTCATGATGACCGCGATGGACACCGCGCCACCGCTGATCCAGACGCCCGGGGCGCCGCTCTTGAACCATCCATTCAGGGAGTTCTGTTTCACAGACTTCTACCTTTCTTAAAGCGACGAGTATTTCTTGCGCAGACGCTGACGAATCAGCTCGGCGAGGGTGTTCATGATGAAGGTGAACAGCAGCAGCACCAGCGCCGAGAGGAACAGCACGCGGTAGTGGCTGCCGCCGACTTCCGATTCGGGCATTTCCACCGCGACGTTGGCTGCCAGGGTGCGCAGGCCTTCAAACAGGTTCATCTCCATCACCGGCGTGTTGCCGGTGGCCATCAGCACGATCATGGTTTCACCGACCGCGCGGCCCATGCCGATCATCAGCGCCGAGAAGATGCCCGGGCTGGCGGTCAGGATCACGACGCGGGTCATGGTCTGCCATGGCGTGGCGCCCAGGGCCAGGGAGCCCAGGGTCAGGCCGCGCGGCACGCTGAACACGGCGTCTTCGGCGATGGAGTAGATGTTCGGGATCACCGCGAAACCCATGGCCAGGCCGACTACCAGGGCGTTGCGCTGGTCGTAGGTGATGCCCAGGTCGTGGGAGATCCACATGCGCATGTCGCCGCCGAAGAACCAGGTTTCCAGGTACGGGCTCATGTACAACGAGAGCCAGCCCACAAACAGGATGACCGGGATCAGGATCGCGCTTTCCCAGCCATCCGGGACCCGCAGGCGGATCGACTCAGGCAGGCGGCTGAAGACGAAGCCGGCCACCAGGATGCCAATCGGCAGCAGCATCAGCAGGCTGAAAATCCCCGGCAGGTGCCCTTCGACATACGGCGCCAGGAACAGGCCGGCGAAGAAGCCGAGGATCACCGTCGGCATCGCTTCCATCAATTCGATCACCGGCTTGACCTTGCGGCGCAGGCTCGGGGCCATGAAGTAAGCGGTGTAGATCGCAGCGGCAACGGCCAGTGGTGCGGCCAGCAGCATGGCGTAGAACGCGGCCTTCAGGGTACCGAAGGTCAGGGGCGCCAGGCTCATCTTGGGTTCGAAATCGGTGTTGGCGGCGGTCGATTGCCAGACGTATTTAGGTTCGTCGTAGTTTTCGTACCAGACCTTGCTCCACAGCGCGCTCCAGGAAACTTCCGGGTGCGGGTTGTCCAGCAGCAGCGGTTGAAGCTTGCCGCCGGCCTCGACGATCACCCGGTTGGCCCGTGGCGACATGCCGAAGATACCGTTGCCGTCGACCACCTGGTCCACCAGCAACGTACGGTGGGCAGTGCTGTGGAACACGCCGAACTTGCCGGAAGCGTCGAGGGCGGTGAAGCCTTTGCGACGTTCTTCAGCAGTGATTTCAACGATAGGCGCGGTGCCCATCTGGAAGGTACGGATCTGCTTCAGGCGTTGTTCGCCGTCCGGGTCGCGGGCCATGAACCACTGCGCCAGGCCACCGCTGGAGTTACCGATGATCAGCGAGATGCCGCCCACCAGTTGGGTGCTGGCCGTGACTTGCGCCACGCCGTCTTCCAATAATTTGTAGCGACCGTTGAGGCTGTTGTCCCGCAGGCTGAAAACGTCGGCCTGGGCGCGACCGTTGATCACGTACAGCCACTGCTGGCGCGGATCAACGAAGATGGCTTTGACCGGCTCGGTCATTTGCGGCAGCTCGATGCGTTTCTGCTCGGTGGTGACTTCCTCGGTCATCATGTTTTCTTCACGGCTGATGGACAGCACGTTCAGATGGGCACCACTGGAACCGGCCACCACCAGCGTCGAGTCGGTCGCGTTCAAGGCGACATGCTCAAGGGAGCGGCCCTGTTCGTCGAGGACGATCGGTGTTTCGCCGTAAGGGTATTCGACGGCGGGCGAGATGGTCTTCTTGCCGTCCGGGTACGACACTTTATAGGTGTGACGGAAAACCAGGGACTGGCCGTTGGACAGGCCGAGGATCACCAGCGGGCTGCCGGGCTGGTCTTCACCAATGGAGGCGACTGTCACGCCCGCAGGCAACGGCAGGTCAACGCGCTTGAGTTCGGCACCCGTGTCAACGTTGAAGAACAGCGCCTGGCCCTTGTCGGAAACCCGCATGGCGACCTGGTTCTGTTCTTCCATGGAGATCATCAGCGGCTTGCCGGCGTCCTGCAGCCAGGCAGGCGCGAGGGCCTCTTCCTTGGTCAGGTTGGCGCCGTGGAACAGCGGCGCGACCACGTAGGCGAGGAAGAAGAAGATCAAGGTGATCGCGCCCAGGACGGCGAGGCCGCCAATCAGCACGTACCAGCGGGTCAGGCGATCCTTGAGCGCGCGGATGCGGCGCTTGCGTTGCAGCTCAGGCGTATTGAAATCAATGCGCTTGGGGGGAGAAGTCGTCGTCATGGTGGAATTGGCCAGATCATTCATGCGCACACCCTAGCGATCCTGTATGACAGAAAGATGACAATGCAGTGACGCAAGAAATCCGCCGCGTAGCAGGGCTGGCAGCGGATTAAAAAATGGGAGGCGAGGTCCAGGTCTTACAGACCCCGCCCGGGCCTTGAACCGTGGGTAAACCGCGGTTCCAGGCAGGTTTACCGGCGGCTTATTTGCCACCTTCTTTCAGGCCCAGGTCAGCCAGTGCCTTGGCGGCAACTTTGGCTGGCAGCGGGATGTAGCCGTCTTTCACTACCACTTCCTGGCCCTGTTTGGACAGAACCAGCTTCACGAACTCGGCTTCCAGCGGGGCCAGAGGCTTGTTCGGGGCTTTGTTGACGTAGACGTAGAGGAAGCGCGACAGCGGGTATTTGCCGTTCAGGGCGTTTTCTTCACTGTCTTCGATGAAGTCAGTGCTGCCTTTCTTGGCCAGGGCCACGGTTTTCACGCTGGCGGTTTTGTAACCGATGCCCGAGTAACCGATGCCGTTCAGCGAGGAGCTGATGGACTGCACAACCGACGCCGAACCAGGTTGTTCGTTCACGTTAGGCTTGTAGTCGCCTTTGCACAGGGCTTCTTCCTTGAAGTAGCCGTAGGTGCCGGATACCGAGTTGCGACCGAACAGTTGCACTGGCTTGTTGGCCAGGTCGCCGGTCACGCCCAGGTCGCCCCAGGTCTTGACGTCAGCCTTGGCGCCGCACAGACGAGTCGAGGAGAAGATCGCGTCGACTTGTTCCATGGTCAGGTGCTGGATCGGGTTGTCCTTGTGCACGAACACGGCCAGGGCATCCACGGCAACCGGGATCGCGGTTGGCTTGTAGCCGTACTTCTGCTCGAAGGCAGCCAGTTCGGTGTCCTTCATCTTGCGGCTCATCGGGCCCAGGTTGGAGGTGCCTTCAGTCAGCGCAGGAGGTGCAGTGGCGGAGCCGGCGGCCTGAATCTGGATGTTGACGTTCGGGTATTCCTTTTTGTAACCCTCAGCCCACAGGGTCATCAGGTTTGCCAGGGTATCGGAACCAACGCTGGACAGGTTGCCCGACACACCAGTGGTCTTCACGTAAGCCGGAATCGCCGGGTCAACACCAGCGGCTACCGCGTTAGCGGTCGCAACGCCAGCAGCGACAAAAGTCATTGCCGCCATCAAACGTTTCAGTTTCATGCCTTGCTCCTAGCAGATAGGGATAGTTGGATCGGGGCCAAGTATCGGTAGGCCGTGTGAACACTCTATGTCTGGAATATGACAATTAGATGAAAGGCCAGCATTTATGAAAAAGCTGACAGGAAGGAGAAACGCCAATAAATCCGGGGCTTGCGAGGAGGTTGGAGCGATTTCGTGGAAACAATCTGTAATCGTTGTAAGGCAAAATCTGTGGCGAGGGAGCTTGCTCCCGCTGGGTCGCGTAGCAGCCCCCAGAATGGAACGGCTGCGCAGTTCAACGGGAGCAAGCTCCCTCGCCACAAGGTTATCCGGCAGTTTTCAAAAACGTGTCAGCGCCCGCGCTTCCACAGGTACCCACCCACCGCCATCCCCATCACGCACAGGGCCGCCACGTAGTAAGCAGGGCCCATCGGGCTTTCCTTCATCAGCAGCGACACCGCTAACGGCGTCAGGCCACCGAATACGGCGTAGGCGACGTTGTAGGAGAACGACAAACCGCTGAAACGCACCACCGGCGGGAACGCTTTCACCATGACATAGGGCACCACGCCGATGGTGCCTACAAACAGGCCGGTCAAGGCGTACAGCGGGAACAGCCAGTCCGGGTGAGCCATCAGGCTGTGATAGAGCGTCCAGGACGTTGCCAGCAACAAGGCACAACCGATGATCAGCACGCGCCCGGCACCAAAACGGTCGGCCAGGGCGCCGGAAGCGATACACCCCAGGCTCAGGGTGACGATGGCCAGGCTATTGGCCTGCAGCGCCACCGTTGGGCTGAAGTGGTAGATCGTTTGCAGCACGGTCGGCGTCATCAGGATAACCACGACCACACCGGCCGACAGCAGCCAGGTCAACAGCATCGACAGTACGATGGCGCCACGATGGTCACGCAACACCGCGCGCAACGGCAGCTCGGCCGCCAGGGTCTTGCGCTGCTGCATCTCGGCGAAGATCGGGGTTTCGTGCAGCCAGCGACGCAAGTACACCGACAACAGGCCGAACACGCCACCCAGCAGGAACGGAATGCGCCAGGCGTAATCCGACACCTGTTCCGGGCTGTAGAGCGTGTTGATGGCGGTGGCCACCAGCGAACCCAACAGGATGCCGGCCGTCAGGCCGCTGGTCAGGGTGCCGCAGGCATAACCGATGTGACGGGGCGGCACGTGCTCGGACACGAACACCCACGCGCCCGGCACTTCACCGCCAATCGCCGCGCCCTGGATCACGCGCATCAGCAGCAACAGGATCGGCGCCCACAGGCCGATCTGCGCGTAGGTCGGCAGCAGGCCCATGATCAGGGTCGGCACGGCCATCATGAAGATGCTCAGGGTGAACATCTTCTTGCGCCCCAGCAGGTCGCCGAAGTGCGCCATGATGATCCCGCCCAACGGCCGCGCCAGGTAGCCGGCGGCGAAGATGCCGAAGGTCTGCATCATGCGCAGCCATTCGGGCATGTCCGCCGGGAAGAACAGCTTCCCGACTACCGTCGCAAAAAATACGAAGATGATGAAGTCGTAGAACTCCAGCGCCCCGCCCAAGGCAGACAGCGACAGGGTTTTGTAGTCGTTGCGGGTCAGCGGGCGCGACGGTTGCGCACTGCTTGCGGGCACGGAGGACATGGCAAGGCTTCTCTTATAGTAGTCAGGACGGCAAGCCCGGGACTTGCGGCAGGCTTGGCAAGATAGCAAATCGCTTGAAAAAGCACAGCGTTGAGCCGTTAACAGTTCAGATCCGCGAAATATTTCCGTAGCAGACGTGCAATTAATATGAGCAGGAGCACAGTTGCCGGAAAAAGCCGCGATACAGCGTCTATTTACCGACCAAATGAGCGTAGGGAGGTCGTCGTGGCGCCGACGGCTCGATATACTCGGCCCTTGCAAGCGCCAGACCCGCATCCTTGAGGGGCTGCTGTGCCAAAACGCCGTTGGTTATACACCAGCCGATTTGGCAGAGTTTCCCTTTAGTACGCCTTACGAGAAACGCATCGAGCGGTGTATGTTGGTGCTGAAACGTTTTTCCAGAAGACGGCTATCCACTTGAAATACCCATGAAGCGTCACGGGTCAGAGGCACCGGCATGATCGAACTCGAACAAGAAGATCCTATCCCGCAAGGCGATCTCGCCCTGCAAATCACCGCACTCCCGCGTGAAACCAACGGTTTCGGCGACATCTTCGGCGGCTGGCTGGTCGCGCAGATGGACCTGGCCGGCACCGCCATGGCGAGCAAGGTTGCCGGTGGCCGCGTAGCCACCGTGGCGATTGATCGCATGGCATTCCTGGTGCCCGTGGCCGTCGGCGCACAGTTGTCCTTCTATACCCAGGCCCTGGAAATCGGCCGCAGCTCGATCCAGATGATGGTCGAAGTGTGGAGCGACGACCCGCTGTCCAGCGAATGGCGCAAAGTCACCGAGGCGGTGTTTGTGTTCGTTGCCATCGATGGCAGCGGCCGCACCCGCTCGGTTCCGTCGCGGGCGCGTTAAACATCGCGACGTTTTGACGGTCCATTGCCCCATTGTCTGCCATTGAGAGCGCGCGCCTATGTCTACGCCCAACGTTGAAACCGTAAAACTGGATGAGCTGAACGCTTGGCGCATCCGCCACAACGGCGCCGAATTGGTGGTGGCCCAGCAAGGCGCGCACATCGTGAGTTACCAGCGCACCGGCGAGAAGCCGCTGATCTGGCCCAACGATCAGGTGCTGTTCAAGAAAGGCAAAGGCATTCGTACCGGCGTGCCGGTGTGCTGGCCGTGGTTTGGTGTGTTCGACCGCAACCCGCAGAGCGTCAAGGCCATGTACCAGGGCGCCGAGCCGGCCGGTGCCCATGGTTTCGTGCGGACCGCTGACTGGACGTTGGCTGGCGTTGAGGCTGAAGGCACAGCGCTGAGGGTTGAGCTGGAACTGCCGGTGCCTGAAGGTGGCTTCCCGGGTTGGCCGCATCAGGTCGACCTGAAGATGAGCATCCTGCTGGATGATCAACTGCACATCCGCCTGACCAGCCACAACCACGGCGCCGAGACCGTCAGCCTCAGCCAGGCGCTGCACAGCTATTTTGCGGTCAGCGATGTACGCAACGTGCAGGTCGACGGCCTGGACGGGCGGGACTATATCGATACGGCCGACGGCTGGACCCCAAAGCAGCAATCCGGGCTGCTGCACTTCACCGCCGAGACCGACCGCATCTACCTCGACACCCCGACTCAAGTGAACATCGTCGATAAAGACTGGCAGCGCCGCGTTCAGCTCACCAGCACAGGCTCGCGCTCGACGGTGATCTGGAACCCGTGGACCGAACGTGCCAAGGCCTTCAGTGACATGGCCGACGACGGCTGGCAGGGCATGTTGTGCATCGAGACCGCGAATGTGCTGGACGATGTGGTGACGCTGGCGCCGGGTGAAAGCCATACCCTGGGCGTGAGCATCAGCGATATCGCCCTGTAACCCCAATCAAAAATGTGGGAGCGGGCTTGCTCGCTAATGCGGCGTTCCAGTTAGTGCATGTGCTGACTGACACACCGCATTCGCGAGCAAGCCCGCTCCCACATTAGGTTCTGCATCAGATCAGAGATCCGATTCCTTGACCGCCCGCACCTTCCCCGCATCCAACGCATACGCCGCATCGGCCAGGTCATTGTTGACCTTCTCCACCTTCAGCGTGCCCGTCACCCACAGCGGCGTGTAGATGTCATCCAGCTTCAAGCCCTTGGGATAACGCACCAGCACCAACTGGTTGGGCGGCGGTGGCGGAACGTGGATGCAGGCGCCCGGATAAGGCACCAGGAAGAACAGCGTGCTGCGGCCCTTGGCGTCGGTTTCCAGCGGCACGGGGTAGCCGCCAATGCGAATATTCTTGCCGTTCATGGCAGCCACCGTCTTGGTGGAATACATAACCGCCGGCAAACCCTTGCTCTGCTTCAGGCCACCCTTTGCGGTGAACGTGCCTTGGGCTTCCGGGGAGTTGTGGTCGATTTCCGGCATTTCTTCGAGGGCTTTCTGGTCCGACTTGGGCATCAGTTCCAGCCAGTCGGTTTCCGGCAGTTCGCCAGCGTGGGCCAACCCGGTGCATAGAAGAAGGGATAACAGAAGACGGCGCATGGAGAGGCTCGGCAAGGATTACAGTGCCGGCATTCTAGCCCTCTGCGCCTGCGCAGCGCAGAGGGCCTGGTCGCTAAATTACTTCTTTTTCAGCAGACCGTAGATCACCAGCAGCACCACGGCACCCACCAGCGCACCAATGAAGCCTGCGCCCTGGCCCGCCTGATAGATGCCCAGTGCCTGGCCACCATAAGTCGCAACCAGCGAACCGGCGATACCCAGCAGGATGGTCATGATCCAGCCCATGCTGTCGTCGCCTGGCTTCAGGAAACGCGCCAGCAGGCCGACGATCAAACCGATAAAGATGGTCCCAATGATACCCATGGCATTTCCCTCTGATTGAAGTGAATTCAGTCAAAGCCTAGTCAGACTTTGGCTTCCTGCAATCAGAGGGTGGCGGGTACCAATGGTTCCGCCCGGCCTTGGGTTATTGCTCGGCGATCAGCGCTTCGACCTTGAGGATCTGCGCTTGCAGCGTCGCGCGATCCTTGCAGCGCAGGTTGGCGTGGCCGACCTTGCGCCCGGCCTTGAACGCCTTGCCGTAGTGATGCAGATGGCAGTCATCAATCGCGATCACGCGATCAACCGGCGGCACCACGCCGATGAAGTTGAGCATGGCGCTCTCGCCGACTTTTGCCGTGGAGCCCAATGGCAAGCCCGCTACCGCCCGCAGGTGGTTTTCGAACTGGCTGCACTCGGCGCCTTCGGTGGTCCAGTGCCCGGAGTTGTGCACGCGCGGGGCGATTTCGTTGGCCTTGAGGCCACCGTCGACTTCAAAGAACTCGAACGCCATCACGCCGACGTAATCCAGTTGCTTCAGCACACGGCTCGAATAATCTTCGGCCAGGGCCTGCAGCGGGTGGTCAGTGCTGGCCACGGACAGCTTGAGGATGCCGCTGTCGTGGGTGTTGTGCACCAGCGGGTAGAAACGCGTTTCGCCATCGCGGGCACGCACGGCAATCAGCGAGACTTCACCGGTGAACGGCACGAAGCCTTCCAGCAGGCAGCCGACGCTGCCCAGTTCGGCGAAGGTACCGACCACGTCGGCGGCGGTGCGCAGGACTTTCTGGCCCTTGCCGTCGTAACCCAGGGTGCGGGTCTTCAACACGGCCGGCAGGCCGATGGAGGCGACCGCGGCGTCCAGGTCAGCCTGGGACTGGATGTCGGCGAAAGCCGGTGTCGGGATGCCCAGGTCCTTGAACATGCTCTTCTCGAACCAGCGGTCACGAGCGATGCGCAAGGCTTCGGCGCTCGGGTATACCGGCACGAACTGCGACAGGAAGGCCACGGTTTCAGCCGGGACGCTTTCGAACTCGAAGGTCACCAGGTCGACTTCATCGGCCAGTTGGCGCAGGTGATCCGGGTCGCTGTAGTCCGCACGCAGGTGTTCACCCAGGGCAGCTGCACAGGCATCTGGTGCCGGATCCAGGAAAGCGAAGTTCATCCCCAGCGGCGTACCCGCCAGGGCCAGCATGCGGCCCAGTTGGCCGCCACCGATTACACCGATTTTCATCAATCAACCACCTCAGGCAATGCGTGGGTCTGGATTGTCCAGGACGCTGTCTGTCTGCTCAGCACGGAATTTTTTCAGCGCCGCGTGGAACTGCGGGTGCTTGGCGCCAAGGATGCTGGCGGACAACAAGGCAGCGTTGATCGCGCCGGCCTTGCCGATCGCCAGGGTGGCCACCGGAATACCGGCGGGCATCTGCACGATGGACAACAGCGAATCCACGCCCGAGAGCATCGACGACTGCACCGGTACGCCCAGCACTGGCAGGTGAGTCTTGGCTGCACACATGCCTGGCAGGTGAGCTGCGCCGCCGGCACCGGCGATGATTACCTCGATGCCACGGGATTCTGCTTCATCGGCATACTGGAACAGCAAATCCGGAGTGCGGTGGGCGGAAACCACCTTCACTTCGTAGGGAATGCCGAGTTTTTCCAGCATATCGGCGGTGTGGCTAAGGGTGGACCAATCGGACTTGGAGCCCATGATCACGCCAACCAATGCACTCATCGTCGTGCCTCTTCTCTCTGGGCGCCCGCAGGCGCGTCAAAAAACAACAAGCCACGCGGGAAATCCAGCGTGGCTTGTTGTACGAATTAAGGCCGGTTGGACCGGCCGAAGGCCGCGCAGTATACCGTAATAACGCAGATAAACAGCCCCTGGAATGACCATCTGTCTTACACCTCAAACAGGCGGTTTTATTGACTTCCAGGTCAGCGAACACACCAGAAAACTAATGTGGGAGCGGGCTTGCTCGCGAATGCGGTGGATCAGCCACCGATGGGTTGACTGACACTACGCTTTCGCGAGCAAGCCCGCTCCCACATTTGATCTGTGTGGGCTCAGGTATTCTGCGCCGCGCCGCCTTCCAGCTTGCGCCACAACAACCGCACGTTCGCCTTGCGCACCAACGCACAGCGATACAACCGGATCTCCAGCGGCACATGCCATTGCGGGCCGCCGCACACCACCAGCTCACCCCGGGCCAGCTCGGCGCGCACGCTCAACTGCGGCACCCAGGCAATGCCCAAGCCCTCAAGGGCCATGCTTTTCAGGCTGTCGGCCATGGCCGTTTCGTAAATCGTGGTAAAGCGCAGCGCCCGCTGGCGCAGCAGCAGGTTTACCGAGCGCCCCAGGAAAGCTCCGGCGCTGTAGGCCAGCAGCGGCACGCTGCCCTCGCCTTCCAGGTCGAACAGCGGCTTGCCGTCGGCATCGGCGGCGCACACCGGCAGCATCTCGGTGTTGCCCAGGTGCAGCGACGGGAAGATCTCCGGGTCCATCTGCATCGCCGCATCCGGGTCGTAGAACGCCAGCATCAAATCGCAACCGCCTTCACGCAGCGCATGCACGGCGTCGCCCACGTTGGTGGCGACCAACCGCGTGGCGATGTTCAGCCCTTCGTTTCGCAACTGCGCGATCCAGCGCGGGAAGAAACCCAGGGCCAGGGAGTGCGCCGCCGCCACTTGCATGACTTCACCCTGCCCGCCTTCCAGGTGATGCAGGTGGCGCAGCACCTCGCCGAGCTGCTCGACCACGGTCCGCGCGGTGACCAGGAACAACTGCCCCGCCGCCGTCAGTTCGACCGGCGTGCGCGAGCGATTGACCAGGGTCAGCCCCAGCGCCGCCTCCAGGCTGCGGATGCGCCGACTGAACGCCGGCTGGGTGACGAAGCGCCGCTCAGCCGCCTGGGAGAAGCTGCGGGTGGCAGCCAGGGCGCTAAAGTCTTCCAGCCATTTGCTTTCAAGGTTCATCACATCCTCCCGGGGCACGCACCATTTTGGCACACACGTCCGTCATGGTAACGGGGTCACACCGACATTATGCCGTTTATGCATAGGCCAGTGTTTAACAGCATTGGCCCAAAATCTCCTGCAAGCCTAGCATTCACAGCGTTCCGGCCTAGCCCGGGTCCATATCGAGATGATTTCCGTCATGTCCTCCGCTGCATCTTTCCGCACAGAAAAAGACCTGCTTGGCGTACTCGAAGTACCCGCTCAAGCGTATTACGGCATCCAGACCCTGCGAGCGGTGAACAACTTCCGTCTCTCGGGCGTTCCGATTTCGCATTACCCGAAATTGGTGGTCGGCCTGGCAATGGTCAAGCAGGCAGCTGCTGACGCCAACCGCGAGCTGGGCCAACTCAGCGAAGCCAAGCACGCTGCCATCAGCGAAGCCTGTGCCCGTCTGATCCGCGGCGATTTCCACGAAGAGTTCGTGGTGGACATGATTCAAGGCGGCGCTGGCACTTCAACCAACATGAATGCCAACGAAGTCATCGCCAACATCGCGCTGGAGGCCATGGGTCACAGCAAGGGCGAATACCAATACCTGCACCCCAACAACGACGTGAACATGGCGCAGTCGACCAACGACGCCTACCCGACCGCGATCCGCCTGGGTCTGCTGCTGGGCCACGACGCGCTGTTGGCCAGCCTCGACAGCCTGATCCAGGCGTTCGCTGCCAAGGGTGAAGAATTCAGCCACGTCCTGAAAATGGGCCGTACCCAGCTGCAAGACGCCGTGCCGATGACCCTCGGCCAGGAATTCCGTGCCTTCGCCACCACCCTCGGTGAAGACCTGGCCCGCCTGAAGACCCTGGCGCCTGAGCTGCTGACCGAAGTGAACCTGGGCGGCACCGCCATCGGTACCGGCATCAACGCCGACCCGCGTTACCAGGCCCTGGCCGTCCAGCGCCTGGCGACCATCAGCGGCCAGCCGCTGGTACCGGCTGCCGACCTGATCGAAGCCACCTCCGACATGGGCGCTTTCGTGCTGTTCTCCGGCATGCTCAAGCGTACCGCGGTGAAGCTGTCGAAGATCTGCAACGACCTGCGCCTGCTGTCCAGCGGCCCACGCACCGGCATCAACGAAATCAACCTGCCGGCGCGTCAGCCAGGCAGCTCGATCATGCCCGGCAAGGTCAACCCGGTGATCCCGGAAGCCGTGAACCAGGTGGCGTTCCAAATCATCGGTAACGATTTGGCGCTGACCATCGCGGCCGAAGGCGGCCAGCTGCAACTGAACGTGATGGAGCCGCTGATCGCCTACAAGATCTTCGACTCGATCCGCCTGCTGCAACGCGCCATGGACATGCTGCGCGAGCACTGCATCGTCGGCATCACTGCCAACGAAGCCCGCTGCCGCGAGTTGGTGGAACACTCCATCGGCCTGGTCACCGCGCTGAACCCGTACATCGGCTATGAAAACGCCACCCGCATCGCCCGTATCGCCCTTGAAAGCGGCCGCGGCGTGCTGGAACTGGTGCGCGAAGAAGGCTTGCTCGACGACGCCATGCTCGACGACATCCTGCGCCCCGAAAACATGATTGCCCCACGTTTGGTCCCCTTGAAGGCCTAAGCGTTTGTTGCACCGCTCACCAGGTTGAGGGACTAGACACCTCTCACCTTTTGAGGGCCTGAAGGCTCGTTCTTCAGGCCCTTTTTTTTGCCTCAAGGTTGTGAAATGACGCCAATAAAAACTCCAAGATCGCCCAACAAACCCGCCTTGCCCGTAACGCCTTGGCTGAAACCTTTAATCGCCTCGTGCAGACGGATCACCCACTCCTAGGTATAGTGCCGCCCCTCTTCGCGTCAGCGGTCGTCGGTAACGAGACCCTGGGAAGCGCGAAACCGCATGAATAACAACACCCGCAAAAGGATTGGGGTCGAAGCGTCGTGCACTGCCTGGTGCCGAGCGATGCGTCGGACCGTCCTGCGTTTGCCATTAGAAAAATCAGCGAGGAACACTCCATGCTAGAAGTCATCAACGACTTCCTCTCAGGGAAAGTATTGATCGTGCTCATTGTCGGGCTCGGTGGTTACTTCACGATCCGCTCGCGTTTCGTTCAGTTGCGTCACTTTTTCCACATGTTTTCGGTGTTTCGCGACAGCCTGAAAAGCAGCGCCGGCCAGCTCAGTTCGTTCCAGGCGCTGATGCTCAGCCTCGCCGGGCGCGTGGGTGCCGGCAACATCGCAGGCGTCGGCATTGCCGTGACCCTGGGTGGTCCGGGCGCCGTGTTCTGGATGTGGGTCACCGCACTGGTGGGCATGTCTTCGAGCTTTATCGAGTGCTCCCTCGGCCAACTGTACAAACGCACCGACGCTGAAGGCACCTACCGTGGTGGCCCGGCGTATTACATCCAGCACGGCCTGCACAAACGCTGGCTGGGCATGGTGATGGCGTTCCTGCTGCTGGTGACTTTCGGCTTCGCCTTCAATGGCCTGCAAGCCCACGCCGTCACCCACTCGCTGAACAATGCATTTGGCCTCGACACCACCTACACCGGCCTGGCCCTGGCGGTGCTGCTGGGCCTGGTGTTCATCGGCGGGATCAAGCGTATCGCCTCGATCGCCGACCTGCTGGTGCCGGTCAAGACCCTGGTCTACATCGCGGTGACCCTGTACGTGATCGTGCTGCAATTCGACCACGTGCCGGCCATGCTCGCGACCATCGTCAAGAGCGCTTTCGGCCTCGACCAGGCCTTCGGTGGCCTGGTGGGCAGCGCGATCATCATGGGTGTGAAACGCGGCGTGTTCGCCAACGAAGCCGGCCTGGGCAGTGCGCCTAACGTGGCGGCAGTCGCCTCGGTTGAACACCCGATCGCCCAAGGCGTGGTTCAGGCGTTCAGCGTATTCCTCGACACCTTCGTCATCTGCACCTGCACCGCGCTGCTGATCCTGCTCTCGGGCTTCTACACCCCGGGCTTTGAAGGCGACGGCATTGCCCTGACCCAGAACTCCCTGGCGGCGGTGGTGGGTGACTGGGGCCGGATGTTCATCTCGGTGGCCCTGGCGTTGTTCGTGTTCACCTCGATCATGTACAACTACTACCTCGGCGAGAGCAACCTGCGCTTCATCGTGGGCGACAACCGCAAGGTGCTGATGGGCTACCGCGCGCTGGTGCTGGTGCTGATTTTCTGGGGTTCCATCGAGAACCTGAGCACCGTGTTTGCTTTCGCCGACATCACCATGACCATGCTGGCGTTCGTCAACCTGTTCGCCCTGGCGTTCCTGTTCAAGATCGCCATGCGCATCCTGAATGACTACGACGGCCAGCGTGCTGCGGGCATCAAGACCCCGGTGTTTGATTCCAGCAAGTTCCCGGACCTGGACCTGGACCGCAAGGCCTGGCCGGCAAATCCGGTGAAGCCTGAGCCAGCCGCTCAAGCGACGGCAGAACTTAACGCTCAAGCGCAACGCTAAACCTAGATAGATGACACGCCGCCCGGCCTTGGGCATGCTCTGGGCCCGGCGGCGTTTTTCGTTCAGGAGATTCTTCAATGCAACCAGCCAACAACGTCATGGTGCTCTACACCGGCGGCACCATCGGCATGCAGGCCAGCGCCAACGGCCTGGCCCCCGCTTCGGGGTTTGAAGCGCGCATGAGCGAAGCCCTCGCCCAACTGAATATGCCAGCCTGGCGCTTTCGGGAAATGTCCCCGCTGATCGACAGTGCGAACATGACCCCCGCCTATTGGCAGCGCCTGCGCGTCGCCGTGATCGAGGCGGTGGACGAGGGTTGCGACGCCGTACTGGTGCTGCACGGCACCGACACCCTGGCCTACAGCGCTGCGGCCATGAGTTTCCAACTGCTGGGCCTGCCCGCGCCGGTGCTGTTTACCGGCTCGATGCTGCCGGCCGGTGTGCCCGACAGCGATGCCTGGGAAAACGTCAGCGGCGCGCTGGCAGCCCTGGGCGCTGGCCTGGCGCCGGGCGTGCAACTGTACTTCCACGGTGCACTGATGGCCCCGACCCGTTGCGCGAAGATCCGCAGTTTTGGTCGCCATCCGTTTGCCGCATTGCAGCGTAACGGCGGCGTCGCCAAGGCGGACATGATTCCGGCGGCGCTGCATTACCGCCAGCCCAAGGCGCTGGTCAATGTGGGTGTGCTGCCACTGGTGCCGGGCATCGCCGCCGCGCAATTGGACGCGTTGATCGACAGCGGCATCCAGGCGCTGGTGCTGGAATGCTTCGGCAGCGGCACCGGGCCGAGCGACAACCCACAGTTCCTCGCCAGCCTGCAGCGCGCGCAGGATAACGGCGTGGTCGTGGTGGCAATCACCCAATGCCATGAAGGCGGTGTGGAGCTGGACGTGTACGAGGCCGGCAGCCGCTTGCGGGGCGTCGGGGTGTTGTCAGGTGGCGGGATGACCCGTGAAGCCGCGTTCGGCAAGCTCAATGCGTTGATCGGCGCCGGGCTGGACACCGCCGAAATCCGCCGCCTGGTCGAACTCGACCTGTGCGGCGAACTGAGCTGACCGGCATATAACTTGCTCCTCTTCCAGCCATCCCCTGGCTGGAAGCACCCATGTTGCACTCCCACCTCACCACCCTCAATGCCGTCTCGTTGGTGCTCAATACCTTCAAGGCCGAAGGCCAACCCGCCGAGGCCTTGCTGGCCGGCAGCGGTATTTGCGCGGCGGACTTGAGCCGCGCCGACACCCGCATCACCACCAACCAGGAGATGCGCGTGTGCGCCAACGCCGTGGCCCTGCGCCGGGATATCGGCCTGGAGCTGGGCCGGCAAATGCACGTTTCTTCCTATGGCATGCTCGGTTACGCACTGCTCACCAGTGCCACCTTCGGTGACGCTTTGCGCCTGGCGCTGCGGTATCCGGCGCTGCTGGGAACACTTTTCGAGCTGGACCTTGAGGAAGACGGCACGCGCATCTGGTTCAGCGCCGCGGATTACCGGGAAAATCCGGCGCTGGAAACGTTCAACGTCGAACTCTGCCTGGCCTCGTTGAAGGTGATCTGCGACGACCTGCTGGGGCATGCCCTGCCGCTGCTGGGGGCGCGCTTTGAACACGACGCCCCGGATTACCGCGCACGGTACGCCGAAATCTTTGCCTGCCCGCTGCAATTCGGCGCCATCGCCAACGCGTTTGCCTTCGACCGAAGCTGGCTGGACCAGCCCCTGCCATTAGCCGACGCCGTCACCCACCAGGCCATGGCCGAGCGCTGCCGCAAGCAAAACACCGAGTTCACCGGGCGCCAGGCCTGGCTGGGCAAGATTCGCCACCTGCTCGCCAGCCAACTCAGCGCCGCGCCGGGCCTCGACGGCCTGGCCGAGCAGATGAACTGCTCCCCGCGCACGCTACGCCGGCACCTGCATGACTTGGGCTGCAGCTATCAGGAGTTGCTGGACGAGCTACGCTTCGAGCGGGCCAAGCGATTGCTGGGCGAGGATGAGCTGCCCATTTACCGAATTGCCGAGGCGCTGGGCTTCAGCGAAACCGCGAGTTTCCGTCACGCCTTTGTCCGCTGGAGCGGCGTCGCACCCAGCCAGTTCCGCCCCTGAAGCCACTTGCTGGGGCACGGCCGCGCCATTTCGGGGCGAATTGCGGTCACACACTTTGGCCATATTTATCCCCTTTTGGCCGCTCCTGCCATTCTCATTAATCCCACCCGCCGCAAGACTGGACTCACCGATTCAGCCTGCGGAGAACAACAATATGCTGACGATCTACTCGGACGATCACCACCTGCACCATGGCCGGTGCGAGTTGATGGACGGGCAACTGATGCCGTGTTTCGAAATGCCCTCGCGCGCCGACCATGTGTTGCAACGGGTCAAGGACCGCGAACTGGGCCCGGTGCAAGCGCCTGAGGATTTTGGCCTGGCGCCGCTGCAACGTATTCACAGCCCCGCGTACCTGGACTTCTTCAAAGGCGCCTGGCAACGCTGGACGGCATTTGGCCAGGACGGAGACTTGCTGCCCTACACCTGGCCCGCACGCACCTTGCGCCGGGTCATCCCCACCAGCCTGCACGGCCAGCTCGGCTATTACAGTTTCGACGGCGGCGCGCCGATCACCGCCGGCACCTGGCAAGCGGCCTACAGCGCGGCGCAAGTTGCACTCACCGCGCAACAGGCGATCCAGCAAGGCGCCCGCAGTGCCTTCGCCCTGTGCCGTCCGCCCGGGCACCACGCCGCCAGCGACTTGATGGGCGGATATTGCTACCTCAACAACGCGGCGATCGCAGCCCAGGCGTTTCTCGACCAAGGCCACACAAAGGTGGCCATCCTCGACGTGGACTACCACCACGGCAACGGTACCCAGTCGATTTTCTACGAGCGCGACGATGTGCTGTTCACCTCGATCCACGGCCATCCGGAGGCGGAATTTCCGTTCTTCCTGGGCTACGCCGACGAGTTGGGCGAAGGCGCCGGTGAGGGTTTCAACTTCAACTATCCGTTGCCCGCAGGTTCTGGCTGGGACCGCTGGAGCGCCGCGCTGGAGCAGGCCTGCGGGGATATCGAGCGCTACGGCGCCGACATCATCGTGGTCTCGCTGGGCGTCGACACCTTCAAGGACGACCCGATCTCCCAGTTCAAGCTCGACAGCCCCGACTACCTGGCGATGGGTGCGCGAATCGCCCGCCTCGGCAAACCGACGCTGTTTGTGATGGAAGGCGGCTACGCCGTGGAAGAAATCGGCATCAATGCCGTCAACGTTCTCGAAGGTTTTGAGGGATTCGCCCAATGAACATGCTCAAGCATCTCGTCCTCTGTGCCGCCGTGCTGAGCGGGGCCGCGCACGCCGAAGAAAGAACCCTGCGGGTCTACAACTGGTTCGACTACATCACCCCCAAGGCCCTGGAAGATTTCAAGGCGCAGAACCCCAGCGTCAAGCTGGTCTACGACATCTTCGACACCAACGAAGCCCTGGAGGCCAAGCTGCTGACCGGCAACTCCGGCTATGACGTGGTGGTGCCGTCCAACGTGTTCCTGGCCAAGCAGATCGAAGCCTCGGTGTTCCAGCCGCTGGACCGCAGCAAACTGCCCAACTGGAACCACCTCGATCCCAAGTTGATGAAGCTGATCGAGGCCAACGACCCGGGTAATAAGTTCGCCGTGCCCTACATGTACGGCACCATCCTGATCGGCTTCAACCCGGACAAGGTCAAGGCCGCGCTGGGGGCGAACGCGCCCGTGGACAGCTGGGACCTGATCTTCAACGTCGAGAACATCAGCAAGCTCAAGCAATGCGGCGTGGCGCTGCTGGATTCGCCGTCGGAAATCCTGCCCCTGGCCTTGCAACACCTGGGCCTGGACCCCAACAGCAGCAACCCGGCGGACTATGTCAAAGCCGAAGCACTGCTGATGAAGATCCGCCCGTACATCACCTATTTCCATTCGTCCAAGTACATGGCCGACATTGCCAACGGCGACATCTGCGTGGCGGTCGGCTATTCCGGCAGCTTCTCCCAGGCCGCCAACCGCGCCAAGGAAGCCAAGAACGGTGTGACCGTGGACATGCGCCTGCCGAAAGAAGGTGCGCCAATCTGGTTCGATATGCTCGCGATCCCCAAAGGCGCCAAGGACCCGGAAGACGCCTACGCCTTTATCAACTACCTGCTGCAACCGGGCGTGATCGCGCCGATCAGCGATTTTGTCGGTTACCCCAACCCCAACAAGGACGCCACCGGGTTGGTGGATCCGGCGATTCGCAACAACCCCAACCTGTACCCGACCGAGGCGGCCATGGCCACGCTGTATACCCTCAAGCCCCTGGGACGTGACGCCGAACGAGCCAGGACCCGCGCCTGGACCAAGATCAAGTCCGGCACCTGATCGGTTGCCGCCGGTTGCGCTTCAGTGCGCAACCGGCGCGCGCCAAACCTGGCCCAAGCGCCTCAACGCCTGGCTGATCTGTGCCTCGGGCACAGCAGCAAACCCCAATACCAATCCGGCACGCTGATCCTGCGGCGTGAGTGAGTCCGGCAACCAATAGTTGCTCAAGCCATTGATCTCCACACCCACCGCCGCCGCCTGTTGGATCAGCGCCTGTTCCCGCGCCAGGCTGTCGACCCGCACGGTCAGGTGCAGCCCGGCCGCCACCGACGGCAGGCGGCCAACGCCTTCAATGTCGGCGGGCCATTCGGCCAATAGCGCATTGAGCCGGCTCTGCGCGGCGCGGCGCATGCGGCGTACATGGCGCTGGAAATGCCCGGTCGCCATGAACTCCGCCATCACCGCCTGAGTGCTGACTTCCGAGTGGCGCACGTCCACCGCGCGGCGCCGGGCAAAGGCCTGGACCAGGCCGGCCGGCAACACCAGGTAACCCAGGCGCAGCGCCGGAAAGGCCACCTTGCCGAAAGTCCCGACATACAGCACCCGCCCCGTGCGATCGAGGGCCGCCAGTGGCGCCAGGGGCGCGCCGCTGTAGCGGTACTCACCGTCGTAGTCATCCTCGACGATCCAGCCGCCCGTACGCTCGGCCCAGGCCAGCAGTTCCAGGCGCCGGGCCAGGCTCATCACCACGCCGGTGGGGTATTGATGGGACGGGGTGACGTAGGCCAGGCGGCAACCGCCGAGGCGGTTCAAGGCAGCGCAGTCGATGCCCTCGCTGTCCACCGTCACGCCATGCAATTGGCCGCCCGCCACCGCGAACGCATGGCCTGCTGCCCGATACCCCGGATTCTCGATGGCAACCTCATCGCCGGGCTCCACCAGCAGCTGTGCACAAAGGCTTATTGCCTGCTGCGCGCCACTGGTGATCACTATTTGCTCAGCCGTGCACTGCATACCGCGAGAACTGCGTAGATAGGCCGCAATCAATCCACGCAGGCGCGCGTCGCCCGCCGGGTCGCCGTAACACAACTGCTGCAAGTCCGGATTGCGCCAGAAAGCCGCATTCAGCTTGGCCCACACGTCAAACGGGAACAGATCGAAAGCCGGTACGCCCACCCTGAAAGCCCTCGGCGGACCACTGGGCGGAAGCGCCAAATGATTGTTTTCCACCCGCGCCAGCGCACCGCTGTGGATAACTTGACTGGACGAAAACACAGGTAAATCCGGGCGATTTGTGGATAAACCTGGGGATAAGCCTGTTGATAACCCTGTGGACACTTTTGTGGATAGTTTTTTTGCGGGCGTCGACGTCTGCGGCAATTGCGCCACATAGGTGCCATCACCCACGCGGCCTTCGATAAATCCTTCGGCATACAGTTGGTCGTAGGCGCGAACCACACTGTTGCGCGAGATCGACAGTGCCGCCGCCAGGTCACGGCTGGCGGGGAGCCGGGTGCCACTGACCAACCGGCCATCCAGTACCCGCTGGCGCAGCGCCTGATAGAGCTGGCGGGTGAGTCCCTGGCGGCGGTCCAACTCGATACCCGCCGGGTTGAACGAGAGCGGTGGTTCTAACGCAGGCATGGAATTGGACCTATAAAATTGACTGTAGATGGCTCTTACAACGAACCAATAGCCTGCCTAGGATGCAGGCATTCGCCAAGGAAAATCTTCATGTACACACCACGCGCCTTTGCCCTCGATGACTTGCCTGAAATCCAGCAACTGATCCAGCACACGCGCCTGGCGCAACTGGTGACCTTGGGCGAACAAGGCCTGCAAGCCAGCCATTTGCCGCTGCTGCTCAACCCGGATGAAGGGCCCAACGGCACCCTTTACGGGCACATGGCCAAGGCCAATCGCCAATGGCAGGACCTGCAAAATGGCGGCGAGGCCCTGGTGATTTTTGCCGGCGCCGAGGCCTACGTCAGTCCGTCGTTCTACCCGGCCAAGGCCGAACACGGCAAAGTGGTGCCGACCTGGAATTACATCGCGGTACACGCCTACGGCACCGGCGAAGTGTTCACCGACGCCGAGCGCCTGCTCGAACTGGTCAGCGCCCTCACCGACCGCCATGAAGGCAATCGCGCCCAACCCTGGAAAGTCAGCGACGCCCCGGCCGACTACATCGACGGCATGCTCAAGGCCATTGTCGGCTTTGCCCTGCCGATCCAACGCCTGGAAGGCAAACGCAAACTCAGCCAGAACCGCAGCCCGGCGGACATCGCCGGTGTTCGCGACGGCCTGGCTGCCAGCACCGACGTACGCGACCAGACCCTCGCCCGCTTTATTCCCAAGGAGCCATCATGAGCCAGATCGAAATCCGCCAGGTCAGCGCCGCCGACCACGCCGCTTGGTTGCCCCTGTGGCAAGCCTACCTGCGCTTCTACAACACCGAGCTGCCCGACGCCGTCAGCCAGAACACCTGGCAACGCTTGATCGACGCCAATGAGCCGACCCACTCGGCCCTGGCCTGGCAAGACGGCAAGGCCATAGGCATGGTCAATTTCATCTACCACCGTTCCAACTGGAGCATCGAGAACTCCTGCTACCTGCAGGATTTGCTGGTAGATCCGGCCCAGCGCGGCACCGGCGTCGGCCGCAAGCTGATCGAATTCGTCTACGCCACCGCCAAGGCCGACGGTTGCTGCAAGGTCCACTGGCTGACCCACGAGACCAACGCCACCGCCATCCAGCTGTACGAACGCATCGCCGAACGCCCCGGTTTTATCCAGTTTCGCAAAGGTCTTTAAGGAGAAGCACAGCATGACGACATCATTGGCCGACTGGAAAGGTGTCCCGGCGCCCACCGTCACCCTTATCGAAGGGCGCTTCGTGCGCCTGGAAAAACTCGACCCCGCCCGCCACGGCGATGACCTGTTCAACGCCCTGCAAGGCCCCGGCGCGGATCCGAAGCTGTGGGACTATTTGCCTTACGGCCCATTCCCCGAGCGCGCCGCCTTCGACGCCTGGCTGAACAACCACGCGTCCCACAGCGACCCGTACTTCTTCAGTGTGATCGACAAGGCCAGCGGCGAGGTGCAAGGCATCCTCAGCCTGATGTCCATCGTGCCCGAGCAAGGCCGCATTGAAATCGGCCACGTGACCTTCGGCGCCCCGATGCAACGTTCACCGAAAAGCACCGAGGCGGTGTACCTGCTGGCCAGGCACTCGTTTGAGTTGGGCAATCGTCGCCTGGAGTGGAAGTGCAACAACGCCAACGCCCGCTCCAAAAACGCCGCCGAGCGTTTGGGTTTCAGTTTTGAAGGGGTGTTTCGCCAGCACACCGTAGTGAAGGGAAAGAACCGGGATACGGCGTGGTATTCGATCCTGGATGGGGAATGGCCGGCGATTGGGGCCGGGTTTGAAGCGTGGCTGTCGGATGCAAACCAGACCGGTTCGGGACAGTTGAAAACGCTGGTGGAGTGCCGTACCTAAGCCACCCTGCCACCCCCTGACAAATGTGGGAGCGGGCTTGCTCGCGAAAGCGGTGTATCAGTCACAAATGTATTGACTGACCCACCGTCATCGCGGGCAAGCCCGGCTCCCACATTGTATCTTCAGCGTATCCGAGCGTTGTGCTCAGCCAACCCCGCCCATCTTCAACCCAAACGGCCTGAGCGCCGCATTCAACGACTTGAGCGTCTGATTGCCCTCGCCGTGTTCGATATACACCAGAGTACGCACGTGCACATCGACATTTGGTTCAGCATGGTGACCTCCCCCCAAACGACGCACCACCTCAGTAACCTCCCCGCCATCATTCTGTAAAAAACCTCCGCTATACAGGTCGACTCTTTTCCAAAAATAAGGACGTCTGCCATGCCTCCGTCACCCCAGCGCCTCGTACTCACCCTCGGCCTGCTGGTGGGCAGCGGCTTTGCTGACGCAGCCCCGACCCCACCCAAGACATTGCAGATCGACACACCGACCACCACCGGGCAAACCCTGGGCGGCAGTGACTCGCTGACGATCTCGGCACCCGGCAGCATCACCACCAGCAAAGTGGCCGTGACCCTGAAGGACGGCACCCGCGACAATGGCGTGGTGATCGACAACGCCGGCAGCATTACCTCCACGGGTGGCCGGGCCATCGACAGCAGCGGCGATCTCACCGCCGCGCGCAACTACAGCATCTACAACCGCGCCGGTGGCGTGATCCAGGGCGCCAACGACGCGCTGCGCATCGACAGCAACTTCGCCAGCGGCAGCCTGCTGATCGACAACAGCGGCACCATTCGCTCTGCCACCGGCCAAGGGCTGGACCTGGATGCGATCCGCAGCTCCAACGTCACCACCACTATCATCAACCGCCAGGGCGGGCTGATTCGCGGTGACGCCAGCGACGGCATGAAGACCGGCGGCAACGCTACGATCACCAACTACGGCGAGATTTCCACCGGCGACACCCACTCGCGCGATGACAAATTCGACGGCGTCGACATCGACTCCGCTACTGGCGTGACCGTCACCAACTACGGCCTCATCTCCGGCGGCCGCCACGGCATCACCACCGACCTGGGCGCCACGCTGACCAACTACGGCACGGTAATCGGCCGCAACGGCTCGGGTTTTGGTTCCGACGGCGATGGCACGGTGATCAACCACGGCACCATCACTGGCGCATTCTCCGGATTGCAGCCGGATGGCGACGGCGACGGCGTGGATATCGACAAGATTGCCCACATCGAAAACTACGGCGTCATCCAGGGCGTGGGCGCCGGTGGCGTCGACAAGAACGGCTTTGCCAACGGCAGCGAAGGCATCGCCCTCGGCGGCGGTTATGTGTTCAACGGCGTCGGCGCGCTGGTGAGCGGCGCCAACAACGCGGTGCTGGTGGACGACGGCAGCGACGGCCCGGGACTCGCTGCAACCACCCTGATCAACCATGGCACCATTCAGGGCCTGAACGGCTTCGGCGTGAAGTTCGTCGGCGAGTTTGCCGACACGGTGGTCAACGCTGGCTTGATCAGCGGCAGCAACGGCCTGGCCCTGGATTTGGGCGGCGGCGATGACACGCTGACCCTGCTCGGCGGCAGCCGCTTTGTCGGCGTGGTGGATGGTGGCACCGGATATGACCGCGTGATCATGGACGACGCCGCCGGCGGCAGTTTCGGCGACAGCCGCAACTTCGAATGGCTGGACGTGAAGCAAGGCACCTGGACCCTCACCGGCAGCGGCGACTTCAGCGACGGCGGCGAGATTTTCAGCGGCGCCAAGCTGATCAACCAGGGTGGGATCGCTGGCAACCTGACCGTCGATGAAGGCGGTATCTATGCCGGTGGCGGCAGTGTCGGCAGCCTGTTGGTCAAAGGCACCTTGCAGACCAGCACCGCCCTCGGCACAGCCAGCATCACCCGCGACCTGACGATGACCAGCGGCTCGACCCTGGCCTATGGCGTGAACGCCGACGGCAGCAGCGCACCGGTCCAGGTCGGCGGCACCGCGTACCTGAATGGCGCGACCCTGGCGGTCAATCCCGGCACCGGCACCTACCCGTGGCAGAGCCACTACACGGTACTGCAGGCCGGCAGCATCAATGGCACGTTCGGCAAGGTCACCAGCGACTATGCCTTCCTCACCCCCACCCTGGATTACAGCCCTACCCAGGTCGGCCTGACCTATTCCCGCAATGACGTGGCGTTCAATCAGTTCGCCAACACCGGCAACGGCACCCGCGCCGCCAACGCCCTGGCGAGCCTGGGCAAGAACAACGCGCTGTACAACGCCTTGCTCAACACCACCAACAGCAGCGCCGGTGCCGCCATCGAGCAATTGGCCGGCAGCAGCACCGCCAACCTGACCAGTGCAACCCTCGGTGCCAGCGCCCAGGTCGGCAACAGCATGTTGAACGCCATGCACCAACTGGGCGGCGGTGCCGGACTGCTGGTGGGCCTTGATCAAAAAGACACACCCGTACTGGCCGCCACCGGCGTACCCGCCGAAGCCCGTAACCTCAACGACCCCAATGCCCGGGGCCGCCTGTGGCTGCAAGGTATCGGCAGCTACGGCAAGCTCGACGGCGACCACGGCAGCAATGGCCTGACCCAGCGCACCAAAGGCAGCGTGCTGGGGGCCGACTGGGCGCTCGATTCGGACTGGCGCGTGGGCGTGCTGGGCGGTTATTCGAAGACCGACCTGGACACCACCGGCGTCGACGGCAGCGTCGACAGCTGGCACGCCGGCGTCTACGCCATGCGCCAGAGCGGACCGCTGGCCTTGCGCCTGGGTGCTGCGTACAGCGGGCACCAGGGAGACAGTAAACGTACGGTGGCCTTTGACGGTTTCAACGATCGGCCCAAAGGTGACTACGACGCCAACAGCCAACAAGCCTTCGCCGAACTGGGTTATGCCATGGGCAGCGGGCGCCTGAGCGCCGAGCCGTTCGCCAACCTCGGCTACCAGCGCTACCACCGCGACAGCTACAACGAAAAAGGCGGCGCCGCCGCCCTGCATGTCGAAGGGCAAACCCAGGACAATTTCAGCAGCACCTTCGGCCTGCGCCTGGCGCACTTGAGCCAGCTGGACAACGGCATCAGTCTCACGCCGCGGGTCAGCGCCGGCTGGAAACACACCTACGGCGACGTGGACAGCAGCACCCGCCAGGCCTTCCTGATGGGCGGCACCGCGTTCAACGTCGAAGGCAGCGCCCTGGACCGCGACAGCCTGTTGCTGGAAGCCGGGCTGGATATAGGCCTGTCGGCACGCCATACCCTCGGCGTGGGCTACAGCGGCGAAATAGGCAGTAACAGCCGCAATCACGGGCTGATCGGGCAATGGCAGATGAGTTTTTAATCGCGGCCCACTAGAGACATCTCTGGCAGGCAAAGGGTGGATGGCCTGACATTTATCCGCCCTTTACCCCGCTAGATTTCCCGACCTCATACATCAAGAGGTCGGACCTGCATGCCACTCCTTCAGAAACAACTCGCACTCGCCATCACCTTCGCGCTGGGTGCCACCAACGCTCAATTCGTCCAGGCGCGAGGGGACATCGATCCAGACAGCGAGTGGTTCATCCCGGCGCCAGAGGCCGGCCAGCAAGGCCACCAGCGCCCCAAGCCACCCAAGCCCACTCCCGACTTTTACTTCAACGACCACGCCACCACCCGTAACGGCCAGCAGGTTGCCCGCGTACTGGACTCTGCCGTGGACACCCTCATCAAGTCGGGCGAACTCAATGAGTGGCAAGAGTACGAACTGGACAATATCGCCCGGGAACTTGGCAGGCTGGCACCGGGCCGTGTGGGTGCAGTTCTGGAGCAACTGGCAGGCAGCCAGAACGCCAACCTTGGCGCCGCCACTCAAGACAGCATGAAACAGCTCAACAGCAGCCTGCTTTCAGTCATGCGCCGGACAGGCGACGAACGCAACCTTACGGATGCCGAAGGCAATGGCCACGTATGGTTCCAGGCCCTGGGCAACGCTGGCAAGCTTGAAGGACAGCACGGTAGCGTGGGCCTGCAGCAACACACCCAAGGCCTGATGCTGGGCGGCGACTGGGCAGTGGACGATGCCTGGCGGGTGGGTGTGATGGGCGCCAAGTCCGCCAGCGACCTGAACGCCAAACGCTTCAAGGGCGAACTGGACAGCTGGCACCTCGGCGGTTACGCCGTGCGTCAGGACGGCCCCCTTGCACTGCGCCTGGGGGCGATCTACAGCAGCCATGCCGGCCAAACCCAACGCACCGTAGACTTTGATTTCGTCGAGCGCCGCGAGCAGTCCAAAGGCAAATACAACGCCCAAAGCCAGAACGCTTTCGCCGAGCTGGGCTATCAACTGGACAAGGGCAGTTTCAGCATCGAACCCTATGCGGGGATCGGCTACCAGCGCTATCACCGCGACCGCTACAAGGAAAAAGGCGGCTTTACAGCGCTGAATGTCGGCGCCCAGACCCAGGAAAACCTCAGCAGCACCTTCGGCTTGCGCCTGGCCAGTGCCTTTACGCTGGACAACCAGATGGCCCTCAAGCCGCACCTGAGCACAGGCTGGAAGCACCTCTACGGTGACGTGAGCAGCACCGTGCGCCAGTCCTCCGCGTGGGTAAAACGGCCGGGCTTCAACAGTGACTTCACCATCGAAGGCACCTCCCTGGACCGCGACAGCCTGGCGCTGCACACCGGGGTGGACCTGGCGCTGTCGACCCGGCACACCGTGGGCCTGGCCTATACCGCCGAGGTCGGCACCCACAGCCGTAACCAGGGTTTGCTGGGCCAGTGGACCCTGGCGTTCTGATTATTGCGGGCAAAAAAAAGGGGGCACATGCCCCCCCGAGGTTTAAGCGGTAGTTTCGAAGGCTGTTGATCAGCCTTCGATTTCAATCAGGATTTCACCCGGGTTGACCCGGTCGCCCTTGGCCACGTGTACGGCGGTGACCTTGCCGGCGATCGACGCCTGTACTTCGGTCTCCATCTTCATCGCTTCAGTGATCAACACAGCCTGGCCGGCCTTCACCACGTCGCCTTCCTTGACCAGCACGTCGACGATGTTGCCCGGCATCGCCGTGCTGACATGGCCTGGCGCGGTGGCGTGCTTGCGCTTGCTGCCGCCACTGCTGACAAACTCGTTGAGCGGCTCGAACACCACTTCTTCCGGCATGCCGTCGATGGACAGGTAGAAGTGGCGCTTGCCTTCGGCCTTGACGCCCACCCCGGTGATGTCCACGCGATAGCTTTCGCCGTGCACGTCGATCACGAACTCGGTCGGCACACCTTCACCACCGGCACGGGCCACGCCGCCGGTTTCAGGAATCGGCAACAGCACTTCAGGGCTCAAGGTGCCAGCGTCGCGCTCTTCAAGGAATTTGCGCCCGATGTCCGGGAACATCGCGTAGGTCAGTACGTCTTCTTCGGACTTGGCCAACGCGCCGATTTCGCCGCGCAACTTGGTCATTTCCGGCTTCAGCAGGTCTGCCGGGCGATGGTCGATCACCTCTTCGCTGCCGATGGCCTGGCGCCGCAGTTTTTCATTCACGGTGCCCGGCGCCTTGCCGTAGCCGCCTTGCAGGTACAGCTTCACTTCGTTGGTGATGGTCTTGTAGCGCTCGCCGGCCAGCACGTTGAAGAACGCCTGGGTACCGACGATCTGCGAAGTCGGGGTGACCAGCGGCGGGAAGCCAAGGTCTTCACGAACCCGCGGGATTTCGGCCAGCACTTCGCTCATGCGGTTCAGCGCGCCCTGCTCTTTCAGCTGGTTGGCCAGGTTGGAAATCATCCCGCCCGGTACCTGGTTGACTTGCACGCGGGTGTCGACGGCGGTGAATTCGCTTTCGAACTGGTGGTACTTCTTGCGCACAGCGTAGAAGTACAAACCGATTTCCTGCAGCAGTTCCAGGCTGAGGCCGGTGTCGAATTCGCTGCCTTTGAGGGCCGCGACCATCGACTCGGTGCCCGGGTGGCTGGTGCCCCAGGCGAAGCTGGAAATGGCGGTGTCGATATGGTCGGCACCGTTTTCGATGGCCTTGAGCTGGCACATCGAAGCCAGGCCCGCAGTGTCGTGGGAGTGGATGAAGATCGGCAGGCTCTGCTCGGCCTTCAGCGCCTTGACCAGCTCGCCGGTGGCGTATGGTGTCAGCAGGCCGGCCATGTCCTTGATCGCCACCGAGTCGCAACCCATGGCTTCCATTTGCTTGGCCTGGGCCACGAACGCCTCGATGGTGTGCACCGGGCTGGTGGTGTAGGCGATGGTGCCCTGGGCATGTTTGCCGGCGGCTTTTACCGCTTCGATGGCCACTCGCAGGTTACGCACGTCGTTCATCGCGTCGAAGATGCGGAACACGTCGATACCGTTGACAGCGGCCTTGGCGACGAAGGCTTTGACCACATCGTCGCTGTAGTGGCGGTAGCCCAACAGGTTCTGGCCACGCAGCAGCATTTGCAGGCGCGTGTTGGGCAACGCCGCGCGCAGTTTGCGCAGGCGCTCCCACGGGTCTTCTTTCAGGAAGCGTACGCAGGCGTCGAAGGTCGCGCCGCCCCAGACTTCCAGGGACCAGTAGCCGACTTTGTCGAGCTTGTCGCAGATCGGCAGCATGTCGTCGGTGCGCATGCGGGTTGCCAGCAACGATTGGTGGGCGTCGCGCAGGATGGTGTCGGTTACGAAGATCTTCTTGCTCATTCTTATATTCCTCACAGGCCTGCGTGGGCGGCGATGGCGGCGGCGATGGCCAGGGCCAGCTCTTCGGGTTTGCGCTTGATCGAGTAGTTGGTCAGCTCAGGGTGGCTTTCCACAAAACTGGTGTTGAACTGGCCGCTGCGGAATTCCGGGTTGCGCAGGATTTCCTGGTAATAGGCGGCGGTGGTCTTCACGCCTTGCAGGCGCATGTCGTCCAGGGCGCGCAGGCCGCGGTCCATGGCTTCTTCCCAGGTCAACGCCCACACCACCAGCTTCAGGCACATCGAGTCGTAGAACGGTGGGATGGTGTAGCCGGTGTAGATCGCCGTGTCGGTACGCACGCCGGGACCGCCGGGTGCGTAGTAACGGGTGATCTTGCCGAAGCTGGGCAGAAAGTTGTTCTTCGGGTCTTCGGCGTTGATGCGGAACTGCAACGCAAAACCCCGGTGCTGAATGTCTTCCTGCTTGACCGACAGCGGCAGGCCCGACGCAATGCGGATCTGCTCACGCACAATGTCGATGCCGGTGATTTCTTCGGTAATGGTGTGTTCCACCTGCACCCGGGTGTTCATCTCCATGAAGTACACCTCGCCCTCGGCGAGCAGGAACTCCACGGTGCCGGCATTCTCGTAGCCCACGGCCTTGGCCGCGCGCACCGACAGGTCGCCGATGTAGGCGCGCTGTTCAGGGGTCAGCTGGGGGCTTGGGGCGATTTCGATCAGCTTCTGGTTACGGCGCTGGATCGAGCAATCGCGCTCGAACAGGTGCACCACATTGCCGAAGCTGTCACCGAGGATCTGCGCCTCGATGTGCTTGGGATTGACGATGCATTTTTCCAGGAACACTTCCGCCGAACCGAAGGCCTTGGTGGCTTCGGAAATTACCCGGGGGAAGGCTTGTTCGAGTTCTTCACGGCTGTTGCAGCGACGGATACCGCGACCGCCACCACCGGAGGTGGCCTTGAGCATCACCGGGTAACCAATGCGGTCGCCTTCGGTGAGGGCTTCAGCGATGTCGGCAACGTTGCCTTCGGTGCCCGGGGTCACCGGTACGCCGGCCTTGATCATGCTGCGGCGGGCTTCGGTCTTGTCGCCCATGCGACGAATCACTTCGGCCGATGGGCCGATGAACTTGATCCCACGTTCGGCGCAAATATCTGCCAGCTCGGCGTTTTCCGAGAGGAAGCCGTAGCCGGGGTGCAGCGCGTCGCAACCGGTTTCCACCGCCAGGTTCACCAGCTTGCGCGGGTTCAGGTAACCGGCCAATGGCTCGGCACCGATGCTGTGGGCTTCATCTGCACGCTTTACATGCAGGGCATGGCGATCGGCATCGGAATAAACCGCGACCGAACGAATGCCCATCTCGGCGCAGGCACGCACGATACGTACGGCAATCTCACCACGGTTGGCGATAAGGATCTTTTTTATCACTTGGAAATTCCCTTGAGCCGATTGCTACCTACTTCGACCCTGGAAGCGGGTCGGCGCGTGACCAAATGTTTCATGGCAGTCGCGTGACACACACTATGCCCCTGCAGGGATTAACAAAAATCAATAATTATTGGGTTGTGTATAAGCAAAGACTTATAGTCGTCGCATCAAGGGTCGGCGGGAGTGTTTGAACTATGCGTAAGTCATTGATGCGTATGACATTGCGTCAATTGCAGATTTTCAATGAAGTCTGTGATCTGCGTTCCTACAGCCGCGCAGCCGAGGAAATGTCCCTCACGCAACCGGCCGTTAGCCTACAAATCAAGCAGCTGGAGGAGCTGCTGGGCCAGCCATTGTTCGATTACGTCGGCAAAAAGCTCTATATGACTGAAGCTGCTGAAGCCTTGCAACGGGCCAGCCGGGACATTTTCGGCCGCCTGGAAAACCTCGATATGCAACTCTCCGACATGCAGGGCTCATTGCAGGGCCAGCTGAAACTGGCGGTGGAATCCAGCGCCAAGTACTTCGTGCCGCACCTGTTTGCCGCCTTCAAGCGCCAGCATCCGGAGGTCAACCTGCACCTGACGGTGGTCAACCGCGCCCAGGTGATTCGCCGGCTTTCAGACAACCGCGACGACCTGGTGATCATGTCGATGGTGCCCCAGGACATGGGCCTGGAATTCCTGCCGTTCCTGAACAACCCGATTGTCGCAGTGGCGCCCCACGATCATCCGCTGAGCCATCAAGGGCCGTTGCGCCTGCAGGACCTTGAGCCTTACACGCTGCTGTTGCGCGAGCCGGGGTCCGGGACGCGGATGGCGTGCGAAGAGTATTTCAAGGAGAAGCGCGTGCACTTCACCCAGACGGTGGAAGTGTCTTCGGCCGAGGCGCAGCGCGAGTGCGTGACCGCTGGGTTGGGCGTGGCGCTGCTGACGCGCCACGCGGTCAACCTGGAACTGGCCACCGGCGGGCTCAGGGAGCTGCCGGTGGAAGAACTGCCGCTGTACCGCAGTTGGTGCCTGGTGCAGGCCAAGGCCAAGCGCCTGTCACCGGTGGCCCATGCATTCCTGGGCTTTATCCGCAGCGAGCGACTGCAGATCAGCGCGCTGGCTGAACGCTTCGCTGGGCAGCCGCGGGTGCCTGCCAGTGGAGTTCCGGATAGTCACTGATGCTCTGTTGCAATTGACGCTGATCGCAGCGGTCTTCAATTGCGCGACGGAAGGCCATGCGGCGCTGGTCTTCCTGCTGGCGGCGGGTCTTGACGGTGCTGTTGCTTTCTTCGTATTGCCGAGCCATTTCGAGTCTCCCAATGCGAGTAAGGGGAGTTCAGGATGGGCTCGGGCAATGACGGTTTAGCGGCATGGGGATGACAGGACGATGAATCTTGCGGGGCAGGACCCAATCAAAATGTGGGAGCGGGCTTGCTCGCGAATGCGGTGGGCCAGCCAGCATATTCAGTGACTGACACTCCGCATTCGCGAGCAAGCCCGCTCCCACAATGGGTCCGCGTACAAACTATCAGTCGTCGAGGGCTTTTACGGACTTGGGTGACAACCGAAGGCTGCGCAAGCTGCGCTTCACGCTCTTGAGGTGGTTGACCAGGCTCGGGCCGCGCGCCATGGCCACGCCCATCGCCAGCACGTCGATCACCACCAGGTGGGCGATACGCGAGGTCAGCGGCGTGTAGATCTCGGTGTCCTCGTGCACATCGATCGCCAGGTTGACGGTCGACAGCTCTGCCAATGGCGTCTGGCTCGGGCACAGGGTAATCAGGGTCGCGCCGCTTTCACGCACCAGGTTGGCGGTGATCAGCAAATCCTTGGAGCGGCCGGATTGGGAAATGCAGATCGCCACGTCGCTGGGCTTCAACGTCACCGCCGACATCGCCTGCATGTGCGGGTCGCTGTAGGCCGCCGCCGTCAGCAGCAAACGGAAGAACTTGTGCTGGGCATCCGCCGCCACCGCGCCGGACGCGCCGAAACCATAGAACTCCACGCGCTGGGCCTGGGACATGGCGGTCACGGCTTTTTGCAGCTCCACCGGGTCGAGCTTTTCGCGCACTTCCATCAGGGTGTGCAGGGTGGTGTCGAAGATTTTCAGGCTGTAGTCGGCGACGGAATCGTCTTCGTGGATCGCAAACTGGCCAAAGCTCGCACCGGCCGCCAGGCTCTGGGCCAGCTTGAGCTTCAAGTCCTGGAAACCGGAGCAACCGATGGCGCGGCAGAAGCGCACGATGGTCGGCTCGCTGATGCCCACGCTGTGGGCCAGGTCGGCCATGGAACTGTGCATCACGGCCGCAGGGTCAAGCAGCACGTGATCGGCAACCTTGAGTTCCGATTTGCGTAACAGGTGGCGCGACTGGGCGATATGTTGCAACAGGTTCAAAGGGCTGGACTCTTGTTATTGGCAGACGCCAGGGATGTAGCAAGCTTGTAGTTATACTACAAGAATTACCGATTTGCCCGTTCGATGCATCACTTAATCACGCTGCTGCCCGCTGATTCAGCGGGCAGGCTCGATGTAGCCCCGCGTGCGGCTTGGGCTCAACTATGGAAAATCGGCATTTTTTCGTAACAAATCCGCCAAGCCATCCGCTTCCACCGGCCGACTGATCAAATAGCCCTGCACCTCGTCGCACTGCTCATCCCGCAAAAAGTCCAGCTGCTGCTGATCTTCCACACCCTCGGCCACCACCTTGAGCGACAGCCCGTGGGCCATGGCAATGATGGCGCGGGTGATCGAGGCATCTTCGCGTCCCTGGCCCAGGCCGCGAATGAACGTCTGGTCGATCTTCACGTAGTCCACGGGGATGCGCTTGAGGTAACTGAGGGATGAGTAACCGGTGCCGAAATCATCAATCGCCAGCTTCACCCCCAGGTCGCGCAGTTGCTGGAAGGTCGAGATGATGTGCTCGACGCTGTCGAGCAGCTGGCTTTCGGTCAGTTCCAGCTCCAGGTATTGCGGATCAAGCCCGGTTTCTTCCAGCACCTGGCGCACCAGGCTGATCAGCTTGCCCTGGCGCAGTTGGTGCACCGACAGGTTGACCGACACCCGAATCGGCGCCAGCCCCTGGCGTTGCCATTCACAAGCCTGCCAGCACGCCTGGCGCAACACGAACTCCCCCAGCGGCACGATCAGGCCGGTTTCTTCGGCCAGCCCGATAAAATCGCCGGGCGGCACCATGCCCCACTGCGGATGTTCCCAGCGAATCAACGCTTCGGCCGCATTCAGCTTGCCACTGGCCAGGCACAGTTTGGGTTGGTAGAACACCGTAAGCTGGCGCTCATCAATCGCCTTGCGCAGCTGGTTTTCCAGCTGCAAACGTTCCAGGGTGCTGGCCTGCAGGCTGTCGGTGTAGAACTGGAAGTTATTACCGCCCAGGTGCTTGGCGTGCTGCATGGCCATGTTCGACTGGCTGACCAGCGCGGATATTTCCCGCGCATTGTCGGGCAACAGGCTGACGCCCATTGAGGCACTGACCACCAGCTCGTGCCCTTCCACCGTCACCGGCACCCGCAACTTGGCCAGCAACCGCGTGGCCACCCGCGCCAGGCTCGACAGGTTGCCGTAGGCGTCGAACAGCACGGCGAATTCATCGCCAGAGAGCCGCGCTATGGTGTCGGCCTCAGGCAAGGCGTTGATCAAGCGGCGGGCCATTTTCTGCAACAACTGGTCGGCCACTTCATGCCCGAGGCTGTCGTTGAGCAGCTTGAAACGGTCCAGGTTGATATGCAGCAAGGCCAGGCTGCGGCCACCCTGGCGCACCCGCTGATGGGCTTCGCGCAACCGCTCGCGGAACAGCGAGCGGTTGGCCAGCCCGGTCAATTCGTCGTAATGCGTGAGGTAGCGCATGCGCTCCTCGGATTCGCGCCGCGCGGACAGATCAGCGAAGAAACCCACGATATGGCTGACATTTCCCCGAATATCCCGGACTACATTCAGTTGTAGCCATTGCGGGTAGAGTTCGCCGTTCTTGCGGGTTTCCACGAGCTCGCCCTGCCAGGTGCCGTGGCTGAGCAACGCCTGGCGGATCACCGGGAAGTGGCGCCGTGCGTCGCGGCTGCTGGGCAGCTCCACGACATTGCGCCCGATCATGTCGTCAATGTCGAAGCCGGTAACGCGGCTGAATGCCTGGTTGACGGCTATCAGCACGTAGTCCGGGTCGAGGATCACAATGCCTTCGCTGGCCGCCTCAAACACCGTCGATGCCAGGCGCTGCTGTTCTTCCAGGACCTTGCCGGCGCTGATGTCGCGGCGGGTACCGAGCATCCGCGTGACGCGCCCGCCTGCCGAGCGCTCCACGGCGCGGCCACGGTCCTGGATCCATACCCAATGGCCATCGCCATGGCGCACCCGGTATTCCACCAGGTAGTCCTCGCTGCGGCCTTTAAGGTGCTCCACCAGCGCGCGCTTGAGCAGCGGCAAGTCGTCCGGGTGCAGGCGTGGCTTGAGGTGGCTGAGCATCGCCGTGACGTATTCCGGCTCCAGGCCGAACAACTCCTTGAGCTGGGTGTGGTGGACCTCATCGGTTTGCAGGTTCCAGTCCCACAGACCCAGTTCGCTGGCCTGCAACGCCATGGCCAGACGCGCCTCGCTTTTGCTCAGGGCCAGGCTCGCCGCGTCCAGTTCCTGACTGCGCTGATCGACGCGTTGCTGCAGGCCGATCTGTGCTTCGCGCAACTCTTGTTCGACCTGGCGCCGCTGCTCCACCTCACGCACCAGTTCCTGGTTCAGTTGCTCGCTGCGTTGCTGCGCTTGCTGCAGATGCTCGATCAACGCCTGGTTCTGGAAGCGCCTGAGCAGCCCGCGCTGGATCAGGCGATTGACCTGCCATGCCACCAGGCTCAGGGATGCCAGCAGAATCAGGCCCAGGCAACCCCAGCCTTGCTGTTGCGGGTCGCCGCTCCAGAATAAATAGAGGATGGCCGGCACCAGGCAGGGCACGGCAAACGACAGGAAAGCCGGCAGACTGACGGCATAGGCCACACTGGCGGACAAGGTCGCCGCGCCGAGCAGGCCGAACACCCAGGCCTGTTGCGCAAAGCTGTCCACCGGTACCAGGGCGATGGCAGCACTGGCCAGCGTCAAGCCGCTGACGGCCGAGCCCAGCATGAACATGCGTCGCCAGATCGGCTGCGCCTGGCGGCTGGGCATGGCGGAATCGAACGCCGCCACCTGAATTACCCGCAAGGCCACCAGCGCCAGCAGCCATACCAGCCAAATGCTGTCCAGCAGATAGCGCTGCGGGCTCCAGAGCAACCAGGCGCAGACCAGTCCATTCACCAGCATTAATAAAGTAGGCAGCAGGGAGCCTTGGTAAAGCAGGCGCGTGCGCTCCACCGCCATCTCCATGGCGTAGTGCTTGCGGATAACCTGCGCCGGCGCCACGGAGGGTCCCGCCAGGTCAATGCTAAGGGTCATAGGCAGTGTTCTTATAATGGTGAGCCCGAAACGTCGACGGAGCATACACAAGCAAACGCTCGGGCCAAACTGCCCCAAGTCATAAAAACAGCGCGACAATCAGGCGCAAACCTTGGAGCCAGACAGCTTGAGTGAGACAGGGCGCGGGCTGTGGGCGATGACCGACCGGTCATCACCGTGAATAGATTGTTGCCTTATCCCGTGTCGACGCAGAAGTTTTCCCGTGACCACCCGGCATTGGGATTTGCCCGACTCCCCCGGGCACCCTAGAATGCGCCGATGCGCGATGATCTCTCTCTTTTGCTGAACTCCCTCAACGATGCCCAACGCCAGGCCGTAGCGGCCCCCGTTGGCCGTCAGTTGGTCCTGGCCGGTGCTGGCTCCGGTAAAACCCGAGTGCTGGTGCACCGTATCGCCTGGTTGATCCAGGTCGAGAACGCCTCACCGCATTCCATCCTGTCGGTGACCTTCACCAACAAGGCCGCTGCCGAGATGCGTCATCGCATCGAGCAGTTGATGGGCATCAGCCCGGCCGGCATGTGGGTGGGCACCTTCCACGGCCTGGCGCACCGCCTGTTGCGGGCGCATTGGCAGGAAGCCGGCCTGAGCCAGACCTTCCAGATTCTCGACAGCGACGACCAGCAACGCCTGGTCAAGCGGGTGATCCGCGAGCTGGGCCTGGATGAACAACGCTGGCCGGTCCGTCAGGCCCAGTGGTTCATCAATGGCCAGAAAGATGAAGGCCTGCGCCCGCAACATATCCAGGCCAGCGGCGACCTGTTCCTGGCCACCATGCGCAGCATTTATGAAGCCTATGAAGTGGCCTGCCAGCGCGCTGGCGTCATCGACTTCTCCGAACTGCTGCTGCGCGCCCTCGACTTGTGGCGCGACAACCCGGGCTTGCTGGCGCACTACCAGAAACGCTTCCGCCACATCCTGGTGGACGAGTTCCAGGACACCAACGCCGTGCAGTACGCCTGGTTGCGCCTGCTGGCCAAGGGCGGCGACAGCCTGATGGTGGTGGGCGACGACGACCAGTCGATCTACGGCTGGCGCGGCGCGAAAATCGAGAACATCTACCAGTACAGCGACGACTTCCCGGACGCCGAAACCATCCGCCTGGAACAGAACTACCGCTCCACCGCCGGGATCCTCAAGGCCGCCAACGCCTTGATCGCCAACAACACCGGGCGCCTGGGCAAAGAGCTGTGGACCGACGGCGGCGAAGGCGAAGCGATCAACCTGTACGCCGCCTTCAACGAACACGATGAAGCGCGCTACGTGGTGGAAACCATCGAAAGCGCCCTGAAAACCGGCCTGGCCCGCAGCGATATCGCGATTCTCTACCGCTCCAACGCCCAATCACGGGTATTGGAAGAGGCCCTGCTGCGCGAGCGCATTCCGTATCGCATCTATGGTGGCCAGCGCTTCTTCGAACGTGCCGAAATCAAGAACGCCATGGCCTACCTGCGCTTGCTGGAAGGTCGCGGCAACGATGCGGCGCTGGAACGGGTGATCAACATTCCGGCCCGCGGCATCGGCGAGAAAACCGTCGAGGCGATTCGCGACCACGCACGCCACAGCGATGTGTCGATGTGGGAAGCGATGCGCCTGCTGATCGCCAACAAGGGCCTGACCGGCCGTGCGGCCGGTGCCTTGAGCGTGTTTGTCGAGCTGATCGAGAACCTGGCCGCCAAGTGCATGGAAATGCCCCTGCACCTGATGACCCAGACCGTGATCGAGCAGTCCGGCCTGATCGCCTACCACGAAGCGGAAAAAGGCGAGAAAGGCCAGGCCCGGGTAGAAAACCTTGAGGAACTGGTCAGCGCCGCCCGCGCGTTCGAAAACACCGAAGAAGACGAAGACCTGACGCCATTGGCGGCATTCCTCGGCCACGCTTCCCTGGAAGCCGGCGACACCCAGGCTGATGAGCATGAAGACAGCATTCAGCTGATGACCTTGCACAGTGCCAAGGGCCTGGAGTTCCCCTACGTGTTCCTGGTGGGCATGGAAGAAGGCCTGTTCCCCCACAAGATGAGCCTGGAAGAACCCGGCCGCCTTGAGGAGGAACGCCGCCTGGCCTACGTGGGCATCACCCGGGCCATGCAGAACCTGGTGATGACCTACGCCGAAACCCGACGCCTGTACGGCAGCGAGACCTACAACAAGGTGTCGCGCTTCGTACGCGAGGTGCCGAAAGGGCTGATTCAGGAAGTGCGTCTGTCCAACAGCGTCAGCCGACCGTTCGGCGGCGGCCAGCAGCAGAACTCCAGCAGCATGTTCGCCGGTTCGGAAATCCCCGAGACGCCATTCAGCCTTGGCCAGCAGGTCAAGCACGCGATCTTCGGCGAAGGCGTGATCCTCAACTTCGAAGGCGCCGGTGCCCAGGCCAGGGTGCAGGTGAACTTCGCCGAAGGCAGCAAGTGGCTGATGATGGGCTACGCCAAGCTCGAAGCAATCTGAAACAACTGTAGAACATGAAGGATGTTGCCCCACCCTTGTATTTGGCAGCGGTGGGGCCAATATCTGTAATAAGTCCTACAGACGATTCGGTATTGGCCCTACGCAAAAGCCCGAAACACTATGCCGCTAGCCACTGACATCACACCTGTGCAACATGGCGCGCGTGCAATCCACAAATGGGAATTCCCTTTATGAAACGTTTTCTTAGCATCGCCATGGCGTTGTGCATCGGCCTGACGATGAGCCTCGACGCCAACGCCAAGCGCTTCGGTGGCGGCAAATCCATGGGCTCGGCGCCGAGCCACCAGACCAGCCAAATGGCCCCATCCGGCGGCGGCATGGGCGGCGCAGCTGCGACCGCTGGCGCTGCCGGTGCCGCAGGCGCTGCTGCCAAGGCTGGCGGTGCTTCGCGCTGGCTGGGCCCTCTGGCCGGTATCGCGGCCGGCGGCCTGCTCGCCTCCATGTTCATGGGCGGCGGCTTCCAGGGCATGCAGATCTTCGACATCCTGATCATGGCGGTCATCGCCTTCCTGATCTTCCGCTTTATCGCCGCCCGTCGCCGCAAGCAACAGGAGCACATGGCTCCCGCCGGCGCGCCGATGCAGCGTGAAGTGTTCGAGCAAAAGCCTGCTGCCATGGGTTCGATCTTCGGCGGTTCGGCTGCTCCTGCCGCCGCTCGTCCGGTGATCAACGCACCCGCCTGGTTCAACGAAGAGCGCTTCGTCGAAGCGGCCCGCAGCCACTTCCAGTCCCTGCAGCAACACTGGGACGCCAACGAAATGGACAAGATCGCCGAGTTCGTGACCCCGCAACTGCTGGAGTTCCTCAAGCGCGAACGTGCCGACCTGGGCGACGGCTTCCAGTCGACCTACATCGACGACCTGAAAGTGCAGCTTGAAGGTGTGGATGACCGCGCCGACAAGACCATCGCCACCCTGACCTTCAGCGGTGTGTCGAAGACCTCGCGTTTCGACCAGGGCGAAGTGTTCAGCGAAAGCTGGAACATGGAGCGCCCACAAGGCGAAAACCAGCCTTGGCTGGTCGCCGGTATCCGCCAGAACGGCTGATCCCTGCCCGCTTTGAGTACGCAGTAACAAAAACCCCGGACTTGTCCGGGGTTTTCTATTTCACGGTTGCACTTATAGCGAGCTACTGTATAAAACGCCCCTATAAACCGCGCCATCTAGCAAGAGGATCCCGGCCGTGGAAGAAGTTATCGAACAATTGCGTGAAGCCAACGAACCGGTACCGGTTCCTCTGGAGCTGCCTGACGAAGATCAACTGGTGGAAATCGAGGAACAGCTGTTCATCGATATTCCGTTCGTCTTCCGTGAATTTCTGCTGACCGTCAGCGATGTGGTCTACGGCAGCCTGGAGCCGGTGACCGTCACCGACCCACAGTCCCACACCTACCTGCCGGACGTTGCCGCCAACGCCTGGGATGCCGGTGTTGACCGCAGCATGATCCCGATCTGCCAGGACGGCGACGACTACTACTGCGTCGAGGAAGACGGCACCGTGGTGCTGTGGTCCGGCGAAGAAGAACTCGTCACCGAAGAAACCTGGGAATCGGTGTGGCACTGGGCGCGGGACGTCTGGCTGGAAAGCTGAGACCCCTGTGTGCCGAGGGCGCTTGTTGTGGCGAGCGAGCTTGCTCGCGCTGGGCTGCGAAGCAGCCCTCTGCGACCCACTCAGTGCTCCGGCGTATCCTTATGGTTATCCAGGGTCTCCAGCAAGGCGACCTGCATCCGCGTATGCACGCGGATGAACCAGCGCCAGAGCACGGCGGCCACTGCGGCCGTCACCACGGCGATCAGCACCAGCAACTTGTTGGTCGGCAGGATACTGGCCGACAAGGCTGCCAATAGCAGGAAAATCACCAGCAGCGAAAGAATCGGGATCACTTCGGCGATCACCCGGCGCACGCGCTGAGTGTGGCGCCCTGCCATTTCCGGCTTCACGCTCATCTCCGCCAGCAGCATCGACAGCGCCTTGAGCTTGCGGTACGCCGCAATCAAAAACGGCAGCGACAGCAGCAACGCCCCACCCCAGATCAATGCCTTCTGCCAGCTCGGATCGCTGACCCAGCCTTCCAGGTAGCTGCCAATACGCTCCGCGAAAAAGCTGCCGGCAAAGAAGATTGCCACCACCAGCGCCAGGTTCACCCCCACCTGCAGAATGATCTTGCGGATCATCGACGCCAGCATCGCACCCTCGCCCTGGGGCTGAATGCTGCGCAGCCACTCGCCATACATCCCGAACACCCGGCTCATGCGCTTGGGCATCACTGCGGCAATCTTCAGCGACAGCGGGTCTGCGCCACGGATCAGATAGGGTGTGAGCAGTGTGGTAATCGCAGAAACAGCCACCGCCACCGGATACAGGAAGTCGCTGGTGACCTGCAACGTCATCCCCAGCGCGGCGATGATGAATGAAAATTCGCCGATCTGTGACAGCCCCATCCCCACTCGCAATGAAGTGCGGCCATCGTTACCCGCAATGAACGCCCCCAACCCACAGGACAACATCTTGCCCAGCACCACGGCCACGGTAATCACCGCAATCGGCCAGGCGTATTGCAGGAGGATCTGCGGGTCGATCATCAAGCCAATGGCGACAAAGAAGATCGCGCTGAACATGTCGCGAACCGGTTCGATCAGGCGCTCAATCTTCAGCAATTGCCGGGATTCAGCCATGATCGCGCCTATCAGGAATGCCCCCAGCACCATGCTGTATTCCAGCTTGACCACCAACAGGCAGAAACCGAAGCACAGGCCCAGCACGGTGATCAGCAGCATCTCGTTGCTTTCGAATTTGGCCACGTATTCCAGCAGGCGTGGCACCAGCAAAATCCCGATCACCAGCGCGACAATCATGAACAGCGAGAGCTTGCCGACGGTGGAGAACACCTCGCCGGAGCTGACCGTGCCGCTGACGGCAATGCTCGACAGCAAGGCGATGATGCCGATGCCGAGGATGTCTTCGACGATCAGCACCCCGAAAATCAGCTGGGCAAAGCGCTGGTTTTTCATCTTCAGGTCATTGAGCGCCTTGACGATGATGGTGGTCGAGGAAATCGCCAGGATCGCGCCCAGGAACAGCGAGTCCATGGTGTTCCAGTCGAACCAGCGGCCGATTTCGTAGCCGATCCAGATCATCAGGATGATTTCGAGGAACGCCGCGATAAATGCGGTGGCGCCAACCTTGAACAGCTTGCGCAGGCTGAACTCAAGGCCCAGGCAGAACATCAGGAAGATCACCCCAAGCTCGGCCAGGGTCTTGATCGTGTCTTCGTCGTGGATCAGGCCAAACGGTGGGGTGTGCGGGCCGATGATGAAGCCGGCGACGATATACCCCAACACCACCGGCTGCTTGAGGCGATGGAACAGGATCGTCACCACCCCGGCCACCAGCATGATCACGGCCAGGTCCTGGATAAAGCTGATGGCGTGCATGGCGAGGGGCTCCTTGAGGGGTACTGGCGCTTTTCCCATTTCCACGCATGCACCCCGAAAGGTCGCAATGAACGGAAAGAAAAGTCTGCCTTGATCGTAAGAATTGCCTTTGAGACGGGCTTTTGAAGGGTAACACCGCGACTTGCGGCAGAAAGCCGGTGCAATATATGGAAACAGATCGCCCCAGGCGTGACGGCAAGCCTGGGCCCAGCGTCCCGTTATGAATGGCTCTGCAAAGATTCCAGCACCCGCAGAGGTGCCTCCCCACCCAATGCCTACAACCCGTGAGTGTGCTATGGAACCCGGAAACGCCCAGCTGTCGATGACAGTATTGATGACCCCTGACATGGCCAACTTCTCTGGCAATGTGCACGGCGGCACGCTGCTCAAGTACCTCGACGAAGTGGCCTACGCCTGCGCCAGCCGTTATGCCGGGCGCTATGTGGTGACGTTGTCGGTGGACCAGGTGATTTTTCGCGAGCCGATCCATGTCGGCGAGCTGGTGACCTTCCTGGCCTCGGTCAACTACACCGGCAACACGTCGATGGAAGTGGGGATCAAGGTGGTCACTGAGAACATCCGTGAGCGTTCGGTACGCCACACCAATAGCTGCTTCTTCACCATGGTCGCGGTGGATGACCAGCGCAAACCGGCCGCCGTGCCGCCGCTGCAACCGCAGAACAGCGAAGACAAGCGCCGGTTTGTGCAGGCTCAACAGCGCCGGCAGATTCGCCAGGAGCTGGAAAAGCGCTATCAGGAAATCAAGGCAGACGGGCCTTAAAGCCCTATCGGGGTTGCCTCGAAGCGAACTCGCGGATGGGCAATCCGGTCCTGGGCGCGCACCAGTTCCAGCTCATAGCTGGCGCACGCCTGGGTTTCCAGCAGTACTTCATGCACCGCTGCAGCAGTGAACTCAAAGGCCGCCACCAGGCTATCCCCCAACAACACCCGCGCCAGGAACAGGCCCGACGTCAGGTCGCCCACGCCCACCGGCTGACGCGGGAATGCCAGCAGTGGCCGACGCAGGTGCCAGCTGCCTTCAGCCGTCACCAACAGCATTTCGAAGCCGTCCGGCAGCTTGCCGGGATAATCCAGGTGCTTGACCAACACCGCTTTCGGCCCGCGGGCCAGTAACGCACGGGCCATCCCCAGGCAATCGAACAGCGACTGCGGCTTGCGCCCGGCAAAGCTGTCCAGCTCCAGCTGGTTGGGGCACAGGAAGTCGGCCATCGCCGCCGCTTCCTCCAGCAGGAAGTCGCTGACCTCCTGGGGCACGATGCAGCCTTTTTCCGGATGCCCCATCACCGGGTCACACAGGTAAAGAGCCTTGGGGTTGATCGCCTTGATCCGCGCCACGCCGGTGAGGATCGCCCGGCCCTGGGCCGCACTGCCCAGGTAGCCCGACAGCACTGCATCACAGTTGCCCAGCTCGCCAATCGCCGCGATGCCTTCCACCAGCGCAGGAATTTGCTGCGGCGCCAACACTTCTCCCGCCCACTGACCATACTGAGTGTGGTTGGAGAACTGCACCGTATTGAGCGGCCACACGTTCACCCCGACCCGTTGCATGGGGAACACGGCGGCGCTGTTTCCGGCGTGGCCGAAGACCACATGAGACTGGATCGCAAGCAGATGGGGCGTACGTTTCATGCAGGGGATTTCCGTAAAGCCGTTGATATTCTGGCTGCGCAGTATGCGACTAAACGCGGCCTGTACGACAGACCGGAGACGCAGTTAAGCTGGCCCTACTTTGTTGGAGTTCATCGAATGCTGACCCTCGGAAATATCTTCGTGCTGATGCTGCTGGCGACCGGTGCCGCCTGGCTGTGGCACAACCACGGCCTGCGCGAGCGGGCGCTGGAACGGGTCAAGCAGCACTGCGCCAAGCTCGACATCGAGCTGCTCGATGGCGCCGTGGCGTTGAAGCGCATCGGTTTTGTGAAAGATGCCAGCGGGCGGCGGCGCCTGGCACGGATCTACAACTTCGAATTCACCGTGACCGGCGAAACGCGGCACCCGGGGACCATCACCCAATTCGGCGCCCACAGTGCACAAATCGAGTTGGCGCCCTACCCGTTCGAGATCAAGACGCCATTGCCCAGCGCCGAGATCATTGAGCTAAGCCAGTGGCGCCAGGAGCATGGCAACAGCAAGACCCGTCACTGACGGCAAGCGGTTAACCCACCCTGTAACTGCGCAACGTCCTGCACTTCGCTGAAGATCAATTCGATACGCGAATCCCGCCGCCATTCGCTGGGCTGCCAGGCCAATGCGGCGTTATCCACAGCGTTGGCCGATACCCAGCCATCCAGGCTGTGGATAACCAGTTTTGCCCGTCGCCAGTCCAACGATTGCAGCCATTGCTGAATGCGCCGCGCGTCGAATCGCTGACTCGGATGCCAGCGCCAGCCAATGCTCCAGCCATCCTCCTGGCCCTGGCTGAGGCAGATCGGCGATGCCGGATCCGTCCAGATGGCCGGCATTTGCCCCAGGCCTTTGGGCAACTCGAAGTTATCCACAGCCGCTGCCGCTTGAGCATTCACACCCGGTAACCGGGCCAAGGGCAGTTGCGCCTGCTGCGTCCAATAGATCGGTCGATCGGGCAGTTGCCCTTGAATCAACAGGCGCTGCGCATCACTTAAGGCTTCATTCTTGTTCAATACCAACAGCCCGGCGCTGGCTAATGCCTCCCGTTGGGCATTGGGTAAAGGTTTGCCCGCCGCCAACGCCTGGGCGTCCAGTACGAGTACGCACGGCTGCACCGCCAGTACCTGCTGCCAGGGTGCTTCCCGCAGCTGCTTGAGCAATTGAGCCGGGTGCCCAAGCCCGGACGGCTCGATAAACAGCCGGTCGGGCCTGGCCTTACGCAACAAACGCCCCAGTCCTACCTGAAACGGCGCCCCGTTGACGCAACACAGGCAGCCACCCGCCACTTCACCGAGGGCAATCCCGTCGTCATCACGGGTGAGCAACGCGGCATCCAGGCCAATCTGCCCGAACTCATTGATCAACACCGCCCAACGCTCGTTGGCCGGGCGCTGGGCCAGCAGGTGCTTGATCAGGCTGGTCTTGCCGGCGCCCAGGGGCCCGGCAATCACGTGGGTGGGAATGTTCTGCAGCATGGTGGACATCATTCAGACCGTGTAGAGAGGTTCGATCCTACCCGGTTACGCCAACCAATCCAGCGTCAGAATCAACCGTCGTTGATCCGCTTGCAGCGGCGGCGAGCGGTGGATCAGGCCAAAGCCTTCGTTGCCGTGCCATTTTTCGCCCTTGAGCAACGCCACTTCACCGCAGTGGATTTGCTCAATGCATTCTTCCGGCTCAGCACTCGCCTGGCTCAGGTGCCGCCGCTCCATCACACCTTCGCGTAGCCATTGGCTGCCAATGCCGGCGTAGGTAGTGATCAGCCGCACCGGCACATGATCCACATGAAAACGCGGGCACATGGCCTTGTCCAATAGCCGCAAACGCACGCCGATACGCTTGGCTCCCAGCAAACAGGCAAAGGCGCTGACCAGCCACGACACATCGGCGATAAAGCCTTCGTAGCCTTCAAGGTCACGGCAACCCGATGCAAAGTCCTGCAGGTTTGGCTCGGCGTCTTCGCTGTTCAGTTCAACCACCAGCGACTCGGCCAATGGCTCATTGAGTGCCACCAGTAACGCGCCGAACTCGGCGATGTGCAGAGGCAACTGACGCTGCCACACCGCTAGGTTCACGCCGTCCTCAAGGATATCGGTGAGCACGGCCGGGGTTTCGCCGTGGGTCTGGCGAACCACCGGGCGCAGTTTCAGGGTCGGTGCCAGCATCAGGCAGCCTCTTCGAACCAAGGGCCAAAGGGATCGGCCAACAAGCGCCAGCCTTCGACACCCGTGGCCATTTCATCGTCGGTCAGCAAACAAGCGTCCAGCTCGGCGGTCATCTGGGCGAAGTCGATGTTCTGGCCGATAAACACCAGCTCCTGCCGGCAATCGCCGGTGCTCAGTTGCCAGTTTTTCATGATTGCGGCGGTGCCTTCCTCGTCCTGGGGCCACTGGGTTTTCGGCACGAAACGCCACCAGCGCCCGGCAAACCCATGGCGCATCAGGCCGCCAGCCTGGGACCAGCTACCGGCGTCCTGGTGTTTGCTGGCCAGCCAGAAAAAGCCCTTGGAACGCAGCAGTTTTCCATTCACCCAAGGCCGGTCGATAAAGTCGAAAAACCGCTGCGGGTGGAACGGGCGGCGGGCGCGATAGGCGGTGGAGGCGATGCCGTACTCTTCGGTTTCCGGCAGGTGTTCGCCACGCAGTTCCTGCAACCAGCCCGGCGCCTGGGAAGCACGCTCGAAGTCAAAACGGCCGGTGTTGAGGATCTTCGCCAACGGCACTTCGCCCATGACCATCGGGATGATTTCAGCCTGGGAGTTCAAGCGCTCCAGGATCGCCATCAACTCCTCGCGCTCACTGCTGCTGATCAGGTCGATCTTGCTGATGAGGATCACATCCGCAAATTCGATCTGCTCGATCAGCAGGTCGGTGATCGAGCGCTCGTCCTCTTCACCGAGGGTTTCGCCCCGGGACGCCAGGCTTTCGGCAGCCTGGTAGTCGAGCAGGAAGTTCATGCCGTCGACCACGGTGACCATGGTGTCGAGCCGGGCAATGTCCGCCAGGCTCTGGCCGTCTTCGTCGCGAAACGTGAAGGTTTCCGCCACCGGCAACGGCTCGGAGATCCCAGTGGACTCGATCAACAGGTAATCGAACCGACCTTCCTTGGCGAGCTTTCCGACTTCTTCCAGCAAGTCTTCGCGCAAGGTGCAGCAGATGCAGCCGTTGCTCATCTCCACCAGTTTTTCTTCGGCGCGATTGAGGGTGACGTCGCGCTGGACCTCACTGCCATCGATGTTGATTTCGCTCATGTCGTTGACGATCACCGCCACCCGCAGGTTTTCGCGGTTGCGCAGGACGTAGTTGAGCAGCGTGCTTTTGCCGGCGCCGAGGAATCCGGACAGCACAGTAACGGGGAGACGATTGGGCATCAGGTATTCCTCATCAGGGTTGGCCGGTCAAATCGCCCGTTGATGGCGTTCGCGCAGCTCTTCACGTTCTTTGGCTTCGATACACAGGGTGGCCGTGGGGCGCAGCAGCAGGCGCTTGAGGCCGATGGGTTCGCAGGTTTCACGGCACCAGCCGTATTCACCGCGGGCCAGGCGTTCCAGGGCTTCGTCGATCTTGTCCAACAGCTTTTTTTCGCGCTCCAGCAGGCGCAGTTGCCATTGGCGCTGTTCTTCGGCGCTGCCGACATCGGCGGGATCGCTGTTGGGCTCCTGTTCGCGCAGCACCATGAATTCAGCGTCGATACGCGCTTGCAGCTCGTTGCGCTGGGCCAGCAGCAGCTCGCGGAAGAAACCTTGCTGGGCTTCATTCATGTAGTCGGCGCAGGGTTGGGCGAGAAGGTCTTGTTCGGTCATCGGAGGTGGTTCACGGGTCAGGCTGTTTTTTAATGTTATAGTATAACAATGCAAATAAGCCAATCCCCCTTGCTCGTGACGACGAAGGGCGCAATGCTGGCAGCCGAATAACGCCCCGAGAGCCTCTATGAAATACCTGCTGTGTGCTGTGTTGCTGATGCTGGCGAGCCTGGCCAACGCCCAGGTGCCCAGCCTGCTGGCCAACTGCACCCGCAGCGCCAACCTGCTGGCGTGCGTCGACGCCCAGGGCAATGCCTACAGCGTCGCGACGGCAGGCAGCACTACGTATTTGCGGGGCTTTGAAGTGATCGGAAAACGCTATTGGGCACAGACCAGCAGCCGCTACGGGCAACTGACGTTCTTTACCGGGTTGGCATCCGATGGTGAGGCGTGGGTGGGCTACACGCGGCGAGTGGGCTGGACCACCCTCAACCGGTTTTCCAGTTCCGGTGGTGCCAGCGCCAAGTTCACCTGTAGTCGAATCACCGGCTGTTAGACCTGGCCGGTTTTCTGTTCCTGAACCCAGGCCATGTAGCTGTTCATCGGCGGGTTCTTCTGGAAGTAATTTTTCAACCCTTCAAATAAACCGTCTGCCACCGCCTGTTGATGGCGCGCGGTGACCAGTCGCTGGGCGTCCTGGGTGTTGGAGATAAACCCGGTTTCCACCAGGATCGACGGCACGTCCGGCGACTTGAGCACCGCAAAGCCGGCCTGTTCCACGCGTTTTTGATGCAGCGTGGTGATGCTTTGCAGGCTGCCCAGTACCGAGCTGCCCAGTTGCAGGCTGGAGGCGATGGTGGCGTTCATCGACATGTCGAGAATCACCCCGGCGAGCATCGGGTCCTTGTCCTTGAGATTGAGCAAGGTGGTGGCGCCCAAGAGGTCGGCGCCGTTTTCCCGCTGCGCCATGAACCGTGCGGTGGCGGAGGTGGCGCCGCCTTCAGACAGCGCATAGACAGAGGCGCCGGACGCCGTAAGCCGTGGCGCGGCATCGGCGTGTACCGAGATAAACATGTCGGCTTTGTGCTGACGGGCGATGTCCACACGTTTACGCAGCGGCACGAAGAAGTCGTCGTTGCGCACCAGCTTCACATCGAAGCCCTTCTCGCGCTTCAGACGCTTGGCCAGCAATTGGGCGATGGACAGCACCACGTCTTTTTCGCGCTGGCCCTTTGAGCCAATCGCGCCGGGATCCTTGCCGCCGTGCCCAGGGTCGACCACCACGATGATGTCGCGTTTCGGATGAGCCCTGTCCACCGGCGCCGGCACGGGTGCAGCCAACGCGGCCGGTGCCGCAGCGATTTGCATAGGCGCATGAGTGGCGCTTGTCAGGTCCAGCACGAGGCGGTGGCCCTGGCCATCCTGCGGCGGCAGGAGAAAGCTGTTGAGCTGCATCGGCGCCTTCAAATCCAGCACGATCCGCGTATCGCCCTGCCCGAAATGCCCCGAGCGAATCGAGGTAATGCCGCTGTTGGTCAGGGCCAGTTGGCTGAAATCACCGGTCAGCTTCGCGCCGCTCAAATCGATGATCAACCGCTCCGGCGCGGTCAGGGTGAAGGTCTTGTATTGCACCGGGCCGCTGAGGTCCAGCACCAGCCGCAGCTTGTTATCCGACCGCCACAGCCGTGCATTGCGGATCTGCGCGGCAGACACGCCCAAGGGCAAGGTGAACACCGCACTGGCCAGCAGCAGGTTGAGAAGTTGACGTCTGTGCATGACTTACACCGCAAATAAAGGAGCTTCCGTACTCGACATGACTGAACAAAAGACAGAACAGAAAAACTTTCGTCGTTTCAATTGTAATAATATAACATGTCTTTTTATTTCCAACGATGGACCTGCTCATGAACGCGCTGACTCTGCCCGATATCGCCGCGCAGGCTTCACGCCAAGCCTTGCCGCTCGATTGGGTGGGCATGTGCGGCATTGCCCTGCCCATTCTGATCGACGGCCAAAGCCTTAGCGCCACGGCTGATGCCGGCGTCAGCCTGGACGACGGCGAGGCCCGTGGCATTCATATGTCTAGGCTTTACCTGGCGCTGGAAATGCTTGAACAGCAACCGCTTTCGCCAGCACTGCTGCGCAGTGTATTGCAACGTTTTCTCGACAGTCATGAAGGTTTATCCACAAATGCCTACCTGCGAATTCATGCAGGTCTGTTGCTGAAACGTCCGGCGCTGGTCAGCCCGTTGGCCGGCTGGAAAAGCTATCCGGTGAGCATCGAGGCGCGCCTGGAAAACCAGATGTTCCACGTGGAACTAAAAATTGACGTTACTTACTCTTCAACCTGCCCTTGCTCCGCTGCCCTCGCCAGGCAATTGATTCAGCAGCAATTTATCGAGGACTTTGCCGGCACACCGCTGCAGCACGAAGACGTACTGACCTGGCTCGGCAGCGCAAACGGCATCGTCGCCACGCCCCACAGCCAGCGCAGCAGCGCGCTGTTGCAGGTCCGGCTTCAGGACGATCAGCCAACACTGCCGCTGACCCAGTTGATCGACGAAACCGAAGCCGCCCTCGGCACTGCCGTGCAAACCGCCGTAAAGCGTGCAGACGAACAAGCCTTCGCCCTGGCCAACGGGCAGAACCTGATGTTCTGCGAAGACGCCGCCCGCCGCCTGAACCTCGCCTTGAAACGCTCGGATGCGGTCAATGCCTTCCACTTGAGAGTGATCCACGCCGAAAGCCTTCACGCGCACGATGCCGTGGCCGAAAGCCGCTGGACGAGACCTTCCGAATGATCACCTGCACCGCTTTGCGCTGGGGCGCCCCCGGCCAACCACTGACCCCCGCCGTGGATTTCACCCTGGAAAAAGGCAGCCTTACCGGCATCATCGGCGCCAACGGCACCGGCAAAAGCAGCCTGCTGAAAGTTATCGCCGGATTGCAGAAGCCACTGGCGGGGAAAGTGACGATCGATGTTCCACGCCGAGGTGGCCTGTCGTTTTTGCCCCAGCAACAGAACCTCGACCGCCAGTTTCCTATCAGCCTCGAAGAGTTGGTGGCCGCCGGTTTTTGGGGCAGCAGGCAAACCCCGCAACAACGTACCGAACGCCTGAGCGCCGTGCTCGAAGACTGGTGCCTCAGCGGCCTGGAGCATCGGCCGTTGATGGCCTTGTCGGGCGGCGAACTGCAACGCGCCCTGCTCGCCCGCATGAGCCTGGCCGAGTCGCCGATATTGCTGCTGGACGAACCCCACGCCGCCCTCGACGAAGACGGCCAGGCGCTGTGCTGGAAACACATCCACGCCTGGCACGACGCAGGCCGCACGGTGGTCGTGGTGTGCCATGACCTCGGCTCCGTACGCCAACACACCCAGCAAGTGGTGCAGATCAAAAGCAGTGGCTGCGTGTTCGGCTCCAGCAAAGAACTGATCCGCCCGCAGCCGCAAATGCAGGTGGCCTGATGCACTTCGCCGCCCACCTGTGGATGCCGTTTCTCGATTTCGTTTTCATGCGCCGCGCGCTCGTCGGCGGTCTGGTATTGGCATGCAGCACCGCGCCGCTCGGGGTGTTCCTGATCCTGCGCCGCATGAGCCTGATCGGTGACGCGGTGTCCCACGGCATCCTGCCCGGCGCCGCACTGGGCTTCTGGTTTGCCGGCCTGAGCCTGCCCGCGCTGACCATCGGCGGCCTGGGCGCCGGCCTGAGCATGGCCGGCCTCGCCGCCTGGATTACCCGTCGCACCGGGCTGAAGGAAGACGCCAGCCTCGCCGCCATCTACCCGATCTCCCTGGCCAGCGGCGTGCTGATCCTCGGCCTCGCCGGCAAACGCCTGGACCTGCTGCACCTGCTGTTCGGCTCGGCCCTGGCGGTAGACGGCCCGACCCTCACCGGCATGCTCTGGGTCTCGGGCTTCAGCCTGATCGCCATGGTGGTGATCTACAAACCGCTGCTGCTGGACACCCTCGACCCGCTGTTCCTGCAAACCGTCAGCCGCCTCGGCCCGCTGGCCCACGGCCTGTTCCTGACGCTGGTGGTGCTAAACCTGGTGATCGGTTTCCAGGCCATCGGCGCGTTGATGGTGGTCGGCCTGATGATGTTGCCGGCGATTGCTTCACGTTTCTGGAGCCGGCGCCTGCCGGTGTTGATCGCCATATCAGCAGTGCTGGGATGCCTGTCGGTATGGCTTGGCTTGTTGCTGTCGTTCTACTACTCGCTGCCCAGCGGCCCGGCAATTGTGCTGGTGGCTGGCGGCTGGTACCTGCTGTCCGTGGTCTTCGGTCCGGTGCACGGCTTGCTGCGCCGCCCGCCTTTGCTTACATCCCAATGAGGTGTTTCCCGATGCGCGCTCTACTCGTGCTGTTCAGTGTGTTGCTGCCGCTGTCGTTCGCGACGGCCCAGGCTGCCGACAAGCTTCAGGTGGTTACCAGCTTCAGTATTCTTGACGACATGACCCACCAGGTCGGTGGCGATCATATCCAGATCAGCAACATGGTCGGCCCCGACGCCGACGCCCACACCTACGAACCAACACCAGACGATGCCAAGGCCCTGCTCAAGGCCAAGGTGATCATCAAGAACGGCCTGGGCTTCGAGCCGTGGCTGGATCGCCTGGTCACCAGCACCGAGACCAAGGCCACCGTGGTCACTGCGAGTAAAGGCGTGCTCTCCCACACCATGGAAGAGGACGGCGAAACCATCCCCGACCCGCACGCCTGGCACAACCTGGCCAACACCGTTATCTACGTGAACAACATCACCAAGGCGCTGATCGCTGCCGACCCGGCCAACAAGGCCGACTACGAGCACAACAGCCAGGTGTACCTGAAAGAAATCTACCGCCTGCTGGCTGAAGCCAAGGCCAAGTTTGGCGCGCTGCCACCGGGTAACCGTCGCATCGTCACCTCTCATGACGCCTTCGGCTACCTGGGCCAGGCCTACGGTATCGAGTTCCTGTCGCCTCAAGGTTTGTCCACCGAACGTGAACCGTCGGCCGCCGAAGTCGCCACGCTGATCACCCAGATCCGCAAGGACAAGGTCAAGGCCGTGTTCATGGAAAACATCAAGGACTCGCGTCTGCTCCAGCAGATCGCTGATGAGAGCGGCGCGCAGATCGGCGGCACGCTGTATTCGGACGCCCTGGCTGCAGAAGGTCCGGCCAGCACCTTTACCGGCCTGTTCGAATACAACCTCAACACCCTGTGCGCGGCCCTGAGCAAGCCGTGAGCCTGAGCATGCTTGACCTGGAAGAGGCTGCCATCGGCAGCCGCTTTCCACTCGATAGCGTGCTCGACGCCCTGCCGTGGAACAGCGATGGCCTGATCGCCGCCATCGCCCAGCAACACGGCAGCGGCGAAGTGTTGATGCTGGCCTGGATGAACCGCCAGGCCCTCGACGAAACCCTGGCCACCGGGCACGTCTGCTACTGGTCCCGCTCGCGCCAGCAACTGTGGCGCAAGGGCGAAACCTCCGGCCACTGGCAACTGCTGGTGGAGGCCCGCCTGGATTGCGACGGCGACGCGGTATTGCTGATCGTCGACCAGCAAGGCCCGGCCTGCCACACCGGCCGGCCCACCTGTTTCTACAACGCCATCGACGGCCATCACGTAAACATCATCACCGCGCCTCTCAAGGAACCTGACCCATGATCCGCAAGAACCCTTCCGGCGATCTGCCCGTGATTGCCGAATCGGCCTACGTCGACAAAACCGCAATCATCTGCGGCAAGGTGATCATCGGCGAAAACGTATTTGTCGGCCCTTACGCGGTGATCCGCGCCGACGAAGTCGACGCCAACGGTGACATGGACCCGATCACCATCGGTGCCAATTCGAATATCCAGGACGGCGTGGTGATCCACTCCAAATCCGGCGCCGCCGTAACCATCGGCGAGTTCACCTCCATCGCCCACCGCTCCATCGTCCACGGGCCCTGCACCGTTGGTGACCGGGTGTTCATCGGCTTCAACAGCGTGCTGTTCAATTGCGTCGTCGGCGATGGCTGCGTGGTGCGGCACAACTCTGTAGTCGACGGCCGCGATTTGCCCGACGCGTTCTACGTGCCCTCCACCACCCGCATCGGCCCCAACACCGACCTGTCCCAGTTTCCGCCGGTGAGTGTCAGCGCTTCGGAGTTTTCCGAAGACGTGGCACGCACCAACGTCGACCTGGTCCTGGGTTACAAAGCCCTGCAAAACGAGTTCTGACCATGAGCCGCCTGCTGATCCGCAACGCCCGCCTGGTGAACGAAGGCGAGGAATTCGAGGCTGACCTGCTGGTCGCCAATGGCCGTATCGAGAAGATCGCCGGCAGCATCGACAACGCCAACGCCACCGTGGAAATCGACGCCCAAGGCCAGTGGCTGCTGCCGGGAATGATCGACGACCAGGTGCACTTCCGAGAGCCCGGCGCGCCGGACAAAGGCAGCTTCTACAGCGAGTCCCGCGCGGCGGTGGCGGGTGGAATCACCAGTTTCATGGACATGCCCAACACCAACCCGGCGACCCTGAACCTGGAAGCCCTGGCCGACAAGAAGCGCCGCGCGGCGCTGCATTCGGTGGCCAACTATGGCTTTCACTTCGGAGTGAGCAACGACAACCTCGACACCGTCGCCGCGCTGGACCCGCGGGAAGTCGCCGGGGTCAAAGTGTTCATGGGTGCGTCTACCGGCAATATGCTGGTGGATGATCCGAAGATCCTCGAGCGTCTGTTCGCCGAGGTGCCGACCATTCTCCTGGCCCACTGCGAGCACACCCCCAGCATCCTGGCCCGCGAGCAAAGGATGCGCGAGCGTTTCGGGGAGCACATTCCTGCCGTGGCACACCCGCTGATCCGCGATGCCGAGGCCTGCTATCGCTCCTCGTCCCTGGCGGTGGAACTGGCCAAGCGGCACGGCACGCGCCTGCATGTGCTGCACATCACCAGCGCACGGGAGTTGGTGCTGTTCGAAGACAAACCCCTGGCGCAAAAACGCATCACGGCGGAAGTCTGCCTGCATCACCTCTTGTTCGATGACCGCGACTACGCCCGCCTCGGCCACCAGATCAAATGCAACCCGGCGATCAAGACACGCGCCGACCGCAACGCCCTGCGCCTGGCATTGTTGAGTGATCGTCTGGATGTAATTGGCAGTGACCATGCGCCGCACACCTGGGCGCAAAAACAGCTGCCCTATCGCGAAGCGCCGTCAGGCTTGCCGCTGGTGCAACACGCCCTGCCGGCGCTGCTGGAATTGGTCGCCGACGGCCTGCTGCCGCTGACCACGCTGGTGGCGAAAACCAGCCATCGGGTCGCGGACCTGTTTGCGATCCCCGACCGTGGCTACCTGCGCGAAGGCTATTGGGCCGACCTGGTGCTGATCCAACCCGAGCCTCACGGCAACCCCGTCAGCAGCCAGCCGATCCTGGCCCGTTGCGGCTGGACGCCCTTTGCGGGGCGCAGCTTCCGGCACAGCGTCAGCACCACGCTTGTGTCGGGCCACCTGGCCTGGCACGACGGGCGCGTGCACGACAGTTGCCAGGGGCTGCCGCTGCATTTTCAGCGCTGAAGAGACTCTGTACCTGGCAATCCAATCAAATGTGGGAGCGGGCTTGCTCGCGAATGCGGTGGGTCAGCCAATACACCTGTGACTGATTCACCGCATTCGCGAGCAAGCCCGCTCCCACATTTTGATCGGGGTATGTCTTAGGTTAGGCGCGGGGTTTGACCGTGCCGCAGTTGCTGCCCAACCACTGCGCGTGGGTGTCCAGGCTGCCCTTCTGCTGTACGCCGGTGGCGTTGAAGGTACCGTTAACCGTAGTGGTGAATTCCTGCTGGCTCTGGAACGTCGCCACGCCAGTGCCCTGGGCTTTCGGGCAACTGAAACGGAATTTCCATTGGTTGCCGGTCTTGTCCGTCACTTCCTGCTTGCAGCCCGATTGCGGATCGGTCAGCGGGATGGAATCGGACGCCACCTGGGCCGGAGTCAGGCACACCTGCACGCCTTTGCCGGCCATGGTGATGCCTTGCTTCTCAAGCATCGCGCGTTGTTCCGGGGTCATCTGTTGCTTGAGCTGACCGAGGATCAGCGACAAGTCCGGCAGGTCCTGGTTATCGACCTTCATGTTGCTGGTGGTCAACTCCCACAAGCCCGGCGCCAACATCTGCGCTTGCGCCGCCACAGGCAGCGTCAAACCAACAACCATGGCCAAACCAAGCAGACGAGCATTCATCGGGTAACTCCTGGGCAATTGTCGGCGTTAGACGCCGCAAAAGCGCCAGTGTTGCACAGCAAATAAAATAGCGACATTCGTGGCCGAACATGGTCTGTTAGGCACTTGTTCGTCAGGAGTACCGTTGTCCATGGATTTCTTTGGCCCGCACCTGCTCGCCTATTTCATTGCCACCCTGCATTTTCTGGGCACCCTCGCCGCCATCCATGCGGTGCTGACCGTCAGGACCGCCCAAGGCTCGATTGCCTGGGCATTGTCGCTGATGTTCATCCCCTACCTGACGCTGATTCCCTACCTGATCTTTGGCCGGAGCACTTTCGACGCCTACATTCAGGCGCGGCGCCAGGCCAACCAGGAAATGCACAAGGCGATCACCGAGCTGAACTGGCGCCCATGGGTTGAAGAGGCATTGGCCGCGCGCAACTCCCAGGCCTACGCTTCGCTACGGGCCATGCCCAAGCTGGGGCGCATGCCGTGCCTGGCGAATAATCAGGTGCGTTTGCTGATCAATGGCGAGGCTACGTTCAGCGCGATTTTCGAGGCGATTCGCTCGGCAAAGACCGCTGTGCTGTTCCAGTTCTTCATCATTCATGACGACGAACTTGGCCGCCAACTGCACACCTTGCTCAAGGAAAAAGCCGCCGAAGGCGTAGCCATTTTCGTGCTATACGACCGTATCGGCAGCCATGCCCTGCCCCATCGTTATGTGCAGTCGCTACGAGACGCCGGGGTGCAGGTCAAGGCCTTCGCCACGCGCAGCGGCTGGCTCAACCGCTTCCAGGTCAACTTCCGCAACCACCGCAAGATCGTGGTGGTGGATGGCATTACCGGGTTCGTCGGTGGGCATAACGTCGGCGATGAGTACCTGGGCAAGAAACCGCCGCTGGCGCCATGGCGTGACACCCATGTGCAAGTCAGCGGCCCGGTGGTGGCGTGCTTGCAGGAGTCGTTTGCCGAAGACTGGTTCTGGGCCGCGCGTGAGCTGCCGCCGCTGCTGCTGCCGGATACCTACCCGGACGACGGCGTGCTCTGCCAATTACTGGCCAGCGGCCCGGCGGATCCCTATGAAACCTGCTCGCTGTTTTTCGTCGAGGCCATTCATGCGGCCACCGAACGGGTGTGGATCACCAGCCCGTATTTCATTCCCGATGAGGCGGTATTTGCGGCTTTGAGGTTGGCGGTATTGCGCGGTGTCGACGTGCGTCTGCTGCTGCCGTCACGGCCGGATCACCGCATCGTCTACGCCGCTTCCAGCCTGTATGCGATCGAAGCCGTGCGCGCCGGGGTGCGGGTATTCCGCTATACGCCAGGGTTCCTGCATCAGAAAGTGGTGTTGGTCGACCGTGAAATCAGCGCCATCGGCAGTGCGAACCTGGATAACCGCTCGTTCCGGCTGAATTTCGAAGTGATGTTGCTGACGGTAGATGACACTTTCGCCAGCCAGGTGGAGCACATGCTGCTGGAAGACTTCGCCCTGGCCCATGAAATCAGCCAGGAAGAAAACCGCCAGACCCACCGCCTGCAACAATTGGGCATGCGGATCGCGCGGCTGATTTCTCCAATTTTGTAAGGCTTGCACCGAACCCAATGTGGGAGCGGGCTTGCTCGCGAAAGCGGAGTGTCAGTCACTGAATGTGTTTCTGATACAACGCCTTCGCGAGCAAGCCCGCTCCCACACAAGCCCGCTCCCACATTCAGATCACCGGTAACATTGCTTACTGGTACAGGTCATCCCGCGTCCACGGCAGCTCATGGCTACCATCGGCATGGGGTTTCACCGCCAGAATCTGATGCAGGTTGATCCAGCCCCGGGCAAACGCATACGCACAGCCGGCCAGGTACAGGCGCCAAATGCGCAAGGCTTGTTCCGGCACCATCTTGCCTGCCGCTTCCAGGTTGTCTTCGAGGCGCTCGCTCCAGTGATCCAGCGTGCGCGCGTAATGCAGGCGCAGGCTTTCGACGTCGACGACTTCCAGGCCCACGTCGCTGATCTCGGCGGTCATCATCGACAGATGCGGCAACTCGCCGTTGGGGAACACATAACGCTCGATAAAATCCCCGGCGCCACGGCCTACGGGCCGGCCATCAATGTGCTTGGCGGTAATCCCGTGGTTCATCACCAGGCCGCCCTCACGCACCGCGCCGTAGAGAATCTTGCAGTACTCAGCCAGGTTGGCGTGGCCAACGTGTTCAAACATCCCCACGCTCACCACCTTGTCGAACCGGCCATCCTGGGGCAAGTCGCGGTAGTCGAGCAGCGTCAGCTCTACCTGGTCTTCCAGGCCTTCGGCCTTCACCCGCTCCCGGGCCAGCGCCAGCTGTTCCTTGCTCAGGGTGATACCAAACACCTTGACCCCGAATTCCCGCGCGGCATACCGCGCCAGCCCACCCCAACCGCAGCCCACGTCGAGCAAATACTCCCCCGGCTGCAGCCGCAATTTGCGGCACAGGTGGCGGAATTTGTCTTGTTGCGCTTGATCAAGGGATTCGCTGCCGGTTTCGAAATACCCGCAGGAATAGGCCATGTCGCGGTCCAGCCACAGCTGGTAGAACTCGTTGGACAGGTCGTAATGGTAGGAAATAGCAGCTGCGTCGGTGGCCTTGTCGTGGATCGAGCGCACCGGACGACTCCCCTCGTCGTCATCAACCAGGGCATGACTCAACTCGTCAACGACCCTGATCACTTCGGAAATGGAGCCTTCCAGCTCCAGTTTGCCCTCGACGAAAGCTTCGCCCAGTGAGTCGAGCGTCGGATGGCTGAGCTTGGAAACCATCATGGGGTCCTTGACCACAATGGTGACGCTGGGATCCGGGCCCAGGTTGAATTCATGGCCGTCCCAGAGTCGAAGACGCAGCGGTAGCTTGAGATTCTGTAAGGCCGGTGGAAGTTGCGCGAGCATGAGTAGTCCCCCCTTGTTTCAGACGTCTGAAATGAGGGTAGACCATCCACGGAAAAATTAGCAGGCTATCGAAACAATAGCGCCTTTCTATGGTGCCCGCCGCTGGAGCAAACCCTCCTGGACCCACTGTTTCAGCCAGGTAACCGCTTGCAATGGCGCGCCCTCCTGGTAAGTGACTGCCAACTCGGCACACAGTTCGGAAAAACTCCAACCGTTGGCGACCATGCCTGTCAGCGCGCAGGCTTGCGCCGGTTCAACGCTGCGGTATTGGCAGACATTCTGATGGCGCCAGACCAGGCACACCTGCGCCAATGGCAGGGCTTCGCTGCCGGGAAAGTCCCACTCGCCCTTGCTCGCACGCCAGATGCCCAGGCTGTTGAAATCACACAGCACCTGCTGCACCGAGGGCACCAACTGCACCTGCAGCCCAGGCCAGTCTTCGGGCGGCAGCGTTGCCATGTCTTGCAGGGTCAACGGCTCGCCCTGCGGTGCATCAAAGGCCAGGGTGAATGCCCATTCGAGCCGCGCCAGCTCGGCAGGCGCCAAACCTTGCTCGCCATAATGCTCAACGATAAACCCGGGGAACCGCTCGCCAAACCAGCGCAGGCTGTAATGGGCCGAGGGATAACGGCAGATATAGGCCGAACCCAACGCTGCAAACTCCTCGTCCCCCAGCCAATACCAGACGGCGCTGAAGTCATCGCGCAGCACTTCCTGCAATCGGGCGTGATAGGCGTTGTGGTAAATCGCCAGGCCCGTCTCGACATCCAGGGTCGGGCCGCCGATCAAGGTGGCGCTGAAGCTGTTGCTGGCAGTGGAAGACTCGGCCAGCAAATGCCGCTCAAAGGCCAATTGCCAATCGATCAGGCGCATAACGCTCTCCTGTCCAGCGCGCTCGCGCCCAGTTCGCGGGCCTTGTTCAACTCGTCGAGCAGCTCCTGGAAAGGCGGGAAATGGTCATCGCGTTCGAGCAAGGTCGAGACTGGCCCGAGGTGCTCCAGAGTCCGCTGATACAGCGCCCACACCGGATCGCATACCGGATGGTCATGGGTGTCGATCACGTAGTCGCCGTAATCCATATGCCCGGCCAGGTGCAGTTGGCGGATGCTTTCGGGCGGCAGGTTGCGGATAAATTCCCAGGCGTCGAACCCGTGATTGCGCGAGCTGACGTAGACGTTATTCACGTCCAGCAGCAACTGGCAGCCGGTGAGGTGGCTCAGGGCGTTGAGAAATTCCCACTCGGTAAACTCATCCGCCTTGGAGCGCACGTAGCTGGAGACGTTTTCCAGCACGAACGGGCGCTGCAACACATCCTGCACCTGCCGCACGCGAGCGGCGACGTGGTACAGGCTTTCTTCGGTGTAGGGCAGCGGCAGCAAGTCATGCAACTGGTGCGCGTTGCCACGGCTCCAGCACAGGTGATCGGAAATCCACGCCGGCCGGATGCGCTCGGAGAGCTGCTTGAGTTGTTTCAGGTAATCGGTATCGAGGGCATGGGGCCCGCCGATTGAAAGGGACACACCGTGCATCACCAGGGGATAACGCTCGGCTATCGCATCCAGGTAGTACAAGGCCTTGCCGCCCTGCACCAGATAATTCTCGGAGATCACTTCGAACCAATCCACGGCGGGCGATTGTTCAAGGATCTGCTGGTAGTACTCGCTGCGTAGACCCAGGCCGTAACCCAGACTCGGAAGGGAAGCGGACATAAAAACACTCCTGGGGAAAGTGTCCGCAGCGGAGGGGGGCCCGCTGCGGTTGCACTCGGTTGTCGGTTATTCGCCGACTTTGCCGCCTTTCTGATCGCACATCGCCTTGCTCATCGACAGGAAGCCCTGGCCTTTGCAAGAACCCATGCCTTTGCAGGCGTGGTCTTTGGTTTTGCAGTCGTTCTGGCCTTTGCAGGCGTTGACGCCATAGCAATGGACCTGGGCGTCTGCTGCCTGTACCTGAGTGGCAACACCGGCAAACATGCCAGCAGCGGCGATAGCGAGGGCGGCACCAGCAGCAGCGGATTTGATGTTCATTGTGTATTCCTCATGATCGGTAGTGGAGCCGGTCTGAACGGATTGTTCAGTCTCGACATAGCACTAGAGTGAGGTCCCCCCATGGCGTTACAGCGCGACTGAAAAATTTATTCCTCGAGTTTCAATAGCGGCTCCTGGAACCGCAACAGACGCCCCGCATTGCCCAGCACCAGCAGCGTACTGAGGTTGTGCAGCACCGCCGCAATCATCGCTCCCGCCGCGCCCAGCCAGCCAAATGCGGCGAACACCACGATCGCCAGCGTCCAGCCCAGACCGATGATCACGTTAACCTGCAACGTGTGCCGGCACTGGCGACTCAAGCGCACACAGGTGCCCAGGCGCCGCAGGTCGCTGCCGATCAGCACCACGTCCGCCGATGCCAGCGCGATATCCGCCCCGCCCGCGCCCATCGCCACGCCGACCACGCCGGCCTTGAGCGCCAGGGAATCGTTGATCCCGTCGCCCACCACCATCGGCCGGAAACCGCTGCCGATTTCCCCCAGCACGCGATTGAGCTTGTCCTCCGGCAAAGCCTGGGCTTCGACGTCGCTGATGCCCACTTCCAACGCCAGGCTGTCGGCCACGCTCTGGCGGTCGCCGGTCAGCAGCAGTTGGCGCCCCAGGCCCAATTCACGCAGCTCTTTCATCGCCTGGCGCGCTTCAGGTTTCACGCTGTCCGCCAGCAACAGCCAGGCAAGGAATTGCCCGTTCAACGCAAGCCCGGCAATCGGGCCGTCGTGATTGGGGACCGCCGTGGTCGTGATGCCCAGTTGCTCAAACAATTCCGGCCGGCCGAGGGCGGCTTCGCCCTGCCCGGTCTGCGCGACCACACCGAGGCCCTGGCGCTCGCGAATATCCGACAGCACCAGCATTTGTTCCTGAGTCGCCAGCCCCGCCAATGCCCGGCTGACCGGGTGGCTGCTGGCGGAGCCGAGGCTGGCCGCCAGGTTGAGCAGCACTTGCCGATCCGGCTCGCGGGTGTCGATGGACTGCAAACGCAGGGTGCCAAACGTCAGGGTGCCGGTCTTGTCGACCACCAGCGACGTCAGGTCCGCCAGCTCTTCGAGAAACGCAGAGCTGCGAATCAGAATGCCGTGACGCGCCGCCACCGCAATGCCCGCAATCGCCGTGGCCGGAGCCGACAACACCAAAGCACACGGGCACGCCGCCACCAGCACCGCGAGCATCGCCTGGGCGTCGTTGGTGACAAACCAGGTGACCGCCGCCAGCAACAACACCAGTACCATGTAGCTGCCGGCGTAGCGCTCCAGCAATCGGGTGATCGGCGGCTTCGAACGTTCGGCGCTCTGCATCAGGGCGATGACTTTGCCCAGCGTCGACTCATTGCCGGTGCGGGTCACTTCCAGGCGCAGCAAACCGTCGAGGTTGATCGCGCCACCAAACACCTGCACGCCGACACTCGCTTCCAGCGGCACCGATTCACCGGTAATCGGCGCGGTGTCGAGGCTGGCCTGGCCCGACAGCACCACGCCGTCGGCGGGCACGCGGTCACCGGCACGCACTTCGACGATATCGCCGGTCTTCAGGATGCCGTTGTCCACTTCCAGGATCGTCCCGTCCGCCTGCACCAACCGTGCGTGGCTACGGGTCAGCTTGCCCAGGGCATGAATCGCTTCCTGGGAGCCGATGACGCTGCGCTCTTCCAGCACATGGCCGAAGATCATGATGATCGGCAGCAGCGCGGCGGTCAGCAGGTCACCGGTAGCCCAGGCGCCGAGCATCGCCAGCGCAATGAGTTGGTCGGTGATGCCATGCAAACTTGGATACCGCAGGCTGTACCAGGCCGAGCGCATCACGGGCACGGCCACCAGCAATGAGGCGACGCCCAACAGCAGTTGGCTCACGCCGGTCTGGTCCGGCGCCAGCCAGCGCCATACCAGGCCCAGGCTGAGCAGGCCCAGGGCGAGCATCGCCAGGGTCAGTTGCCGGGCGGCGCTGCGTTGTTCGGCCGACGAGAGCATCGGGGCTGCGTGGGCGGTCATTGTTCGGCTCCCTGAATGATCAGGCGGGAATCGTCTTTAGGGTCAACCGTGGTCACGGAGCCGGCCTGCCCGAGAATCTTCGGCAGGCGTTCGCGGTAGAGGCGCAGCAACAGGCCTGGGTCTTGGACCTGGGCCAGGCTGGCGACGGTAGCGGTTTGCGCCTGGGCGTTGGACAGCCGTTCGCTGGCCTGGGCGTGAGCCACTTGCACGGCGCGGTCGGCGTCCTGGTTGGCGGTCTGGGTAAGTTTTTCGGCGTCGGTGCGCGCATTGGCCACCGCCTTGTCGGCTTGCTGGCTGGCGGTCAGCACTGCGTTGAAGGCATTGACCGCCGGGCCCGGCAAGCTCGATTGCACGTCGACCCGGGTGACTTCGATGCCCAGGCCAAGGCCGGTGGACGCCAGGTCAGCCAGGCGTTGATTGATGCCGCGCACCAGGTCGCCACGCAGCCGTTCGCGGCGTTCGGCGGCCTGGTTGTCGGCGCCGATCAACTCGGGGCGCGCCACCAGAATCGTATCCAGATCCCGCGCCGCAGTCAGCACCACAGCGCTGCGAGTGACCAGTCGATCCAGCGCCGGCAGCACGTGATCGCCCTGCAACACAAACGCATAGGGTTCGGTGACCTTGTAGAAGACCCGCACATCCAGCTGCACCACGCCGGAATCGCCGGTCAGCAGGTAGCCGGAGCCGGCCAGGGCATCGCTCAGCGGCGTGGCAAAACTGGCCACGCGATCGGCTTGGGTGGCCGCATCGGAACGCAGCAGGTTTTCCACCCGGCGCTCGATCACCCGGTCCGCGGCGGGCAACAGCACCACTTGTTCAAACGGACGCGGCCAGGCCAGCAGCAGCCCGGCATTCTGGATCCGGTCCAGCGCGCCGAAGTGCAACACCACGGCACGGTTCTGCGGGTCGATCTGGCGCACGTTGGAAAACGCCCACGCCAGCGCGGCCAATACCGTCACCGCATACAGCGCCAGGAACGTCAGCCGTCCAGCCTGGATCCACGGGCTGTCGAGGCTTTCCCGCTCACTCATGGCTGGACATCCTTCGGCCCATCCACCAGCGCGCGGAAAGGCGCGGCGTCGGTGCGCAGGATGATCTTGGTGCCCGGCGTGACCACTGTGCCAAGGGTGTCGAGGGAACGCAGCAGGTTGTACAACTGCGGATTGCCGGCGTAGGCACGGCCATAAATCTGCGCCGCTTCCACCCGGGATTGCGCTTCGATATCGGCGGCTTTCACCGTGGCGTCGGCCTGGACGATTCGCGCATCACGCTCGGCAGCCGAACGAATCTGCGCCGCCTCACGCTTGCCCACGGCGGTGCGTTCCGTGGCGATGGTCTCGCGCTCGGCACGCATGCGGTCGACAGTGGCGGCCAGGGTCACCGACGGCAAGGTCAGCCGTTCAACACCGACCTGCACCACACGCACGCCATAGGTGGTGAGCAATTGTTGATCAATCTGCTGGCGCAACTGCGCTTCAAAATCGGCAATGCGCACCTGGCTGGCATCGGTGTTCACCAGGTTGGCCAGGTCGAAACTGGCGGCGGTGGTTTCCAGCGCCGAGCCGACAAAGGTGCGAATCTGCCGCGCCGCTTCATCCGGCTGGTTCTGCACCGCACGCATAAAGCGCTGCACGTTGTCGGGGTCGCCCTGCACCTGCCAGGCTACGTAGGCCTGCACGATGATCCGCAGGCCATCGCGGGTGCCCACATCCTGCAAACCGCTGGAGGTGGTGCGCAGGCGCAGGTCCACCGGAATCGCCGCCTCGAACGGCGCCGGCCAGCGCCAGCCCAGGCCCGGTTCCAGCAATACCCGCGACGGATTGCCGAAGCGGGTAATCACCGTGGCTTCACCGGAACGCACCTGCACCAGGCTCGCCGCGGCGACCGCGAACAGCACGAGCAATACCGCCCAGCCCATACGCCGCCAGGGGAACGGGCCGGCTTCGTGCTCATCGCCATGATGGTGATGATGGTGGCCGTGGTGGTGACCATGGCCTGCGTGATCGTGAGAATGAGCGCTCAACAGATGAACTCCTTATTGAACGGCTTTACGCGGCACCGCAGGGTCGGCCGGTAAGGTAAAGGAACGCAGATCGATGGTCGGTGCGCCACTGGCGCCCAGGCGATGATCAAGAATGAGTAACTTGGCGTGAGCCAGGCCCTGGCTCAGTTGGCTCAGGTACTGCTCCAGCACGAACGCCTGGCCGGCTTGTTGATAGGCCTTTTGTTCGGCGCTGAAACGCAGGTCTGCTGCCTGGGCGCCGGCGCTGACTTCATGGGCCGTGGCCTGGGCCTGGTCGCGGGCGGTACTGGCTTGCAGCAACGCCTGGTTGGTCTGCTCACTGGCAGCGCCGCGCTCCCGGGAAATCAGCGCCTGGGCGCCGATCTGCGCAGCTTGCACCGCGTGGTAGGCATTCGCCGCACCGGAGGGCGGGTGAATGGCTTCCACCACGGTGGCGAGAATTTCCACGCCGCTGTCGAGTTTCTTCAGGTCCGCTTGCACCGCCTGGCCAATTTCATCGGCGAGGCTGTTGCGTTCCTCACCCAGCAATTCATCAAGGGTTCGCGAGGCAAACTCGTGCACCAGGATGCGGCTGGCGGTGCTGCGGATCAGCGTGGGCACATCGGCGCTGTTATAGGTGGCGGCGAGTGCGGCCTGGTCGGTCAAGCCGATGCGGTACACAAAGCGCACGTCCATATTGACGATCTGGAAGCTCTGCTTGTCGCCGCTGCTGCTGGCGATCACCTGGGATTTGTCATTCACATGGCTGGCGTCCCACAGGCGGTTGGCGATCAGCGGCGCCGGGCCCTCGGCCGGAGCGACGTCGGTGTTTGCCGCTTCGCCAACGCTGGTGGCCAGCTCATGGACCACGCCGTTTTCCACGTTCAGTACGCGACCCAGCGGCCACGGCAAACCGGCATGCAGGCCAGGCCCGAAGACCTCCACCGGCTTGCCAAAGCGTTCATAGATCCCACGGCTTTGCAGGGCGACTTCATGCACGCCGGTCAGCAACCAGCCTACGGCCAGCACCACCACCAGCACTGGCAGGAATGCCCGGCGCATATAGGTGAAGGCCCAGATCTGCCGCAGGTCGATGCCGAAACGGTTGTGCAGTTCGTGCTGCAAGGCGAGCAACGGTTGCGGCGGCCAGCGCAGCATCCCGGCGATAAAACTTTGCGCCATCAGGCGCGGTTCAAGCCGCTCCTGGCGCGGGCTGAACAACGACAGCAGGCCTCTTAGCAGAAACTCCAGCGCCACCAGGGCCGGCAACAGGCCGATCAACACGGCCAGGCGCAATGGCCACACGGATTCTTCACCGGCAAACAGCAGACAAATCGCACTGATCACCAGGCAAATAATCGCCACCCGGCTCAGTTGCGCGAGTTGCGCGGCTTCCGGCCATTGGGCGGTGCTTTCCTGGGCCATGCGCCGTTCAAACACCAGCAAGCCGAATGCCAGTGCCAAGGCAATGGCGGCGCCCACACTGGCAGCCTGGCCCAGCGCCGCGGCGGGCAAGGTCAAGCTCCAGAATTCCAGAACGCTGAAGAATGCCAGCAACGACCAGCCGCACAGCCAGAACACCGGTGCGCCAATCTGCACCAGCAAGCCGTTACCGACGCGACCGAACTGCCGGTTTAGCCAGCCAGGTTCTTCTTGTGGCAGCGGCGGTTCGATCAGCCGTGCAGCCGGCTCCTCCAGCGCCATGGCCCGCCAATCCGCGACCCACCACGCCGATTGCAAGCCAGCCACCAGCACCAGCAACGCCGAGGCGCAGTTGATCAGCACCACCGGCCAGATCGACAGCGGGGCGAACAGCGCCACAAACAGCGCCAGCATCCAGCCGCCGACCGCCAGCACCGTCAGGCCAATGCCGGCCTGCCTTAACCGGCGGGCATGAAACAACCCCTGCTGAAAACGCGGCAGCCCTTCGATGGCCACGTCATCAGCGTCTAGATCCACTCGCATCCCCAAACGCCCACCCAGAAACAATTAGTTACTCTATAACCCGAAGCGTGAAATTTTTGTTTGGTTTCACACAGATAGTGACGAAAGCCCCAGAAACACGAGCCATCACTGGTTTCAGCGGTGATAAATCGGCACACTCCCCAGAGTTTTTCGCGGGCTTACGGACAAGGAAGCGTCACTCCCCATGATTTCGATCTATCAGCTTAAACCGCGTTTTCAGAACCTGCTGCGCCCGCTGGTGCAGCGCCTCTACGACAACGGCACCACCGCCAACCAGATCACCGTGCTGGCCGGGGTGGTTTCCCTGCTGGTGGGATTGCTGATTGCCGGCTTCGCACAACATGTGTGGCTGTTTGCGCTGATCCCGCTGTGGATGATCCTGCGCATGGCCCTCAATGCCATTGACGGCATGCTCGCCCGGGAATTCGGCCAGCAGTCGCGACTCGGCGCCTACCTCAATGAACTGTGCGACGTGATCGCCGACAGCGCACTGATCCTGCCGTTTGCGCTGATCCCCGAGGTCAGCCTGGCGCCGGTGTTGCTGGTGACGCTGCTGGCGGTGTTCAGCGAATACGCCGGCGTGCTCGGGCCGATGGTCGGGGCCTCGCGGCGCTACGACGGCCCGATGGGCAAGAGCGATCGGGCGTTTGTGCTCGGGGTGCTGGCCACCGGCGTGGCGCTGGGTTGGCTGGGTGCCGGTTGGGTCGATGCGGTGATGTGGCTGGTCGCGGCGTTGCTGGCCTACACCCTGGTCAACCGTGTGCGCCAAGGCTTGAAAGAAGAAACGAACACCTCCCCTTCTGCATAAGGATTTTGCGATGCGTGAACAGCAAGAGCACACCTTCAGCACCCATGACGGGGTGGAGCTTTTCTACCGTCATTGGCCCGCCACCGCACCCGCGGGCTTTGCGCCGCGCAAGGCGATCTTGCTGTTCCATCGCGGCCACGAGCATTCCGGTCGTATCGCCCACCTGGTGGACGAGCTGAACCTGCCGGAGTTCGACTTCTTCGCCTGGGACGCCCGTGGCCACGGCCAATCCCCCGGCGCGCGCGGCGACAGCCCGAGCTTCGCCACCAGCGCGCGGGATGTGCAGACCTTCGTTGACCATATCGGCGCCACCTACAACATTGAGGAAGAAAACCTCGCGGTGATCGCCCAAAGCGTCGGCGCGGTGATCGCGGCCACTTGGGTGCACGACTACGCGCCGAAGATTCGCTCGCTGGTACTCGCCTCCCCCGCATTCAAGGTCAAGCTCTACGTGCCCTTCGCCCGGCCGGGCCTGGCGTTGATGCGCAAGTTTCGCGGCAACTTTTTCGTCAACAGCTACGTCAAGGCCAAGTTCCTGAGCCATGACCCGGAGCGCGTGGCGTCCTACGACAGTGATCCGCTGATCACCAAAGCCATTTCCGTGAATGTGCTGCTGGGCCTGTACGAAGCGGCCGACCGGGTTGTAGCCGATGCCCAGGCAATTCAGGTACCGACCCAACTGCTGATCTCCGGCTCGGACTTTGTGGTGCACCGCAAACCCCAGCAGCAGTTTTTCGACCGCCTCGGCAGCTTGAAGAAAGAGCTGCACATCCTCCCCGGCTTCTTCCACGACACCCTCGGTGAACGTGATCGTGCCGTGGCCTTGAGCAGCGCCCGGCGCTTTATCCTGCAGAACTTCGAACACCCGCTGGACCGCGCCAACTTGCTGGACGCCGACAAGATCGGCCTGACCTGCGCCGAATCCGAGTCCCTCGCCGCGCCGTTGCCACGCAACTCCCTGCGCGACCTGTACTGGCGCATGACCCGCGCCAGCATGGGCCTGGGCAGCAAACTGTCGGATGGCGTGAAGCTCGGTTTCGACACCGGCTTCGACTCCGGCAGCACCCTGGACTACGTATACCGCAACAAACCCACCGGCAAAGGCGGGCTGGGGCGGATGATCGACACCAACTACCTGAACTCCATCGGCTGGCGCGGTATTCGTCAGCGCAAGTTGAACGTGGAAGAGCTGCTGCGCCTGGCGATGGCCAAGCTGCGGGACGAGCAGCGGGAAGTGCGCATCGTCGACATCGCCGCCGGGCATGGTCGGTACATACTGGAAGCCTTGCAGGGCGTTTCGCCGTTGCCGGAATCGATCCTGCTGCGGGACTACAGCGACATCAACGTGCGCGACGGTGGCGCGCTGATTCGTGAAAAAGGGCTGGGAGATATCGCCCAGTTCGTCAAAGGCGATGCGTTTGACCGGGCGGACCTTGCGGCGCTGGAACCCAAGCCGACGCTGGCGGTGGTGTCCGGGCTATATGAACTGTTCGCGGATAACGCGATGGTCGGTGGCTCGCTCGCGGGCTTGGCCGAAGCCGTGGAGCCCGGTGGTTATCTGGTGTACACCGGCCAACCGTGGCACCCGCAACTGGAACTTATCGCCCGCGCCCTCACCAGCCACCGCCAGGGCCAGGCCTGGGTAATGCGCCGACGCAGCCAGGCGGAAATGGATCAACTGGTGGCAGCCGCCGGTTTCCGCAAGATCACCCAGCGTGTGGATGAGTGGGGGATTTTCAGCGTGTCCCTGGCACAGCGAGTCTGACCCATGCGTGAACCGGGCCTGTTAAAACCGGCGGTGCTGTGGCTGCTGCTGTTGGCGCCGCTGTTTTTCAGCACCTACGGCTTTGCCACGTGGGTCACCAGCCAGCGCAGCGACGTGGGCACGATGGTGTTCGGCTGGGAAACCCATATCCCGTTCTGGGCCTGGACCATCGTGCCCTACTGGTCGATCGACCTGCTCTACGGTTTCTCCCTGCTACTGCCAAGCACCCGCCATGAACTGAAACAACATGCCTTGCGCCTGCTGACGGCCCAAGTGATTGCCGTCACCTGCTTCCTGATCTGGCCCTTGCGCTTCACCTTTGAAAGGCCGGCGCTGGACGGCGTGTTTGGCTGGCTGTTTGCGGTACTCGCCGGGTTCGACAAGCCGTTCAACCAGGCGCCGTCATTGCACATCGCGCTGCTGGTGGTGCTATGGATAATGTATCAGCGGCATAGCCAGGGCCTGTGGCGCTGGCTGGTGCATGGCTGGTTCGCGTTGATCGGCCTTTCGGTGCTGACCACTTATCAACATCACTTTATTGACTTACCCACAGGCGCCCTCGCCGGCTGGCTGTGCGTGTGGCTGTGGCCGCTGGAACATCCGAGCCCGCTGCTGAATGCCCAGCTTACCAGGGACCGCCAGCGTTGGCGGCTGGGGCTGCGCTATGGCTTCGGGTCGCTGGTGTGTTTGATCCTGGCGTTTTCCCTTGGCGGCGGCTGGTTGTGGCTGCTTTGGCCGGCGGTATCCCTTGGCTTGATGAAGGCGAATTACCTGGTACTGGGCGTTGCAGGATTTCAGAAACGCGCCGACGGACGACTCACTCCGGCGGCGCGCTGGTTGTTGGCGCCTTATCTGGTGGCCGCCTGGATCAATTCCCGCCTGTGGACACGTAGACATCCACAGCCCGATCAGGTTGTGGATAACGTTTGGCTGGGGCGAATTCCCACCAGCGGTGAGCTGGGATCATTCAAGGCGGTGGTCGATCTGTGCGCCGAATTGCCGATTAATCCACAGGGTCGCGCCTACTACAGCCTGCCAGTGCTCGACCTGACGGCGCCCACTGCAGCGCAATGCGTGGAAGCCGCCCAAGCGATAGAGCGGCTACGCTCAGCCGGACCCTTGCTGGTGTGCTGCGCCCTCGGTTACTCACGCAGCGCCACCGCCGTGGCTGCATGGCTGCTACATACCGGGCGCGCAGGCAATGTCGACGAGGCGGTGGCTATTATTCGTACAGCACGCCCACGTGTGGTCCTGCATTCCGCGCACCGTGAAGCCCTGGAGGGTTTAGCCCATGCCCGCTGATATGGAATTACAGGTCGTCGCCAGCCTGCTGCGGCGGGGCCGTTCCCTGGATCAGTTATCCACAGGCCTGACCCTGCTCGGCGTACTGTTCGGCCTCGCTCAACTGCTGATGGCCAGCATCACGCCGGTCTGCCTGATCCTCAGCCTGTGGATGATTGTGCTCGGGCTGCTGGAAAAATATTGGGCGCTGCGGGTGGCCTTCGACGCCGACCTGTTCGCCCTGCTCGCCCGCGACACCGACCGCACGCCCGACTTCGACCAGGCCATGCAAACCCTTGGCCTGCAATCCGCCAAACGCGCAGGCCGCCCCTGGACCGAGCGCCGTCGCGGCGCCCTGAAACTGTTGCGCAAGCAAGCCTACCTGCTGGCGGCGCAAGTGCTGCTGACCGTGGCCGTCATCCTGGCCAGCCCCTGGCTGCCCTTCGCCGGATAAGGAATTCTCATGTTCGAACCCGTGGTCGCCACCCTGATTACCTCCATGGCCCGCACCGTCACCGGCGCCCGCAGCCTGTGGCTTGGCTGCGCGCCGGTGCCGGTGCAACGCATCTACTACGCCAACCACAGCAGCCACGGCGATTTCGTGCTGCTGTGGGCCTCGTTGCCGCAGAACCTGCGTAAATTCACCCGCCCGGTGGCCGGCAGCGACTACTGGAACACCAGCGCCCTGCGCCGCTACATCATCAACCGGGTGTTCAACGGCGTGCTGATCGACCGCGAGCGCAAGGACCCTGTGGATAACCCTCTGGCGCCGATGCTTCAGGCCCTGGAAAACGGCGACTCGCTGATCATCTTTCCCGAGGGCACGCGCAACCTGGAAGACGGCCTGTTGCCGTTCAAAAGCGGGCTGTATCACCTGGCCAAGAGTTATCCACAAGCCGAATTGATCCCGGTGTGGATCGCCAACCTCAACCGGGTCATGCCCAAGGGCCGTGTGCTGCCGCTGCCCTTACTGTGCACCACCAGCTTCGGCGCACCGCTGCAACTGGAGGACGGCGAAGACAAGGCGCTGTTCCTCGCCCGCACCCGCGACGCCTTGCTCGCCCTTGCCCCGGAGCATTCCTGAGATGGATAGCCAAACCCTGATGTTGTTCGGCGGGATCGGCGCGATCCTGGTGCTCGCCTCGCTGATCGGCCTGATCCTCAAACTGCGCACCCGTGGCACACCCAACGCGGTGATCGACAACCTCAACGCCCGCATCAATGCGTGGTGGGTGATGGTGGTGGTGATTGGCATTGCGTTCTGGCTCGGCACCGGCGCGGTGATCCTGCTGTTTTACGCCGTGTCGTTCTATGCCCTGCGGGAATTCCTCACGCTGACACCCACCCGGCGCAGCGATTACCCGGCGCTGGTGGCGGCCTTCTACTTGGCGCTGCCGCTGCAATACCTGCTGATCTACTTCGACTGGTACGGGCTGTTCTCGATCTTTATCCCGGTGTACGTGTTCCTGCTGCTGCCGATCCTCGCGTCACTGGGCGGCGACAGCACGCACTTCCTGGAACGGGCGTCGAAGGTGCAATGGGGGCTGATGATCGCGGTGTTCTGTGTGTCCTTCGTGCCGGCGCTGCTGACCCTGGATATCGTCGGCTACGAAGGCCGCAACCTGCTGCTGATTGCCTACCTGGTGATCGTGGTGCAACTGTCGGACGTGTTGCAGTACGTGTGCGGGAAGCTGTTCGGCAAACACAAGATCGCGCCCAACTTGTCGCCGTCTAAAACCGTGGAAGGGTTTGTCGGCGGGATTCTGCTGTCATCCCTGATCGGCGCGGCGCTGTGGTGGACCACGCCGTTCAATCCCTGGCAGTCGTTCCTGATTGCGCTGTTGATCAACCTGCTGGGGTTTGCTGGCGGGATCGTGATGTCAGCGATCAAGCGCGACCGCGGCGTGAAGGATTGGGGGCACATGATCGAAGGGCACGGCGGGATGCTGGATCGGCTGGATTCAGTGTGTTTTGCCGCGCCGATCTTCTTTCATCTCGTGCGCTACTGGTGGACCTGACGACTACCTCCCTCCCCAAATCCACACAACCCCAGTGGCGAGGGAGCTTGCTCCCGCTGGAGTGCGCAGCGCTCCCAAGATTTTGGGGCCGCTACGCAGCCCAGCGGGAGCAAGCTCCCTCGCCACAACAAGCGTCCTTACCACAATAAGAAATCACCAGCCGGGAAGATGCCCCCGGCGTCATTATCTGATCGTTCCCACGCTCTGCGTGGGAATGCATCCGGTGACGCTCCGCGTCACGACTTTTAAAGCGGACGCGGAGCGTCCAGGGCGGCATTCCCACGCGGAGCGTGGGAACGATCTAGCCGGGAAGGTGACTCAGCGGCAACGCCCCGGGCGTCTTCACCGTCTGAATCGCGAAGTTGCTGCGGATATCACTCACCCCCGGCAACTTCAACAAGCTCCCGGTCAGGAACCGTTCATACCCGCGCAAGTCCGGCACCACCACTTGCAGCAGGAAATCCGACTCCCCCGACACCAGAAACGCCGAAATCACCTGGGGCAGCGCCGTCACCGCCAACCGAAACGCCTCCGCCTGTTCGTCGTTATGCCGCTCCACTTTCACCCCGACAAACACCGTCAGCCCCAACCCGACTTCATCCCGGTCCAGGCTTGCCTGATAACCACGAATCACCCCGGCCTCTTCCAGCAGCCGCACACGCCGCAAGCAGGGCGAGGCCGACAGGCCAATCTCGTCCGCCAGTTGCACGTTGCTCAGCCGGCCATCCCGTTGCAGGGCTTCAAGAATCTTGCGGTCAAATGCGTCCAGCTTCAGATTTGGCATAAGTGAAATGTTTCGCCCGAAAAAAGTGGCAGATTGTGCCAAGACTAGACGCTTTTCCATCTGACTACGCAAGCACCTGCCCCGGCCTTCACCTCTAAAATTGCCCTACGAATCACCTACCGCAAGGGGCAGGCGCATGGCAGAACTCTGGTTGTTTTTAGTCGCGTTGGCAGTGGTGTACCTGCTGCCCGGCCCGGACATGATCCTGCTGCTGCAAACCGGCGCCCGCCAGGGCAAGGCGATGGCACTGGCAACCGCAGGCGGCTTGGGCTTGGCGCGAGCCTGCCACGTGGCGCTGGCGGGGATGGGCCTGGCGACCCTGTTCAAGGTCGCACCCTGGACCTTCGATGTGGTGCGCCTGGGCGGTGCGGCGTATCTGCTGTGGATCGGCGTGCAGTGCCTGCGCTCAAACCTGCTGCCCAACCTGAACGCCGAGCACAGCACGGCGCCGGCGCATGCCTGGTGCGAAGCCTTCCAGCGGGGTTTGCTGACCAACCTGCTCAACCCCAAGGCGCTGCTGTTCTGCTCCGTGCTGCTGCCGCAATTCATTGATCCACATGGCGCATCGGTGACTGCGCAGTTTGCGCTGTTGGGGGCGATTCTGGTGGCGGTCGGCCTGGGATTCGACAGTTGCTATGGATTGGCCGGCGCAAGAATCGGCCGCTGGCTGGAACGCAGCCCGTCCGCCCAGCGCCTTCAGCAATGGCTGTTTGGCAGTCTTTTGATCGGTTTTGCGATACGCCTCACCTTCGTACAGCAAGCCTGAGCTTTGCGGCGCATTTGCCGTCATCTTTTGTATCAAAGAGACGTGTAAGATACGCGACACATTGCCAGGGATGCTCACCATGTTTGATTCGTTAAAAGCGACCAGCCGCCGTTTTTTCGGGGCCTTGATCTCAGTGGTGAGTGTTCTGTTCAGCGCCGTTCGATGGCTGGCGCGCAGCCTGTTCGGCCAGTGGCAGCCGCCGCGCTGGCTGCAAGCCACAGGCAACGGCCTGGTCAACGTCGGCCACAAGGCCCGGGCTTATCCGCGCCAGGCTGCGGGCGGCGCGCTGGCCCTGGTACTGGTGCTGGCCGCGGGCTTTTACGGCTGGCACTGGTATTCCCACCTGCCACAGCCCCACACCGTGGGTTATTCGCTGCACAAGCCCAACCTGACGGATTACACCCAGCCGCAACCGGTTGTGGATAACTTGCAGGTACGCTTCGCCGAATCCGTGGCCCCGCTGGCGGCCATCGGCAAGCCGGTCACCGAAGGCATCACCCTCAAGCCTGCCATCGCCGGCGCCTGGCGCTGGGCGGATGACCGCAGCCTGGTGTTCACCCCGGAAAAAGACTGGCCCGTCGACGCCCACTACACCATCGACCTGGCCAAGAAAACCCTGTTGGCCGACGGCGTACTGCTCAGCCAATACACCAGCCAATTCTCCACCCAGCCGTTCCGCGCCACCTTGACGCAAAACGAGCTGTACCAGGACCCGAGCAACCCGACGCAGAAACAGCTGGTAGCGACCTTCCACTTTTCCCACCCGGTAGACGAAGACAGCGTACGCAAACGTGCCTCGGTCACCCTCGGCAAAGGCTTGGCCTACCGCGATGCGCAACTGCCCAATCGCCCGGAAATCACCTTCGACGAACACAAGCTCAACGCCTTTGTGCGCTCTGCCGCCCTGGCCACCCCACTGGAAAGCACCCCGGTCAGCGCCAAGCTCGATGAAGGCCTCAAGGCCCGTGATGGCGGCAATCCCAGCTCGGCACCGCTGGTGGCCGAAGTCACCGTGCCCGGCCGCTATCGCCTGACCTTTACCGGCGCCGAAGTCAGCTTTGTCGACAACGAGCGCGGCGAACCCGAGCCGGTGTTGATGTTCAGCAGTTCCAGCGCCGTGGCCGACGAGACCATCGCCAACAAGGTGCAGGCCTGGATGCTGCCGGAAAAAGCCGAGGACGATACCCGCCCCTGGAACCTGCAAGACATCGACGACAAGCTGTTGGCCAGCAGCACCAAGGTCAAGCTGACCCACGTGCCGAGCGTCGAACCGCTGAATACCCTGCACGCCTTCAAGTTCAAGGCCCCGCCGGGCCGCGCCCTGTATGTGCGGGTGCCGGCCAACCTGGAAGCCATCGGCGGCTACTTGGCGAAAAATCCGACAGCCTCTCTCGTGAGCATGCCGGCTTATCCACGCACGCTGCAGTTCCTGTCCGACGGCGCCCTGCTCAGCCTCACCGGCGAAAAACGCCTGGGCTTCATGGCCCGTGGCGTACCCGGCGCCCATGTGGAAATCGCGCGCCTGCTGCCCAACCAGTTGCAACACCTGGTGGACCAGAGCAGCGGCAGCTTTGCCCGACCGAATTTTGCCAATGACTACTTCGACCGGATGGTGGAGCGTCAGAGCCTGGACATTCCGCTGTCGGCTGGCGACCCGTCGAAAACCGTCTACGACAACGTCGACCTGAGCAACTACCTCACGGCCAACGGCGGCCGCCGGGGGATTTTTGTGCTCAAGCTGAGCCCGCAGGACGACCCGGCTGATCGCACCTTCGACTACTCGCGCAACACCACCAGCGACCTGCGTTTCATCGTGGTCACCGACTTGGGCATCATCGCCAAGCGCTCCAGCGATGGCAGCCACGATGTGTACGTGCAGTCCATCGGCAACGGCTCGCCGGTGTCCGACGCCCAGGTCGATATCATCGGCCGCAACGGTTTGCCGGTCGCCAGCGGCCATACCGACGCCGAAGGTCACGCGCACTTCGCCAAGCTGGATGAACTGCGCCGTGAGAAAACGCCGTTGATGTATGTGGTCAGTCGCGGCAATGACCAATCCTTCCTGCCGATTGCCCGTCAGTCGCAACAGCTGGATTTGTCACGCTTTGATGTAGGCGGCCTGGAAGAGGACGGTGCGATCAATCGCCTCAGCGCCTACCTGTTTACCGATCGCGGCCTGTACCGGCCCGGCGAGACCGCGCACCTGGGCATGATCGTGCGCAGCGGCGACTGGAAAGGCGCCCTGCAAGGCCTGCCGGTTGAGTTGCAGATCACCGACCCCCGTGGCCTTGAGGTGATTCGCCAGCCGTTGAAACTGTCGGCCAGCGGTTTTGAAACCTTCGATTTCCCAAGCAGCGAAGTAGCGCCATCCGGCGATTACACCGCGACCCTGCAACTGATCGGTGAGAAGCAGCGTCGTACCGACCTGGGCAGCGTCAGCTTCAAGGTCCGCGACTTTGAACCGGACCGGATGAAAGTCAGCCTGAGCCTGCACGATACACCGGTGCTGGGCTGGATCCCGCCGGATCAGGTGGTGGCCAAGGTCACCGCGATGCACTTGTTCGGCGCTCCGGCGGCGGGTCGTCGCGTCACGGCGAAAATGTCTCTGAGCCCGACGCTCGCGGCCTTTGATCGCTACCCGGATTACCGCTTCCGCCTGAATGACTCGCTGGAAGAAGCCAGCTCCGAAGACCTGGCCGAAACCACCGTCGACGACAATGGCCAGGCGGTGCTGGACCTGAACCTGCAACGCTTCGCCAACAGCACCTACCGCCTGCAAGTGATGACCCAGGTGTACGAAGCCGAAGGCGGTCGCAACGTCGCCGCACAAAGCGCATTGCTGGTGTCGGCGGCGCCGTACCTGGTGGGTGTGAAGAGCAAGGATTCGCTGTCTTTCGTCGCCAAGGACGCCCCGCGTGAAGTGCAATGGCTGGCCGTGGCGCCAGACCTTACGCCAGTCGCAGTCGACGGCCTGACCAGTGAAGTGGTCGAGCACCGCTACGTCTCGGTGCTGGTGAAGCAATCCAACGGCACCTACAAATACGAGTCGCGCATCAAGAACATCAGCCAGCCGGCCTCGCCGCTGGTGATGACCAAGGACGGCGCCAAGCAAACCCTGAACACCGGCACCCCGGGCGATTTCACCCTGCAACTCAAGGACGCCAACGGCAACCTGCTGAACCAGATCGACTACAGCGTCGCCGGCCGGGGCAACACCTCGCGCTCCCTGGAGCGCAACGCCGAACTGCAACTGCGCCTGGATAAACGCAGCTACGCCACCGGTGATGAGATCGCCATCAGCATTCGCGCGCCGTACACCGGCGCCGGGTTGATCACCATCGAGCGGGACAAGGTCTACACCCAGCAGTGGTTCAAGGCCGACAGCACCAACAGCGTGCAACACATCCGCGTTCCTGCGGGGCTTGAGGGCAATGCCTACGTCAACGTGCAGTTCGTACGGGACATTGGTTCGTCCGAGGTCTACATGAGCCCGCTGTCCTACGGCGTAGTGCCGTTCAGCATCAACCTCGACGCGCGGCGCATGGCGCTGAAAGTCGAAGGCCCGGCGAAGATCGAGCCGGGGCAGACCCTGGACATCAAGGTCAACGCCGACCGCCCTGGCCGCGCAGTGGTCTACGCGGTGGACGAAGGCATCCTGCAAGTGGCGCGCTACCAGACGCCGGACCCGTTGGGCTTCTTCTTCCAGAAGCGGGCGCTGGAGGTCGGTACCAGTCAGATCCTTGACCTGATCCTGCCGGAATTCAGCCGCCTGCTCAGTGGGGCAGCGCCGGGTGGCGATACGGAAGGCGCCCTGGCCAACCACCTCAACCCGTTCAAGCGTAAACATCAGCCGCCTGTGGCCTGGTGGTCTGGCCTGGTGGACTTGCCGGCCGGTGAAACCGTGCTGCACTACCAGGTTCCGGACAGCTTCAACGGCAAGCTGCATCTGTTTGCGGTGGCCGTGGACAGCGACAGCGTGGGCGTCAGCGAGGCCAACACCGAAGTGCGCGGGCCGCTGGTGATCACGCCGAACGTGCCGGCCTTTGTCGCACCGGGGGATGTGTTCAGCGTCAGCGCCGGGGTGTTCAGCAACCTGGACGCGGCGGCGGACGTGAAGTTTGAAGTGCAGACCAGCGATGGCCTGCAGGTGCAAGGCGACAAGGCCAGCACCCTGGCCCTGCAACCGCGCAAGGAAGGTGTTGCCGAGTTCAAGATCAAGGTTGGGGAAACCCTAGGCTCGGCCGACTTGCGCTTCGTCGCGGTGCTGCCGGATGGCAAGCGTATCCAGGTGGCGGAAACCACGTCGATCCGCCCCTTGAGCGAGCATCGGGTGGCCCTGAGCCTGGGCCGTTTCGACAGCGCCAGCAAAGAGCTGAAACCGACCCGCGAGCTGTTCAGCCAGTTGCGCGATGTGCAGTTGGGCGTCGCCGCTTCGCCGCTGGTATGGGCCAACGGCCTCAGGCATTACCTGGATGACTATGGCTACGCCTGCACCGAGCAATTGGTGTCCAAGGCCATGCCGGCGTTGATCTGGGGTGGTAACGCGCCGGAGGCCGAGCAGGCCTTCAGCGGTGCGGTGCGCATGCTGCGTCAACGGCAGAACCAGGCCGGCGGTTTCGGCTTGTGGGCGGCCAACCCGGACGTGGCGCCGTATGCCAGCCTGTACGCCACCGACTTCCTGATCGAAGCCAGGGAGCGCGGGCTGCCGGTGCCGGAAGACCTGCTGCAACGTTCCAACGCGTACCTCACCGACCTGGCCAACGGCCCGAGCGAAGGCCTGTCGGAATTGCGCAACCGCGCCTACGCCAGTTACCTCCTGAGCCGTCAGGGGATTCTGGTGAGCGGCGCCTTGAGCGATATCCGCGAGCGCTATGAAAGCTACTTCAAGGACACCTGGCAGAACGACATTGGCGCGGCGTACCTGGCCGCCAGCTACAAGCTGCTCAAGCAGGATCGTCAGGCCGATACCTTGTTCCGCAAGGTGCCGTGGCTTTCCCTGTCGGATAAATGGAACAGCGACGGCCTGTATTACGACCCGCTGGTGCACGACGCCGAGCACCTGCATTTGCTCGCGCGGCACTTCCCGGAAATGCTCGACGATGTGCCAACAAGCCTGCTGGATAAACTCGGCAAGCGTCTCAACGAGCAACGCTACAACTCGCTGTCGGCGGCACTGTTGCTGCGGGCCCTGGACAATTACGGCCAGCGCGCCCAAAGCGACATGACCCTCAAGGCCACCGCATGGCTCAGCGACAAGCAGCAACAGTTGTTGCAGATGGCCGGCCAGCCGCCACGTGCGGCGGTGCCTGCCGGTACGCAAAAACTGCAGATGGAAAAATCCGACGGCCCGGCGGCGTTCTACATGCTGAGCGAAGCGGGCTATGACAAGGGCGCCAACCTCAAGCCGATCAACAGCGGCCTGGAAATCATCCACGAATACCTCGACCTCAAGGGCAATCCAGTCAGCAAGGTCGCGGTAGGCGATGAGTTCCTGGTGCGCCTGCGCTTGCGGGCCACCGACCGTGATCAGGTGCAGCAAGTGGCCGTAGTCGACTTGCTGCCGGGTGGTGTCGAACCTGTGTATAACTTGCCGCCGGAGCCGGAAGCGGCCAGCACCGAGGAAAGCGAAGGCGACGATTCGGAGTACGTTGAAACCGGCGAAGACACCGAAGAAGCCGACTCCTGGCAGGCGCCGATTGGCGAGACCGACTTGAGCAACTGGCAACCGGACTACGTCGACGTGCGTGATGACCGAGTGGTGTTGTACGGCACCGCGCTGCGGGATGTAGGCACCTTCGTGTACCGCGTGCGCGCCACCAACGCCGGTACCTTCAATACGCCACCGGCCTACGCCGAGGGCATGTACGAAACCACCCTGCAAGGACGCGGCAAAGTAGGCCAGCTTGAAATTACCAAGCCTTAAAAGCCTGACGCCGCTGCTGGCAGCGGCGTTGATTCTGGCGGGGCTACGGTTGTGGCCCCACGCGCCGCTGGAACAGGCAGCCACCTCATCACGGGTGGTGTTGGCCGATGACGGTTCGCTGCTGCGCATGACCCTGGCGGCTGACGGGCAATATCGCCTGTGGCTTCCCCTGGAACGGATTTCTCCGTCACTGGTGGAGGCGTTGCTGCTCAAGGAAGACCGCAATTTCTACTGGCACCCGGGGATCAATCCCCCGGCGTTGCTGCGGGCGGCCATGGCCACCTATAGCGGCGGCCAGCGTCAGGGCGGCTCGACCCTTAGCATGCAACTGGCCAGGCGCTTGTGGGATCTCAATACTCGCCAAGTGCCCGGCAAGCTGCAGCAGATGGCCCTGGCACTGTGGCTGGAGGCGCGTTACAGCAAGCACGACATCCTTGAGGCCTACCTCAACCTGGCGCCCATGGGCGGCAATATCGAAGGTGCCGAAGCGGCCAGCCGGATCTATTTTGGCAAGTCAGCGGCGCAGTTGTCCTTGTCTGAAGCCCTCGCGCTGGCCGTGATTCCCCAGCAACCGGGTCGTCGGGCGCGCTTTGGGCCTTCCCTGCAAACCGCCCGGCAACGGCTGATGGCCGACTGGCGGGAAACTTATCCACAGGACCCGCGTAACGACAGTTTGCTGGACCTGCCGCTGGAAGCCCGCAACCGCCAGCAGATCCCGTTTCTCGCGCCGCACCTGAGCGAACAGTTGCTGGCCTCGCAAACCGGCAATGAGTTGAACAGCACCCTCAGCCTGGCGCTGCAACAATTGCTGGAACGGCTGATCACCGGCTTCATCGCCGAGCGCCGCAGCAGCGGTGTGGAAAACGCCACGGCGATCCTGATCGACAGCCGCGACCAGAGCGTAAAAGCCCTGGTGGGCTCGGCAGACTACTTATCCACAAGCATCCACGGCCAGGTCAACGGCGTGTTGTCGCGGCGCTCGCCGGGCTCCACCCTCAAGCCATTCCTGTATGGGCTGGCGCTGGACCAAGGGGTGATCCACCCCATGAGCATCCTCAAGGACATGCCGAGTAACTTCGGCTACTTCCAGCCGGAAAATTTCGACGGCAGTTTTGTCGGGCCGGTGACAGCCCGTGACGCGCTGATTCGCAGCCGCAATATTCCGGCGGTGTGGCTGGCCAGCCAAACCCGCTCTCCGTCACTCTACGGATTGCTGCAAAGGGCCGGGATCAAGGGCCTGCGCGGCGAAAGCCATTACGGCTTGGCGCTGGCCTTGGGCGGCGGCGAGATGACGCCCGAGGAGCTGGCGCGGCTGTATGTGATGCTGGCTGGTGACGGGCATTTGCGGCCGCTGCGCTATTTGCAGGAACAGCCGCAAACCACTGGCGCCCAGCTACTCACGCCGCAGGCCGCGTTTATGGTGCGCGACATGCTGCGGCGCAACCCGCGCCCGGACGGGCTGCCGGGGCGCCACTGGCGTACGGCCTGGAAGACCGGTACATCCTGGGGCTTTCATGATGCATGGAGCGCCGGCCTCGTAGGCCCGTACGTGCTGGTGGTGTGGGTGGGCAACTTCGATGGGCGTCCGAATCCTGAGTTTATCGGTGCGAAAACTGCGGCACCGCTGTTCTTCCGTATCGCCGACGCCCTGCCGCTGGCCTTGCCCAATGTGGTGATCAAACCCGACAAGCCGCCCGCCGGGCTGATCCGCATCGACGTCTGCGCGGCCTCTGGTGACTTGCCCAACCGCTGGTGCCCACGTACCCGCAAGACCTGGTACATCCCCGGCGTGTCACCGATTCGGGTGTCCAACCTGCACCGCCCGGTGCTGATCGACACCCGCACCGGCAAGGCCGCGTGCCCGCCGTTCGACCCGCAGTACACCCGTGAAGAAGTCTTCGAGTTCTGGCCCAGCGATGTGCAGCGGCTGTTCCGCGCCGCCGGGCTGCCCCGGCGTACGCCGCCCAATGTGCAGAAAAGCTGCCAACCCAACCGTGTCGGCGATCAACGCGAAGCGCCACAGATTCGCACGCCGCTGACCCAGGTCAGCTACCACCTGCGCCTGTCCCAGCCCCAGGAAAGCATCCCGCTGAACGCCAATGCGGCCAGTGATGCACTGACGCTGTATTGGTTCGCCGACCAGACCCTGATCGGCCAGGGCCCGCCGCAAACCACGCTGAACTGGCGGCCGGGTAAGTCGGGGGAGTACCGGTTGCGGGTCACTGACGATCAGGGCCGCAGCGCCAGCCGAGGCTTGAAGGTTGAGTTTGTACCCTGATCAGGCGTCCTCGTCGCCTAAACCGGCAGTGCCGGCATCTTTTGCGAAATGCTTGTACGCCACCCCCAGCTTGCGTTGCTCAAAGATCGAAAACACCAGGGTGCCCAGCAGAATCATCATCCACACCAGGAACACCTTCATGGTGTCCACCTGGGCCACCACCAGCAGCAAGGTCACTACGCCGCCAATCACCATGCCCAGGCCCATCCAGGCGCCCAGCACGCGGCCTACCGCCAGGCGCATGCCCTTGGGCAGCAAGAGCCGCAGCGCGAGCAACACCACAAACATCGTCAGCAAGAAGCCAAACGCGGCCATGAAAGGAATCACGAAGCCGTTGTCACGGTACAACCAGGCCAGAAACCGATAGGCGGGATTCAGCTCTGCCATTTGCTGGTAGGTGGCGGGGCCCGGCAAATGCAGTTGGGCAAAATGTTCCGGCGTCATGGCCATGATGCCGACGCCGATCAAACCCACCACCACCGCGTAGAAACCACCGGCGCGCCACAGCGGCGCCAGCACACGGCGGTTTTCCACATCCTTGGTCTCGGCCAGGCCGAACACCGCGTCAGGTTGCCGGCCCTGGGCAATCACCGTCTTGCCCGCACGCTCGCAGGCGTCGCCAATCAGCATCACCTGCATATCCTGGGTGAGGAGCAGTTCGCCCTGGCGGCGGGAGCTGCTGATCCATTCATGGTCGTCCGGGCGCTTCTTGCCGAACAGGTCGATACCCTCGGCAATCACTGTCACTTCACCGGTGGCGTCCTGCAGGCGGAAGTCATTGCAGCGAGCCTCGGCCGAGACCTGGCTCCAGCTCCAATCGCCATCCTTGTCTTTGGTGCCTTCTTCGATGACCCACACGTAACCGGCGCAAGGCTTGCCGTGGACCGGGGAGATCAGCGGCGAGTCGACGATCACCTTGCCGTTCACCTCCACCAGCCCCATGGCCAATGAGCGTATCTGGCTGGTGGCCAGGCGCTGTTCGGTGCGATAGAAATTGGGGCCGAAGCTGGCCAGCAGTCCGATCAGGATGCACACAGGAAAAAACAGCGCCACCAGGATCGTCGGGGCGTAGACCATCAGGCCAATAAAGCCGGCGAGAAAGACCAGTGCCACCAGGGTTTTCCACGCTGGTTTTTTTGTGACAACCCCTGCCTGGGTGGTTTTCATGCCCCCGGCACCTCAAGCTTCACGCCGTCGTAGCGGGTTTCTTCGGCGCTGATGGCCAGCAGCGGAATGCGCTGATAGCCGAGCATCTTGGCGAAGAACAGATCAGGAAAAATCGCGATGGCGATGTTGTAGAGGTTGACCGACTCATTGAAGAACTCGCGACGGTCGGCGATGCGTTCCTCCACCGCCGAGATCGCCTGCTGCAACTCGACCATGTTGGGGCCGGAGATCAGCGTCGGATAATTCTCGGCCACTGCAATCACCGACTTGAGCGCCGTATTGAGCTGGTTGGAGGCATCGACTTTATCGGTGAGGCTGCTGGCGTTGAGGTACGCGGTGCGGGCGTCGCTGAGGCGGGTGAACAGCGCGTTCTCATGGTTCATGGCGGTTTGCACCACGCGCATCAGGTCGGGAATCTGGTCTGCCCGCTGCTTGAGCAGCACGTCGATGTTGGCGAAGGCTTTATCCACATCGTTGCGGCGCATCACCAGGCCGTTGTAGACCCCCACCAGCCAGCCGACCAGGCCGACGACAATAATCAGCACGACGATACCGGCGATCAGCAGTTCGATGTTCATGGCGGCGGCATTCCCTGGCTAGTTATCCACAGGGCGCATTCTAGGGGTAAAGCAGGGGAATACTCCCGGAATTAGTCCACAGAAACGGCAAGACCCGATATCCGGTAGCCTGAAAAAACAAAACCCCCGAAGAACGGGGGTTTTGGTGGTTCGGGTGCGGCTTATTCCACCGTCACCGACTTCGCCAGGTTACGCGGCTGGTCAACGTCGGTGCCCTTCAGCACAGCCACGTAATACGACAGCAGCTGCAGCGGGATGGTGTAGAGGATCGGCGACAGGGTGTCGTGGATGTGCGGCATGTTGATGACGTGGGTGCCTTCGCCATTGGTCATGCCGGCCTTCTCGTCGGCGAACACGATCAGTTGGCCGCCACGGGCGCGCACTTCCTGCAGGTTGGACTTGAGCTTCTCCAGCAGTTCGTTGTTCGGCGCGACGGTAACGACTGGCATGTCGTCATCCACCAGGGCCAGCGGACCGTGCTTGAGCTCACCGGCCGGGTAGGCTTCGGCGTGGATATAGGAGATTTCCTTGAGTTTGAGCGAACCTTCCATTGCCACCGGGTATTGCGCACCACGGCCGAGGAACAGGGTGTGGTGTTTGTCGGCGAACAGCTCAGCGACTTTCTCCACAGTGCTGTCCATGGCCAGGGCTTCACCCAGGCGGGCCGGCAGGCGGCGCAGTTCTTCGACCAGGTGTGCCTCGACGCCTTCGCCCAGCGTGCCGCGAACCTGGCCCAGGGACAGGGTCAGCAACAACAGGCCGACCAACTGGGTGGTGAAGGCCTTGGTGGATGCCACGCCGATTTCACGACCGGCCTGGGTCAGCAGGGTCAGGTCGGACTCGCGCACCAGGGAGCTGATGCCGACGTTGCAGATCGCCAGGCTGCCGAGGAAGCCCAGTTCCTTGGCGTTGCGCAGGGCGGCCAGGGTGTCGGCGGTTTCGCCGGACTGGGAGATGGTCACGAACAGAGTGTCGGGCTGCACCACCACCTTGCGGTAGCGGAATTCGCTGGCGACTTCGACCTGGCACGGGATGCCGGCCAGTTCTTCCAGCCAGTAACGGGCGACCATACCGGCGTGGTAGCTGGTGCCGCAGGCGACGATTTGCACGTTGCGCACTTTGGCGAACAGCTCGGCAGCTTGCGGGCCGAAGGCTTGCACCAATACCTGGTTCTGGCTCAGGCGACCTTCCAGGGTGCGTTGCACCACGGCCGGTTGCTCGTGGATTTCCTTGAGCATGAAGTGGCGGAACTCGCCCTTGTCGGCGGCTTCGGCGCCGTCGCGGTACTGCACGGCTTCACGTTCCACGGACTGGCCGTTGACGTCCCAGATGGACACGCTTTCACGGCGGATCTCGGCGATGTCGCCTTCTTCCAAGTACATGAAGCGGTCGGTCACCTGGCGCAGGGCCAGTTGGTCGGAGGCGAGGAAGTTCTCGCCCAGGCCCAGTCCGATCACCAACGGGCTGCCACTGCGGGCGGCGACCAGGCGGTCGGGCTGGCTGGCGCTGATCACGGCCAGGCCATAGGCGCCGTGCAGTTCCTTGACGGTGGCCTTGAGAGCGTTGGTCAGGTCGCCGATGTCCTTGAGCTTGTGGTTCAGCAGGTGGGCGATGACTTCGGTGTCGGTGTCCGAGGTGAAGACATAACCCTGGCCTTTGAGCTGTTCACGCAGCACTTCGTGATTTTCGATGATGCCGTTGTGCACAACCGCCAGGTCACCGGAGAAGTGCGGGTGAGCATTGCGTTCGCACGGCGCGCCGTGGGTGGCCCAACGCGTGTGGGCGATACCCAGGCGGCCTACCAGCGGCTCACCGGCCAACGCTTGTTCGAGTTCGCTGACCTTGCCCGGGCGACGCATGCGCTCAAGCTTGCCGGCGTTGGTAAAGAGCGCCACACCGGCGCTGTCGTAGCCACGGTATTCCAGGCGTTTGAGGCCTTCGAGCAAAATGGCAGTGACGTTTCGTTCAGCGACTGCGCCAACAATTCCACACATGGTTTCTCTCCTAGATGACTGCCGCGCAAATCAGCGTGATGCCGCGGGCTTGAATCTGGTCGCGGGCCTCAAGTGGCAGGCGATCATCGGTAATAAGGGTATGGACGCTGCTCCAGGGCAGTTCCAGGTTGGGGATCTTGCGGCCAATCTTGTCGGACTCGACCATCACCACCACTTCGCGGGCGACTTCGGCCATGACGCGGCTCAGCCCCAGTAATTCGTTGAAGGTGGTGGTGCCGCGCTCCAGGTCGATGCCATCGGCACCAATAAAGAGCTGGTCGAAATCGTAGGAACGCAGTACCTGTTCGGCGACCTGACCCTGGAACGAGTCCGAATGCGGGTCCCAGGTGCCGCCGGTCATCAACAATACCGGCTCGTGTTCCAGGTCGCTCAAGGCGCTGGCCACGTGCAGGGAGTTGGTCATCACCACCAGGCCGGGCTGGTGGCCCAATTCGGGGATCATGGCGGCGGTGGTGCTGCCGCTGTCGATGATGATGCGCGCGTGTTCCCGCAAACGCCGGACGGCCGCACGGGCGATGGCGCGCTTGTAGGCCGAAATGGGCTGTGCCGGATCACCGACCAGTTCCTGAGGCATGGTGATGGCGCCACCGTAGCGACGCAGCAACAGACCGTTACTTTCGAGGGCAGCCAGGTCCTTACGGATGGTGACTTCCGAGGTTTCGAAACGCTTGGCCAATTCGTCCACGCTGACTTCACCTTGCTCGGTGAGCATGGCAAGGATGTTGTGGCGACGTTGGGGTGTATTTCGTTTCGACATGGTGATGATAAGTTTCGTTTCGAAAGATAACGAAGGCAATAAAAACCTATTCATTCAAAATGGTCAAGCATGCGACTGAGTTTTTTGAATCAACACAGATAAAAATGTGGGAGCGGGCTTGCTCGCGAAGGCGGTGTGTCAGTCGGCGCATGCATCAACCGAAAGACCGCCTTCGCGAGCAAGCCCGCTCCCACATAAGTACCGCAGTGTTTCAGGGTTGTGGATAACTCAGGTCTTTTTGATTTTGACCGGGCGTTTCCAGCCGTCGATGTTGCGCTGGCGGGCGCGGGCCACGGCCAACTGGGACTTATCCACATCCTGGTTGATGGTGGAACCTGCGGCGGTGTTTGAACCATCACCGATAGTGACGGGGGCGATCAGCGAGTTGTTGGAGCCGATAAACACGTCTTCGCCAATGGTCGTCTGGTACTTGTTGGCGCCGTCGTAATTGCAGGTGATGGCGCCTGCGCCGATATTGCTGCGGGCACCGATCACTGCATCACCGAGGTAGGCCAGATGGCCGGCCTTGGCGTCGTCGCCCATCCGGGCGTTTTTCAGTTCTACAAAGTTACCCACATGGGCGCGGGCGCCCAGCACGCTGCCCGGACGCAAACGCGCGAACGGGCCGGCATCACTGCCCTCGCCCATCAGCGCACCGTCGATATGGCTGTTGGCCTTGATCACCACACCTTTGCGCAGGGTGCTGTCCTTGATCACGCAGTTAGGCCCGATCACCACGTCATCTTCGATGACCACGCGGCCTTCGAGGATCACGTTGATATCGATCAGCACGTCGCGGCCAACGGTGACGTCACCCCGCACATCGAAACGTGCCGGATCACGCAGCGTCACGCCCAGCGCCATCAGGCGGCGGCCTTCACGCAGTTGGTAGTGACGCTCCAGCTCCGCCAGTTGCTTGCGGTCGTTGGCGCCCTGCACTTCCATCGGGTCGTGGGGCTGTTCGGTGGCTACCACCAGGCCATCGCTGACGGCCATCTCGATGACGTCGGTCAGGTAGTACTCGCCTTGGGCGTTGTTGTTGGACAAGCGGCTCATCCAGTCAGCCAGGCGGTCAGCCGGCACAGCGAGGATGCCGGTGTTGCCTTCAGTGATGGCGCGCTGGGCTTCGCTGGCGTCTTTATGCTCGACGATGGCGGCGACCTTGCCGTCAGCGTTGCGCACGATGCGACCGTAGCCGGTCGGGTCGTCCAACTCGACAGTGAGCAAGCCCATCTGGCCTGGCACCACGTGCTTGAGCAGGCGCTGCAAGGTTTCCACTTCGATCAGCGGCACGTCACCGTAGAGGATCAGCACGGTGTCGGCCTTGATGAACGGCACGGCCTGCGCGGTGGCATGGCCGGTACCCAATTGCTTGTCCTGCAATACGAAATTCAGGTCATCCGCCGCCAGCCGCTCACGCACCACATCGGCACCGTGGCCGATCACCACATGAATGCGCTGTGGATCCAGCTGCCGGGCGCTGTGGATAACATGGCCAAGCATGGAGTTGCCGGCAACCGGGTGCAGCACCTTGGGCAGGGCCGAACGCATACGGGTGCCCTGGCCTGCGGCAAGAATTACGATTTCGAGAGACATGAATGGCTACCAATCCTGGGCGGTCAGACTTCAGACCAAAGAAGTGTTTTGCAAAAAAAGAAAAAGGGTAGCCGAGGCTACCCTTTTTAATCAATCACGCATGAGGCTTGACGGCTTAGCCGCCAAACTTCTTGCGGATCTGCTGGACGGTGCGCAGCTGAGCTGCGGCCTCGGCCAGACGTGCAGCAGCAGAACCGTAGTCGAAATCTGCGCCTTTTTCGTTCAGGGCCTTCTCGGCAGCCTTGACGGCTTCCTGAGCGGAGGCTTCATCCAGGTCGGCAGCACGTTGCACGGTGTCGGCAAGTACCTTGACCATGTTCGGCTGAACCTCGAGGAAACCACCGGAGATGTAAAACACCTCCCGTTCCCCGCCCAGCTTGGTCAGAGTGATCGGACCAGGCTTCAAGGATGTAATCAATGGCGCGTGGCCAAAGTTAATACCCAGGTCGCCCAGTTCGCCGTGTGCAATCACACTCTCGATCTGACCGGAGAAGATTTCCCCTTCCGCGCTGACGATATCGCAATGGAATGTCATAGCCATCTGCTTGCCTCAACCTGATTAGCGCCCGTTACCGGGCGCCGGAATTACAGTTTCTTGGCTTTCTCGATCGCTTCTTCGATGCCGCCGACCATGTAGAACGCTTGTTCTGGCAGGTGGTCGTAGTCACCGTTGAGGATGCCTTTGAAGCCAGCAATGGTGTCTTTCAGGGAAACGTATTTACCCGAGGCACCGGTGAAGACTTCAGCCACGAAGAACGGCTGCGACAAGAAGCGCTGGATCTTACGAGCGCGGGATACCAACTGCTTGTCGGTTTCCGACAGCTCGTCCATACCCAGGATCGCAATGATGTCCTTCAGTTCTTTGTAACGCTGCAGAACGTACTGGACGCCGCGAGCGGTGTCGTAGTGTTCCTGGCCGATGACGTTCGGGTCCAGCTGGCGCGAAGTCGAGTCCAGTGGATCGACCGCTGGGTAGATACCCAGGGAGGCGATGTCACGGGACAGTACGACGGTGGCGTCCAAGTGGGCGAACGTGGTCGCTGGCGACGGGTCAGTCAAGTCATCCGCAGGTACGTATACCGCTTGGATCGAGGTGATCGAACCGTTTTTGGTCGAAGTGATACGCTCTTGCAGAGTACCCATCTCTTCGGCCAGGGTCGGCTGGTAACCTACTGCGGAAGGCATACGGCCCAGCAGTGCGGATACTTCAGTACCGGCCAGGGTGTAACGATAGATGTTGTCGACGAACAGCAGAACGTCGTTACCTTCATCACGGAACTTCTCGGCCATGGTCAGGCCGGTCAGTGCTACGCGCAGACGGTTACCCGGCGGCTCGTTCATCTGACCGTAAACCAGTGCCACTTTGTCCAGAACGTTGGAATCCTTCATCTCGTGGTAGAAGTCGTTACCCTCACGAGTACGCTCACCCACACCGGCGAACACGGAATAACCGCTGTGCTCGATGGCGATGTTACGGATCAGTTCCATCATGTTTACGGTTTTGCCTACACCGGCACCACCGAACAGACCGACTTTACCGCCCTTGGCGAACGGGCAAACCAGGTCGATAACCTTGATGCCGGTTTCCAGCAGGTCGTTGCCGCCCGCTTGTTCCGCGAAGGAAGGCGCAGGACGGTGAATGCCCCAGCGCTCTTCGGTGTCGATTGGACCGGCTTCGTCGATCGGGTTACCGAGGACGTCCATGATCCGGCCCAGGGTCGCTTTACCGACCGGTACGGAGATGGCTGCGCCAGAGTCAGTGACTTCCAGACCGCGCTTCAAGCCTTCGGTGGAACCCATTGCAATGGTACGAACCACACCGTCGCCCAGCTGCTGCTGAACTTCCAGGGTGGTGCCTGCATCGCTTTTGACTTTCAAAGCGTTGTAGATGCTCGGTACGCTGTCGCGTGGGAATTCCACGTCGATAACGGCGCCGATGATTTGAACGATACGTCCGCTACTCATAGCTGGATCCTCTGAATATTTGAACCGTTAAACCGCGGCAGCGCCGCCGACGATTTCCGAGATCTCTTGGGTGATCGCAGCCTGACGCGCCTTGTTGTAGATCAGCTGCAAATCGCTGATCAAATCACCGGCGTTGTCGGTAGCGTTCTTCATCGCGATCATCCGCGCAGCTTGTTCAGCCGCGTTGTTCTCGACCACCGCCTGGTACACCTGCGACTCCACGTAGCGCACCATCAAGCCGTCAAGCAGCTCTTTGGCGTCTGGTTCGTAGAGGTAGTCCCAGTGGTGCTTGAGTTCTTGTTCCGGGGCGGCCACCAATGGAATCAACTGCTCCACGGTAGGCTGTTGCGTCATGGTGTTGATGAACTTGTTGGATACCACGGAGAGGCGGTCAATCCGGCCTTCCAGGTATGCATCCAGCATCACCTTGACGCTGCCGATCAAATCATTGATCGACGGTTCTTCACCCAGGTGGCTGATAGCTGCAACGACGTTACCGCCGAAGTTGCGGAAAAAGGCCGCACCCTTGCTACCGACCACACACAGATCGATCTCGACGCCTTTTTCGCGGTTTACCGCCATGTCCTTGACCAGGGCCTTGAACAGGTTGGTATTCAAACCACCGCACAAACCACGGTCACTGCTCACCACGACATAACCGACGCGCTTTACTTCGCGATCGATCATGAACGGGTGGCGATATTCCGGGTTGGCGTTGGCCAGATGACCAATAACCTGGCGGATACGCTCCGCGTAGGGACGGCTAGCAGCCATGCGCATTTGTGCCTTGCGCATTTTGCTGACCGCCACTTTTTCCATGGCGCTGGTGATCTTTTGCGTGCTTTTGATGCTCGCAATCTTACTGCGAATCTCTTTTGCGCCTGCCATGTAACACCTATCAGGTTAGCAAGCGGGAGCCTCGCGGCCCCCGCTGCGGCTTACCAGGTTTGGGTGGCCTTGAACTTCTCGATACCGGCTTTGATGCCAGCGTCGATGTCGTCATTGAAGTCACCCTTCACGTTGATCTTCGCCATCAATTCGGCGTGATCGCGGTTGAAGTAAGCAATCAGCGCTTGTTCGAAGCTGCCGACCTTGGTGATTTCAACGTCGGTCAGGAACCCACGCTCAGCGGCATACAGCGACAGCGCCATGTCAGCGATCGACATTGGTGCGTATTGCTTCTGCTTCATCAGCTCGGTAACGCGCTGACCATGCTCAAGTTGCTTACGGGTCGCTTCGTCCAGGTCAGAAGCGAACTGGGCGAATGCCGCCAGTTCACGGTACTGAGCCAGAGCGGTACGGATACCACCGGAGAGCTTCTTGATGATCTTGGTCTGAGCGGCACCACCCACACGGGATACCGAAACACCGGCGTTCACTGCAGGACGGATCCCGGAGTTGAACATGGCCGATTCCAGGAAGATCTGACCGTCGGTGATGGAAATCACGTTGGTCGGAACGAACGCGGAAACGTCGCCAGCCTGGGTTTCGATGATCGGCAGTGCGGTCAGGGAACCGGTTTTGCCGGTCACTGCGCCGTTGGTGAACTTCTCTACGTATTCTTCCGAAACGCGGGATGCGCGCTCCAGCAGACGGGAGTGGAGATAGAACACGTCGCCTGGGTAAGCTTCACGGCCTGGTGGACGGCGCAGCAGCAGGGAAATCTGGCGGTAAGCCACTGCTTGCTTGGACAGATCGTCATAAACGATCAGCGCGTCTTCACCGCGGTCGCGGAAGTATTCGCCCATGGTGCAACCGGAGTACGGTGCCAGGAACTGAAGTGCAGCGGATTCGGAAGCACTGGCGGCCACGACGATGGTGTTAGCCAGGGCGCCGTTTTCTTCCAGCTTGCGAACCACGTTGGCGATGGTCGATTGTTTCTGACCGATGGCTACGTAGACGCAGAAAATCCCGCTGTCTTTCTGGTTGATGATCGCGTCGATCGCCAGAGCGGTTTTACCGATCTGACGGTCACCGATGATCAGCTCACGCTGGCCACGGCCGACAGGAATCATGGCATCGACAGCCTTGTAGCCAGTCTGTACAGGCTGGTCTACCGACTTACGCCAGATCACGCCTGGAGCAACTTTCTCGACCGCATCGGTCTCGGTGTTGTTCAGCGGACCTTTGCCGTCAACTGGGTTACCCAGTGCGTCGACAACGCGACCCAGCAGTTCCTTACCAACCGGAACTTCCAGGATGCGGCCTGTGCACTTGGCGCTCATGCCTTCGGCCAGAGTCTGGTAGGAGCCCAATACAACGGCACCTACAGAGTCTTGCTCCAGGTTGAGGGCCATACCGTAGACGCCGCCCGGAAACTCGATCATCTCGCCGTACATTACGTCGGCCAGACCGTGAATCCGCACGATGCCGTCAGATACGCTGACGACAGTGCCTTCGTTACGGGCTTGGGAGGTCACATCGAGCTTGTCGATGCGGCCCTTGATAATTTCACTTATTTCGGAAGGATTGAGTTGCTGCATTGCTCTGCTGCCCCTTCAAACTCAAGATTTCAATGCTTCGGCAAGATTCGCGAGTTTGCCGCGAATCGAGCCATCGATAACCAGGTCGCCGGCGCGAATGATGACACCACCAATCAGGGTGGCATCCTCCGCAACTTGCAGGCGCACTTCCCGGTCGAGTCGTGCACTGAGAACCTTGGCGAGTTTGTCTTGCTGTTCTTGGTTCAATGCAAAAGCACTGGTCACTTCAACATCTACCGATTTCTCTTGTTCGGCCTTGTACAGGTCAAACAGAGCGGCGATCTCCGGCAGAAGCGGGAGACGGTCGTTTTCGGCAACGACGTGGATGAAGTTCTGCACTTTTACATCAAACTTGTCGCCGCACACGTCAATAAACGTGGCGGCCTTGTCTGCGCTCGTCAGTCGCGGGGCCTTGAGCACGCGCTGCATGGTGTCGTCTTGCGACACTGCTGCAGCCAGGCCGAGCATGGCTGACCAAGAGGCCAGCTGCTGGTGGGCCTGGGCGTGCTCGAAGGCTGCCTTAGCGTAAGGTCGGGCCAACGTGGTCAATTCTGCCATGATCGCCCTCGCTTAAATTTCAGCAGCCAGTTTGTTTACCAGCTCCGCGTGCGCGTTTTGATCGATTGTGGCACCCAGGATCTTCTCAGCACCGCCGACGGCCAGAGCACCCAGTTGGGCACGCAGCGCATCTTTGACACCGTTCAGTTCCTGCTCGATCTCGGCTTGAGCCTGAACCTTCACACGGTCAGCGTCGATACGGGCTTTTTCAACAGCCTCTTCAACGATCTGGTTACCGCGTTTCTTGGCTTGCTCAATGATTTCAGCTGCCTGAGCTTTCGCTTCGCGCAGTTGTTGACCCGCTTTATCTTGGGCCAACTCCAGGTCGCGAGCTGCTCGTGCGGCAGCGTCCAGTCCGTCTGCGATCTTCTTCTGACGTTCGTGCAAAGCCGCGATGACCGGAGGCCATACGAACTTCATGCAGAAAACTACAAAAATCAAGAACGCTAAGGACTGACCAATAATGGTTGCATTAATGTTCACGCCAATACCTCGCTCGTTCGTTGCACAACACACCAATCACTCGAAAAAACGAGTGATTAACCGGCGAGTTGACCAACGAAGGGGTTCGCGAAGGTGAAGAACAGAGCGATACCAACACCGATCATGGTCACGGCGTCGAGCAGGCCGGCGACGATGAACATTTTAACTTGCAGCATTGGAACCATTTCTGGCTGACGCGCTGCGCCTTCCAGGAACTTGCCGCCCAGCAGGCCGAAACCAATGGCAGTACCCAGGGCGCCCAGGCCGATCAACAGTGCAACAGCGATAGCGGTTAGACCAACTACAGTTTCCATCTTTCCTCCCGACTTTTACGTCGTATGGTTTAGGTTTTTTAGATTTTAAAGCGGTAAAACAAATCGTTTCATAGCCCTTCAGGGCTACCCTCCCGTTTGACCGGGAGGGACATCAGACTAGTCGAGACTGGTCTTAATGGTTCTCTTCGTGCGCCATCGACAGGTAGACGATGGTCAGCATCATGAAGATAAACGCCTGCAGGGTGATGATCAGGATGTGGAACACAGCCCACGCCCACTGCAGAACAATGCCCAGGCCGCTAAGCCAGAGCAGACCACTGCCGAACATCACAGCGATCAGAATGAACACCAGCTCGCCGGCATACATGTTGCCGAACAGTCGCAGGGCCAGGGAAATCGGCTTGGCGACCAGGGTCACGAACTCCAGCAGGAAGTTCACCGGGATCAGCAGCGCTTGAACGAAGATGTTCTTGCTGCCGAACGGGTGCAGGGTCAGTTCGCCGATGAAGCCGCCGATGCCCTTGATCTTGATGCTGTAGAAAATGATCAACGCGAACACCGACAGGGCCATGCCCAGGGTGGCGTTAGGGTCCGTGGTCGAAACCGCACGGAATGGAATGTGGTGATCGCCGGAGATCAGGATGGCCAGCTGAGGAATCCAGTCGACCGGGATCAGGTCGACGGCGTTCATCAGGAACACCCAGACGAAGATGGTCAGTGCCAACGGTGCAATCACCGCGCTACGACCATGGAAGCTGTCCCGCACGCTGCCATCGACGAATTCGACCAATACTTCAACGAAGTTCTGCAAAGCACCTGGCTGACCGGAAGTCGCCTTCTTTGCCGCCATGCGGAAAATCAGGACGAAGATCAGACCCAATGCGACAGACCAGCCCAGAGTATCCAGGTGGAATGCCCAGAAGCCCATTTCTTTGGCTTCTGCTGCGGAGTGGGCAAAGCCCCAGCCGCCGTTGGGAAGCTGACCGAAGGTCAGGTTCTGCAAGTGGTGCTGGATATAGCCCGAAGCGGTTGTTTCTGCCATGGTTGCCTCAAACGCCCTAAGGTTTCGAAAGTCTTGTTTTCATTAGCAGGGGAGCGAACCAGCTGACCAGTTGGGTCAACACGAAGACGCCGAATACAGCCAGCGGCGCCAATGGCTTCACACCTGCAAAGGTCAGTGCAAACAGCACTGCCGTCAAAATCAATTTCCCCGCCTCGCCGGCATAAAAAGACCGGACGATAGCCTGGGCTGCTCGGGCGCCGGAAAACCGAAAGGCCCTGTGAGCAAAATACATATTGGGCAGCAAGGCTATCAGGCCTCCGCAGAGTCCCGAGTATCCGGCTACGACTCCATACCAATACCAGAGCGCCAAAGAGGCGATCAGTAAAATGACAAATTGAGCCACTAAAACCGGGAAAACGGCCAAGCGATGGAACGGCAACGTGTTTGGCGTGCGGGTTTCCATCACTCTTGCTCCTCAATGGTCGGCTGCCGGAAATCAATAACTTGGCATAATTTGTGCCGACAAAATGCGCGCAGAGTATAGGGGCGGTTCTGCCCCTATTCAACTGCCGGGTAGTGATTTCCGACTGCGCGCTACAGAAGCAATTGTTTCAGCGGATGTGGGCAAGGACGCCCTGAAGCTCATCCAATGAGTTATATCCGATGACCAATTGCCCTTTGCCTTTCTTGCCATGACGAATTTGCACCGCAGAGCCTAGGCGTTCGGCCAGGCGCTGCTCCAGGCGTGCAATATCCGGATCAGGTTTGGCGGTTTCGACCGGTGCAGGTTTGCCACTGAGCCACTGGCGAACCAGGGCCTCGGTCTGACGAACGGTGAGGCCTCGTGCGACAACGTGTCGCGCCCCCTCAACCTGTTGATTTTCCGGCAAACCGAGCAAAGCACGGGCATGACCCATTTCCAGGTCGCCATGGGAAAGCATGGTTTTGATGACTTCCGGCAGCGCGATCAGGCGCAACAGGTTGGACACGGTAACCCGGGACTTGCCCACCGCATCCGCGACTTCCTGCTGAGTCAGTTTGAATTCCTGCTGCAAACGCTGCAGGGCGATCGCTTCCTCGATCGGATTGAGGTCTTCACGCTGGATGTTCTCGATCAACGCCATGGCGATGGCGGTTTCATCCGGCACATCGCGCACCATTGCCGGAATGGTTTCCTTGCCGGCCTGCTGGCTGGCGCGCCAGCGGCGCTCGCCGGCGATGATTTCAAAGCGGCCAGCACCAATCGGGCGCACCACGATCGGCTGCATCACGCCCTGGGCCTTGATCGAATTCGCCAATTCCTCCAGCGCCTGCGGGTCCATGTCCCGGCGCGGCTGGTATTTGCCGCGCTGGATCAGGTCCAGCGGCAGGTGCTGCAGCTCGCGCTCGTCGGCCTGCACTGCCTGTTCTTCAAGCGAAGTGACAGTCGGACCACTCAGCAGTGCATCCAGTCCACGTCCGAGACCTCGTTTCTTGACGGCCATGGGGATTCCTTAAGTTGGCTGGGCTGCAGCGGTGCGTGAATTGCGGCGTTGACGGCGAACCATCTCGCCGGCCAGCGCCAGATAGGCAATGGCGCCGCGGGAAGACTTGTCGTACGCCAGCGCGGGCATGCCATAGCTTGGCGCTTCGGCCAGGCGGATGTTACGTGGAATCACGGTGTCGTAGAGCTGATCGCCGAAGTGTTCCTTGAGCTGTGCCGACACATCGTTCATCAGGCTCAGGCGCGGGTCATACATGGTCCGCAGCAGGCCTTCGATTTGCAGGTTCGGGTTGAGCAACTCGGCGATACGCTTGATGTTATCCACAAGGTCGCTCAAGCCTTCGAGCGCAAAATACTCGCACTGCATGGGGATAATCACCCCGTCGGCCGCAACCAGTGCGTTCAACGTCAGCATCGACAGCGACGGCGGGCAGTCGATCAAAATGTAGTCGTAATTCTCGCGAATCGGCGCCAGAGCGCTGCGCAGACGGCTTTCTTTCATCTGCATTTCCAGCAGCACCACTTCCGCCGCGGTCAAATCGCGGTTGGCAGGCAGCAGTTGATAACCGCCGTGCTCGGAGAAGTGCATGGCCTGGGCCAGGTCGCACTCGCCAATCAGCAAGTCGTAGACCGAGTTTTCCAGGCCGTGTTTATCCACACCGCTACCCATGGTGGCGTTGCCCTGTGGATCGAGATCGATCAACAGCACCCGACGCTTGGTAGCGACCAGGGATGCTGCGAGGTTGATGCAGGTGGTGGTTTTGCCCACGCCACCTTTCTGGTTCGCTATCGCGAATACCTTAGCCATTCTTGCTTGTGTTCCCAATCATGCCGTGCGGCGCAGTATCAGCAGATGGCGTTGGCCTTGGCAACCGGGTACGGCCAAGGCGTGTTCGCTATCGAGGTGGAAGTCTGCCGGCAATGCTAACAGCTCGTCGCTTGGATGAACGCCCTTCATTGCCAGCCAACGGGTATCGCGGTCGCCGAGGTGGCGGGTCCAGTTGCTGAAGTTCTCCATGCTGCTGAACGCCCGGGAAACAATTCCGTTGAAAGGCTGTTCAGGCGTAAAGGCTTCGACGCGACTGTGGATAACTTGCAGGTTATCCAGCTTGAGTTCGAGTTTGACCTGGGTCAGGAAGCGGGTTTTCTTGCCGTTGCTGTCCAGGCAGGTCACTTGCGACTCCGGAAACAGGATCGCCAGCGGGATGCCGGGCATGCCGCCGCCGCTGCCAACGTCGAGCCAGCGGCCGTTTTCGATAAACGGCATCACGCTGAGACTGTCGAGCAGATGGCGGGAGACCATTTCGTCCGGGTCACGCACCGCAGTGAGGTTGTAAGCCTTGTTCCATTTGATCAACAGGGCCAGATAACCCAGCAGCAACTCGTGCTGGGCTTCGGTCAGGTTGACGCCAAGCTGGCGAGCACCTGTGGATAACTCTTCGGCGTGTTGCGAGGTGACCAACGAACTCAAGCGCTTTGCTCCAAATGACGGCCCGCGCCGCGTTTTTTCAAATGAATCATCAACAGCGAAATGGCTGCCGGCGTGACGCCCGGAATACGGGACGCCTGGCCCAGGGTCTCCGGTCGAGTTATCCCCAGCTTGCCTTGGATCTCTTTCGACAGCCCGGAAATGTTTGTGTAATCGATATCCACAGGCAGCTTGGTGTCTTCGCTGGCCCGCAGACGAGCGATCTCATCCTGCTGACGGTCAATGTAACCGGCGTATTTGGTCTTGATTTCGACCTGCTCGGCAACCTGTGGATCTTCTGCGCCAGCGCCGGTGACCGAGATCAGACCAGCGTAGTCGATTTCCGGCCGGGACAGCAGGTTCAGCAAGTTGTATTCGTGAGTCAGCGGCGTGCCGAATTTTTCGGCAATCGCATCGCCTTGCTCGGTGCCCGGGCGAACCCAAGTACTTTTCAGGCGTTGCTCTTCCAACTCGATACTTTCGCGTTTTTTGCAGAAGGCCGCCCAACGCACGTCGTCGACCAGGCCCAATTCGCGACCTTTTTCGGTCAAGCGCAGGTCGGCGTTGTCTTCCCGCAGGATCAGGCGGTATTCGGCCCGGGACGTAAACATCCGGTACGGTTCCTGGGTTCCGAGGGTGATCAGGTCGTCGACCAACACACCGATGTACGCCTCATCGCGACGCGGGCACCAGCTGTCTTTGCCCTGTGCACGCAGTGCCGCGTTGGTTCCGGCCAGCAAACCCTGGGCGCCGGCTTCTTCGTAACCGGTGGTGCCGTTGATTTGCCCTGCAAAGAACAAACCGCCGATGACCTTGGTTTCCAGGCTGTATTTCAGGTCACGCGGGTCGAAGTAGTCGTACTCGATGGCGTAGCCAGGACGCACGATGTGCGCATTTTCCATACCGCGAATCGACTGCACGATCTGGATTTGCACGTCGAACGGCAAGGAAGTTGAAATCCCGTTCGGGTACAGCTCGTGGGTAGTCAGACCTTCCGGTTCGATAAACACCTGGTGGCTTTCCTTGTCGGCAAAGCGGTGGATCTTGTCTTCGATCGACGGGCAGTAGCGCGGGCCAATACCTTCGATCACCCCGGAATACATCGGCGAACGGTCGAGGTTCGCAGCAATGATTTCGTGGGTGCGGGCGTTGGTATGGGTAATCCAGCAACTGACCTGCTTTGGATGCTGTTCCTTGGAGCCCATGAACGACATCACCGGGATCGGTGTATCGCCGGCTTGCTCGGTCATCACCGAGAAATCCACAGACCGGCCATCAATTCGCGGCGGCGTGCCGGTTTTCAGGCGACCAACACGCAGTGGCAGTTCGCGAAGGCGCTGAGCCAAGGCGATTGACGGTGGATCACCGGCGCGGCCACCGGAATAGTTCTGCATACCGATGTGGATAAGTCCGCCGAGGAAGGTACCGGTGGTCAACACCACGGATTCTGCGAAGAAACGCAGGCCCATTTGCGTGACAACACCGCGTACCTGGTCTTGTTCGACGATCAGGTCATCGGCTGCCTGTTGAAATATCCACAGGTTCGGCTGGTTTTCCAGGGTTTCGCGGACAGCGGCCTTGTACAGGATGCGGTCGGCTTGAGCACGTGTGGCTCGTACGGCCGGGCCTTTGCGACTGTTCAATACGCGAAATTGAATACCACCTTTGTCGGTAGCCATGGCCATCGCGCCGCCGAGGGCATCGATTTCCTTGACCAGATGGCTTTTGCCAATCCCGCCAATCGCGGGGTTGCAGCTCATGGCGCCGAGGGTTTCCACGTTATGCGTCAGCAACAGGGTTTTTGCCCCCATGCGTGCTGACGCCAGTGCTGCCTCGGTACCGGCATGACCGCCGCCGATGACGATCACTTCAAAACGGGAAGGGAAATCCACCACGCACCTCGTGCCTGCTTCTGTAGGTAATTAGGAATGAGCGTTCGAGATCAGGTTTTCGAACGAGTCGGCAAGTATAGGGACTTCGCCCTTCCTAAAGAACCCTTTGCACAAAATTTAACCAGCTGTGGATGAATCACGAACAATAGAAATTAAAAGAGAGAAATTTATTAAATCTTTGTTTTTATGTTTATTTCTACTGAGGCATGTTTCTGTGGATAGATCTCTACAGGCCTTTATTTACGATATGTACAGAGATTCTAAAGTCTGTGGTTAGGTGCCAATGAGGCCCTTGGATAAGTGCTTTAAGCCTGTGGATTAAACGGGTGGTTATCCACAGAGGGGTTTTTACTCAGGTTTCAAGCCTGGTTATCAACCGGGCACAGGGGCGGTTATTCACAGGGCTTAATCCACAGAAAATACGGATCCCGATAAGTTTCAGGCAGGCAGATGCCTCCGAAAATCCTCGGTCAGGCAGGAAACAGTTCATTTGCATTTGTGAAACGGGTTGATGGAACGCCTATTGTGAGAAAGCGTCACGGCAGTTAATAATAGTTATTATCATTAACCTGCCTCGTCACCTCTCATGGCCCTTCCCTCGCATACCGTTGCAGTCCAACACATCTATGAGCAGCACCATTCGTGGTTGCACAGCTGGCTCAAGGGAAAGTTGCATAACGCCTGCGATGCAGCTGACGTGGCACACGATACGTTCGTGCGGATCCTGGGGGGCCGCAATGCGACGCAGATCCTCGAGCCCAGGGACTATCTGGCCACAGTTGCCCGGGGACTGGTGATTGACCGCTATCGTCGCCGCGCCATTGAGCAGGCCTATCTGCAAACCCTGGCAGACCGGCCCGAAGCGATCGCAATCAGTGAAGAAGACAAGGCCATCATCATTGAAACCCTCGTTGCTGTGGATAAAGCCTTGTGTGGGCTGGGGGAGCGGGCCAGGCGAATTTTCATGCTGTCCCAGGTCGAAGGCCTGACTTATCAACAGATCGCCGATCAGTTGCGTGTCTCGCTGACCACCGTCAAGAAACATATGGTTCGGGCCCTGACTGAATGCGCCTTGATCATGGCGGGCATGTAATGGCTGCCCCGGATCGCAAGACGTTCGAAGCCGCCGCCAGTTGGTACGTGCAATTTCAATCGCAGCCACCGACACCCGCGCAACAAAGTGCCTGGCAGCAATGGCTCAACGGCGACCCCTCCCATCAGGCGGCCTGGAACCAGATGGAGCAGTTGCAACGTGGCCTCGGTGCGCTACCCAAGGACTTCACCCGTCGTGCGCTCTCGGCCAGTCAACAACGGCGGCAAGTGCTCAAGCTGATGCTGATGCTCGGTGCCGCCGGGTACTTGGGGTGGAACGTTCAACAACACACATCCCTGGGCAACCTCTGGGCTGACTATCGGACCAAGGTCGGCGAACGACGGCGAATCGGGTTGGCCGACGGCACTCAAATTGACCTCAATACGAACACGGCTATCGACGTACTTTTCGATGGGCAGCAGCGACTGGTCCGTTTGCGTGAGGGGGAAGTACTTATCCACACCGGAAAGTCGGGCCGGCAAACACCGTTTTATGTCGAAACCCATGAGGGTCGTGTTCAAGCCTTGGGTACGCGGTTCACTGTTCGCCAACTGCAAGGGTCGACGCGGGTTGGTGTGCTGGAAGACCGGGTCAGCGTGCAACCCGTCGACCAGCCGGCCCATAGCCGAGTGCTCGGACCTGGTGAAAGTGTCGACTTCGGCACGCAAGACGTAGGCCCCAGCCATATCTATCGCGGGAACCAAGCCGCATGGGTCGACGGCCAACTGATCGTTCTGGATGCGCGACTGGGGGATGTCATCGACGAACTGGCGCGCTATCGGCCGGGCGTTATGCAGTGCGATGCCGCATCAGCGCGGCTGCGGGTGTCCGGCACTTTCCGTCTGGATTCCACCGACGCCGTATTGGCCAACCTGCAGGTCACGCTGCCGATCCACGTGAAGTATTTCACGCGCTATTGGGTCTCCGTCACGCTTACAGCTTGATACTGAAAAAATACTCTCAGCGGGGGTTATCTTTTTTTTACCTGGCGCGGCCCTACAGGTAATCACGATGCTACCTTCAGGGCTTACTCACACATGCGCCTTCCTACAAAACTTCGCCAGCGTCTCTCCCATCACGGCATCACGTATGGCTTGCTGCTGGCCACGGCAGCGACTGCCAGCACCTTGCTATGCACTCGGGCCATTGCTGCCAGCCCAGTGCAACATTACGTGATCGCCTCCGGGCCACTCGACAATGCCTTGAGCCAATTCGCGTCGAAGGCCAATGTGATTCTGTCATTCTCGCCGCAGCAGACGGCGCGCCTGCAAAGTCCTGGGCTGGAGGGTGACTACTCGGTGGAGCAAGGGTTTGCGTTATTGCTGCAAAACTCGGGATTGCAGGCGGCGGTTCAAGGCCCCGGCAGCTACGCGCTGCAGCCGGCTGCGAGCGGGGAACAGCTCATGCTGGCCCCCACTACTGTCAGCACGTATCAACAGACTGGGTTCAATCAGGAAATTGCCGGGGACGTAGGTTACAAGGCGCAAAACAGCCGAATCGGTACCAAGACCAGCACACCATTGTCGGAAACCCCGCGCTCGGTGTCGGTGGTGACCGGCCAGCGCATCAAGGATCAAAAATCCCAGACGCTCACAGAAGTGCTGGGCTATGTGCCGGGAATCTTTGCCCCTCCCTTCGCTGCGGGCGACGGGCTGGCCGGTGACTTGTTCTTCATTCGCGGTTTCAACGCCACGGATTATGGCTACGGCCTGCTGCGCGATGGCTTGCGAGTCCAAGGCAACCGGTATGACACCACCAGCGAACCTTATGGCCTGGAACGGGTGGAGATATTCCGTGGCCCTTCTTCCCTGCTCTACGGCGAAAACGCACCCGGTGGCCTGGTCAACCTGGTGAGTAAACACCCGACAGCTACACCACAAGGCGAAGTTCAGCTGACCTACGGTTCTAATAACCGGCGCCAGGTGGGTGTGGATATCTCCGGTCCCTTGGACGACAGCGGCAATATCCTTGGACGGGTGGTGATGCTCGGCAGGAAGTCCGACACCCAGACCGATCACGTTCCCGATGACCGTCTGTATATCGCACCGTCCCTGACCCTCAATTTCGACGACTACAACACCCTGACGCTGCTGGCCAACTACCAGAAAGACCACACCAATCTTGAACTTGGCCTACCTGCAGCAGGCACGTTACTGACCAACCCCAACGGAAAGCTCTCCAAGCACACCATGCTCGGTGACCCGGATTGGAACACCTTCGAACGGGAAACCTGGAGCACCGGCTACGAGTTCAGCCACAGCTTCAACGATGACTGGCAGTTTCGGCAGAACTCGCGCTACATGCAGTCGCGAATCACCCGCCATGAAACCTGGCCAGGCAACCTGAATAATGCGGGGTTCGGCACACAGCTGAACATGAATGCCTACGACCGCTACAACAAATCGATGGTCTACTCGCTGGATAACCAGTTGGAAGGCAAATTCCAGGTAGGCGGGCTGGAAAATACCGTGCTGTTCGGTGCCAGCTATGACCGTACCTCGTTCAGCCAGGATTGGAATGCCGGATTTGCAGGCACGATCAATGTGTATAACCCGGTGTACCTGAGGGATCCATTGACGCCTCTCGCGGTGCAAAACACGTTGCTCGAACAGCAGATGAAAGGTGTTTATGCACAGCTTCAGAGCAAGTATGACCACTGGTTATTCTTGCTCGGCGGGCGGCAGGACTGGGTCGACAGTGATTTTCGCGACAAGGTGGCCAAGGCCGGCAACATCAGCTCTGAAGACCGCAAGTTCACCTATCAGGGCGGGATCATGTACCAGTTCGACAATGGCCTGACGCCATATGTCAGCTACTCGACCGCGTTCGTTCCGGTACAGCAGATCTCCAATGCCGGCACACCGCTGGACCCGATCACCAGCAGTCAATACGAAGTAGGCCTCAAGTACGAGCCGATCGGCTGGGACACGGCGATGACGTTGTCGGTCTATGACTTGCGCAAGCAGGACGACACGTACCTCGACGCCACGACCAATACCTACCGCCAGGTCGGCGAAAGCCGGGCCAAGGGTGTGGAAGTGGAGGTCAACAGCAACCTCACACCTAATTTGAACGTGACTGCGGCCTACACCTACACCGATGCTCGGATTACCAAGGATTCGGCAACGTCGCTCGTGGAAGGTCACCAGATGACCGGTGTTCCGCGTAATCAGGCTTCGGTCTGGGGCAAATACCGCTTTCTTGATGGCCAGCTCAAGGGCTTGTCCGTCGGTGGCGGCGTGCGCTACTTCGACAGCACTTTCGCTTACACCGCGCCTTCTCTATACGGGAAGCTGGATGCTGGAAGCGTGACGTTGGTGGATGCCGCCATTGGTTACCAGATTGACCAGCACTGGTCGGTAGACGTGAACGCGAAGAACCTGTTCGACAAGGAGTATGTGTCCGGCTGCAACGATGCGGGCCGCTGCTACTGGGGTGAAAGCCGGACGCTACTCGGAACTGTTTCCTACAACTGGTAACCAGCCAGCTGTGGATAACCGCCTATTTCCCGATACAGAAGCTTGAAAAGATCCGCCCCAACAAATCATCGGAGCTGAATGCGCCGGTGATCTCACCCAACAGCTGCTGCGCCTGGCGTAAATCCTCAGCCAGCAGCTCACCGGCTCCTGCCAGCGTCAGTTGCGCACGGCCATGCTCGAGGGCGGCGCTGGCATGCCGCAGTGCCTCCAGGTGCCTGCGACGAGCGCTGAAGCTGCTTTCCGAAGTCTGCTCGTAGCCCATGCACGCTTTCAGATGATCGCGCAGCAGTTCCAGCCCTTCTCCTGCAGCCTTGGCACTCAAGCTGATTGTCACGTGGCCATCTTCACTGACTTCCAGGGCAATTGCCTCGCCCGTCAGGTCAGCCTTGTTGCGAATCAGCGTGACCTTGGCCGGGTCCGGCCGTTGTTCGAGGAATTCCGGCCACAGTGCGAACGGGTCTGCAGCCTCTGGCGCGGTGGCATCCACCACCAGCAACACGCGGTCAGCTTCCGTGATGGCCTTCAACGCGCGTTCCACCCCGATCTTTTCCACCTGGTCATCGGTGTCACGCAGTCCAGCGGTGTCCACCACATGCAGGGGCATGCCATCGATGTGGATATGTTCGCGCAGGATATCCCGCGTGGTGCCGGCGATCTCGGTGACGATCGCGGCCTCTCGCCCGGCCAGGGCATTGAGCAGGCTCGACTTGCCGGCGTTGGGACGGCCGGCAATCACCACGGTCATACCGTCACGCAGCAAGGCACCTTGCCCGGCTTCGCGCAGCACTGTGGATAACTCATCGCGAACCTTATCCAGCATCGCCAGGACATGGCCATCGGCAAGGAAGTCGATTTCTTCCTCCGGGAAATCAATCGCGGCCTCCACGTAGATGCGCAAGCTGATCAATTGCTCGGTGAGGTTATGCACACGCAGGGAAAACGCGCCCTGCAACGAGCGCAACGCATTGCGCGCAGCTTGTGCAGAGCTGGCTTCGATCAGGTCGGCAATCGCCTCGGCCTGGGCCAGGTCGAGTTTGTCGTTGAGGAACGCGCGTTCGCTGAATTCACCCGGACGTGCCAGGCGGCAACCCAACTGCAGGCAACGCTGCAGCAGCATGTCCAGAACGATCGGGCCGCCGTGGCCTTGCAGCTCCAGGACGTCTTCGCCGGTAAAGGAGTTCGGCCCCGGGAAATAAAGGGCGATACCTTCATCCAGCACTTCTTCATCAGCACCTAAAAACGGCCCGTAATGCGCATACCTCGGCTTCAGTTCCCGCCCGCTGATGGCCTGGGCCGCCACGCTGGCGAGCGGCCCGGAAATACGAACGATACCGACACCACCACGACCTTGAGCGGTGGCGACAGCGGCGATGGTTTCACGAGGAGCGCTCATGGCGGGTACCCGGATAAAAGTGACAGAAAGCAAAACGCCCCACTAGGGGGCGTCTTGAGTGGTGTTATCCACAGAGTAAATTACGCCTCGGCTTTTTTGGTAGCCGCTTCGATTTTACGTGTGATGTACCACTGTTGGGAGATCGACAGGCAGTTGTTGACCACCCAGTACAGCACCAGACCAGCCGGGAACCACAGGAAGAAGAAGGTGAAGATGATTGGCATCATTTTCATTACCTTGGCCTGCATCGGGTCCGGCGGAGTCGGGTTCAGGCGCTGCTGGATGAACATGGTCGCGCCCATGATGATCGGCAGGATAAAGAACGGGTCTTTGATCGACAGGTCAGTTATCCACAACATGAACGGAGCCTGGCGCATTTCCACGCTTTCCAGGAGCACCCAGTACAGCGACAGGAATACCGGCATCTGCACCAGAATCGGCAAGCATCCACCCAACGGGTTGATCTTCTCTTTCTTGTACAGCTCCATCATGGCCTGGGACATTTTCTGCCGGTCATCGCCATGTTGTTCTTTCAGCGCAGCCAGTTTCGGGGCCACGGCACGCATACGCGCCATCGACTTGTAGCTGGCGGCCGACAGTGGGAAGAAGATCCCCTTGATCAGCATGGTCAGCAGGATAATCGAGAAGCCCCAGTTACCCACAATGCTGTGGATATGTTGCAGCAGCCAGAAAATCGGCTGGGCAATGAACCACAGAATGCCGTAATCCACAGTCAGTTCCAGACCTGGGGATAACTCTTTGAGGACTGCCTGGCTCTTCGGACCGGCGTACAACGTGGCGCTGGCTTCAGCCTTGGCACCCGGAGCGACGGTCAACGTCGGGCCAGTAAAGCCAATGATGTAGTTGCCTTGGCTGTCTTTGCGGGTTTGAACCAGGTTGGCATCACCTTTGTTCGGGATCCATGCGGTCACGAAGTAGTGTTGCAACCAGGCAACCCAGCCACCTTGAACGGTTTCTTTCAGCGCGCCCTTGTCGATATCTTTCATCGACACTTTTTTGTACGGCTCGCTACTTGTCCACAGGGCTGCGCCCAGGTACGTCGCGGTGCCGGTGGCGGTGCTGGAAGAAGGATCGGCGCTGTTGTCACGCTTGAGCTGGGCAAACAGGTTGCCCGTCCACGGCTTCGCGCTTTCGTTGTCGATCAGGTAAGTGACTTTCAGATCGTACAAACCGCGGGTGAAGCTGAAACGCTTGATGTAGTTGACGCCGTCGTGACTGAATTTCAGGTCGACGTTCAACTGGTTCTGGCCATCGGCCAGTTGATAAGTCTTCTGTTCGGTCGAATAAACCGGACGACCGGTAGCACGAGCATCCGGACCGTCAGTACCGGTCAGGCCACTTTGCGCCAGATATACACGTTCGCCACCGTTATCGAACAGCTGGAACGGAACATCCGGATGGTCTTGGCGACGTGGATACAGCGGCAGCTTGAGCTGGGCGATATCACCACCCTGTGGGTCGATTGCCAGGTCCAGTACATCCGTTTTTACATGGATGAGGTCTTTATTGGTGACGACCGGGGTTTCTACCGGGGTACTGGTATCGGCATTCGCGCTGGGTACATCGGCACTGGCGGCAGCATTGTTACCCAGTGGCGTATCCGGAATAGCCGGCGCCGACTGATTGGTAGCAACATTCTGAGTCGGCAGGGCAGCTTGGCCATAATCCTGGTTCCACTTAAGAACCATAGAGTAGGACACGATTGCCAGGGCGACGATCAGGATCGTGCGTTTAATATCCATGATTACTCGGCCATCGAAGAAGAACGGGAGGTAGGGATAGGCGGAACCGGGTCATAACCACCGGGATTCCACGGATGACAGCGACCTAAACGACGAAAGGTCAGCCAGCCACCGCGCAGAAGGCCATGATTTTCTATGGCTTCCAACGCGTAGCAGGAACAACTGGGGTAGAAACGACAGTGGTTTGCCATCAGGGGACTAATGGCATAGCGGTAAAACTGGATCGGAACGAGGGCCAGTTTACGCATCAGTACTGTCTACCCCTACAGTTTCGGTGCTGACAGCTGGTGCTGGCTTGTTGGTACGAGCCAAACGTTTCCAGAGCTTGCCGAAATGCTGAATCAATTCGGGGTTTTCTACGTCCCCCAAGCCTTTGCGCGCGACGATAACAATATCCCAACCAACCAGAGTTTCCTGGTGGAGGCGAAACGATTCGCGCATCAGACGCTTGAGGCGATTGCGCTCAACGGAGAGCTTTACGCTCTTCTTGCCGATCACCAACCCGAGACGGGGGTGATCCAGATCGTTGTTACGCGCAAGGAGCAGGAGATTTTTCCCCGGAACCTTGCCGGTGGGGGAGTCAAAGACTGCCTTGAAATGCCGGGGGGTTAGCAGACGCTTTTCCCGACTGAAGTCCTGACTCACCACCAGTACCGGATTATCAAACTGCCAGACGCGCACGACCTTTGGCGCGGCGACGCGACAGGACAGCACGGCCGTTCTTGGTGGCCATGCGAGCACGGAAGCCGTGAGTACGGGCGCGTTTGATGGTGCTTGGTTGGAAAGTACGTTTCATGGCGTGTTACCTGGTTCGTCCACAACGGGCCGGAATGGCCCCCGTTTTAAGAGACCGGCGATTCTAGAGAAAGCAAGCCTCTAGGTCAATTTCCAACCAGCTTTTCCTTTAATTAGATATCTGGAGGCCTGCGGACCGAATCCGGGCGATTCGCCTTTCACGAGCAATGCCATAGATATAAAAATAAAGAAGGAAGTTATTTAAAGCTTTTCTGTAAAGCTTATAAAAGCTAGGCACCCCATCTTCTGTGGATAACTGCCTTGAGGCCATATTCTACGGGCTGTACAGAGAATGACAACACGGGGGAGAAACGGTGCTCTGCCTGTGCTGCGCTATCGGATAAGCTGTGTGTGGAATGGCTAGTTATCCACAGGCCAGTTACCCACAGACTTTCGACCCCACTTGTACAACGAGCTTAGGGGCGCTTATCCACAGAGCTTATGCACAGACCATTTGTCGCCTTTTTTACGGTTAAGGCATTGATTCTTGGCGCCCTGTGAGCAACCTACATGTGGATAAGTGGGCGGCTGGCCGCTACAATGGCGGCTGTTTTTGCCTCACCGGCTTTCAACTTAGGGGATATCCGTGTCAGTGGAACTTTGGCAGCAGTGCGTGGAGCTTTTGCGCGATGAGCTGCCTGCCCAGCAATTCAACACCTGGATCCGTCCGCTACAGGTCGAAGCCGAAGGCGACGAGTTGCGTGTCTACGCACCCAATCGTTTTGTTCTCGACTGGGTCAACGAGAAATACCTGAGCCGCGTTCTCGAATTGCTCGATGAACATGGCAACGGGCTTGCTCCGGTGCTCTCCTTATTAATAGGCAGCAAACGTAGCTCGGCACCTCGTGCTGCGCCGAATGCACCGTTGGCAGCCAGTGCCTCCCAGGCTCAGGCCGCTGCGGCACCTGTTAATAACTCGCCAGCCCCGGTCGCCCAGACGCCTTCGAAATCCTCGTCGCAGAAAAACGCGCCTATAAATGAAGAGCCGTCCCGCGACAGCTTTGACCCAATGGCCGGCGCCAGCTCACAACAGGCCCCGGTTCGTGCCGAACAGCGCACCGTCCAGGTAGAGGGTGCGCTCAAGCACACCAGCTATCTGAACCGCACGTTCACCTTTGAGAACTTTGTCGAAGGTAAATCCAACCAGCTGGCCCGCGCGGCTGCCTGGCAGGTCGCCGACAATCCCAAGCACGGTTACAACCCGCTCTTCCTTTATGGTGGCGTTGGCTTGGGTAAAACTCACTTGATGCACGCCGTGGGTAACCACCTATTAAAGAAGAACCCGAATGCCAAGGTCGTGTACCTGCACTCGGAGCGCTTCGTGGCCGATATGGTCAAGGCGTTGCAGCTCAACGCCATCAACGAGTTCAAGCGGTTCTACCGTTCCGTTGATGCCTTGCTGATCGATGACATTCAATTCTTCGCCCGCAAGGAACGTTCCCAGGAAGAGTTTTTCCACACGTTCAACGCGTTGCTCGAAGGTGGCCAGCAGGTCATCCTGACCAGTGACCGTTATCCGAAGGAAATCGAAGGCCTGGAAGAGCGCCTGAAGTCGCGCTTCGGCTGGGGCCTGACCGTAGCGGTAGAACCGCCGGAGCTTGAAACCCGCGTCGCGATCCTGATGAAAAAGGCCGACCAGGCCAAAGTCGACCTGCCGCACGACGCCGCGTTCTTTATCGCCCAGCGCATTCGCTCCAACGTGCGTGAACTGGAAGGCGCACTCAAGCGGGTCATCGCTCACTCGCACTTCATGGGTCGTGACATCACCATCGAGCTGATTCGCGAATCCCTGAAAGACCTGCTGGCGTTGCAAGACAAGCTGGTGAGTGTGGATAACATCCAGCGCACCGTGGCCGAGTATTACAAGATCAAGATTTCCGACCTGCTGTCCAAGCGCCGTTCGCGCTCGGTAGCACGTCCCCGCCAGGTAGCGATGGCGCTCTCGAAAGAGCTGACCAACCACAGCCTGCCGGAAATTGGTGATGTGTTTGGCGGTCGCGACCACACCACGGTCTTGCACGCGTGCCGCAAGATCAACGAACTTAAGGAATCCGACGCGGATATTCGCGAGGACTACAAGAACCTGCTGCGTACACTGACTACTTGATGAACACCAGCGCAGCTTATTAAGGCAAGGGACTAGACCATGCATTTCACCATTCAACGCGAAGCCCTGTTGAAACCCCTGCAACTGGTCGCAGGCGTCGTCGAGCGCCGACAGACCTTGCCGGTGCTTTCCAACGTATTGCTGGTTGTCGAAGGCCAGCAATTGTCCTTGACCGGTACCGACCTGGAAGTCGAGCTGGTCGGTCGCGTCCAGCTCGAAGAGCCCGCCGAACCCGGCGAGATCACCGTGCCGGCGCGCAAGCTGATGGACATCTGCAAAAGCCTGCCCAACGACGCGCTGATCGACATCAAGGTTGATGAGCAAAAGCTGGTGGTCAAGGCCGGTCGCAGCCGTTTCACCCTGTCGACCTTGCCGGCCAACGACTTCCCGACCGTGGAAGAAGGCCCAGGCTCGCTGACCTGCAGCCTGGAACAAAGCCGACTGCGCCGTTTGATCGAGCGCACCAGCTTCGCCATGGCCCAGCAGGACGTGCGTTATTACCTTAACGGCATGCTGCTGGAAGTCTCCGAAGGCATCATCCGCGCCGTAGCCACCGACGGTCACCGACTGGCCATGTGCTCGATGAAAGCCGATATCGGTCAGCCGGATCGCCACCAGGTGATCGTGCCGCGTAAAGGTATTCTGGAACTCGCGCGCCTGCTGACTGAGCCGGATGGCAATGTCAGTATCGTGCTGGGCCAGCACCACATCCGCGCGACCACTGGCGAGTTCACCTTCACTTCCAAGCTGGTTGACGGCAAGTTCCCGGATTACGAGCGCGTTCTGCCTAAAGGCGGCGACAAGCTGGTGATTGGTGATCGTCAGGCCCTGCGTGAAGCGTTCAGCCGTACCGCCATTCTTTCCAACGAGAAATACCGTGGTATCCGCCTGCAATTGGCCAAGGGCCAACTGAAAATCCAGGCGAATAACCCTGAGCAGGAAGAAGCGGAAGAAGAAGTGGGCGTCGACTACAACGGCGGCAACCTGGAAATCGGCTTCAACGTCAGCTACCTGCTGGACGTGCTGGGCGTGATGACCACTGAACAGGTTCGCCTGATTCTGTCTGACTCCAACAGCAGCGCCCTGGTACAAGAATCCGACAACGATGACTCGGCTTACGTTGTCATGCCGATGCGCCTGTAATCATGTTCAGCAGAAGCTAGATGTCCCTCAGTCGCGTCTCGGTCACCGCGGTGCGCAATTTGCACCCGGTGACCTTCTCCCCCTCCCCCCGCATCAATATCCTCCACGGCGCCAACGGCAGTGGCAAAACCAGCGTGCTGGAAGCCATTCACCTGCTGGGGCTCGCTCGTTCCTTTCGCAGTGCCCGCTTGTTGCCGGTGATTCAGTACGAGCAACTGGCGTGCACAGTATTTGGCCAAGTCGAATTGGCCGAAGGCGGTCATAGCAGCCTGGGGATTTCTCGTGATCGTCAGGGGGAGTTTCAAATCCGCATCGATGGGCAGAATGCTCGTAGTGCTGCGCAGCTGGCAGAAATCCTGCCGCTGCAACTGATCAACCCGGACAGCTTCCGCTTGCTGGAAGGCGCGCCAAAAATCCGCAGGCAATTCCTCGATTGGGGAGTGTTCCACGTGGAACCGCGTTTCATGGCCACTTGGCAGCGCCTGCAGAAGGCCCTGCGGCAGCGGAACTCATGGCTGCGGCATGGTACACTTGACGCCGCTTCGCAAGCTGCTTGGGACCGGGAACTGTGCCTGGCCAGCGCTGAAATAGATGAATACCGCCGCGCCTATATCAAAGCCTTGAAACCAGTCTTTGAGCAGACCTTGAGCGAGTTACTTGAACTCGAGGGGCTGACGTTGAGCTACTACCGTGGTTGGGACAAAGACCGGGAACTGAGTGCAGTGCTCGCGACGTCCTTGCAACGGGATCAGCAAATTGGTCACACCCAGGCCGGACCACAACGGGCTGATTTGCGCCTTAGATTGGGCGCACATAATGCTGCGGATATCTTGTCCCGCGGTCAGCAGAAGTTGGTGGTCTGCGCTTTGCGTATCGCCCAGGGGCATCTGGTTAGCCAGGCCCGGCGCGGGCAATGTATTTATCTGGTGGATGACTTGCCGTCCGAACTGGACGAGCAGCACCGCCGCGCGTTATGCCGCTTGTTGGAAGACTTACGCTGCCAGGTGTTTATCACCTGTGTAGACCACGAATTATTGAGGGAAGGCTGGCAGACGGAAACGCCAGTCGCTTTGTTCCACGTGGAACAAGGCCGTATCACCCAGACCCACGACCATCGGGAGTGAAGGCATGAGCGAAGAAAATACGAATACGTACGACTCGACCAGCATTAAAGTGCTTAAAGGTTTGGATGCCGTACGCAAACGTCCCGGTATGTACATCGGTGATACCGATGATGGCAGCGGTCTGCACCACATGGTGTTCGAGGTGGTCGATAACTCGATCGACGAAGCTTTGGCCGGTCACTGCGACGACATCAGCATCATCATCCACCCGGACGAATCCATCACCGTACGCGACAACGGTCGCGGCATTCCGGTAGATGTGCATAAAGAAGAAGGCGTTTCGGCGGCAGAGGTCATCATGACCGTGCTCCACGCCGGCGGTAAGTTCGACGATAACTCCTATAAAGTATCCGGCGGTTTGCACGGTGTAGGTGTTTCGGTAGTAAACGCCCTTTCTGAAGAGCTGATCCTGACTGTACGTCGTAGCGGCAAGATCTGGGAACAGACTTACGTTCATGGTGTTCCACAGGAACCGATGAAAATCGTCGGTGACAGCGAAAGCACTGGTACGCAGATTCACTTCAAGCCTTCGGCTGAAACCTTCAAGAACATCCACTTCAGCTGGGACATTCTGGCCAAGCGGATTCGTGAACTGTCTTTCCTGAACTCCGGTGTGGGTATCGTCCTCAAGGACGAACGCAGCGGCAAGGAAGAGCTGTTCAAGTACGAAGGCGGTCTGCGTGCGTTCGTTGAATACCTGAACACCAACAAGACCGCGGTCAATCAGGTGTTCCACTTCAACATCCAGCGTGAAGACGGCATCGGCGTAGAAATCGCCCTGCAGTGGAACGACAGCTTCAACGAGAACCTGTTGTGCTTCACCAACAACATTCCTCAGCGCGATGGCGGTACTCACTTGGTGGGTTTCCGTTCTGCACTGACGCGTAACCTGAACACCTACATCGAAGCGGAAGGCTTGGCGAAGAAACACAAAGTCGCCACCACCGGTGACGATGCCCGCGAAGGCCTGACCGCCATTATCTCGGTCAAGGTTCCGGATCCGAAGTTCAGCTCCCAGACCAAAGACAAGCTGGTGTCCTCCGAAGTGAAGACAGCGGTCGAACAGGAAATGGGCAAGTACTTCTCCGACTTCCTGCTGGAAAACCCGAACGAAGCCAAGCTGGTTGTCGGCAAGATGATCGACGCAGCACGGGCTCGTGAAGCGGCGCGTAAAGCCCGTGAGATGACGCGTCGTAAAGGTGCGCTGGATATCGCCGGCCTGCCGGGCAAACTGGCTGACTGCCAGGAGAAAGACCCTGCCCTCTCCGAACTGTACCTGGTGGAAGGTGACTCTGCTGGCGGTTCCGCCAAGCAGGGTCGCAACCGTCGCACCCAGGCCATCCTGCCGTTGAAGGGTAAGATCCTCAACGTCGAGAAGGCGCGTTTCGACAAGATGATTTCCTCGCAGGAAGTCGGCACCTTGATCACCGCCCTGGGCTGTGGCATCGGCCGCGATGAGTACAACATCGACAAGCTGCGCTACCACAACATCATCATCATGACCGATGCTGACGTTGACGGTTCGCACATCCGCACCCTGCTGCTGACGTTCTTCTTCCGTCAGTTGCCGGAGTTGATCGAGCGTGGCTACATCTACATCGCCCAGCCGCCGTTGTACAAAGTGAAAAAAGGCAAGCAAGAGCAATACATCAAAGACGACGACGCCATGGAAGAGTACATGACGCAGTCGGCCCTGGAAGATGCGAGCCTGCACTTGAACGACGAAGCCCCGGGCATCTCCGGTGAAGCGTTGGAGCGCCTGGTAAACGACTTCCGCATGGTGATGAAGACCCTCAAGCGTTTGTCGCGCCTGTACCCTCAGGAGCTGACCGAGCACTTCATCTACCTGCCATCCGTCAGCCTGGAACAGTTGGGTGATCATGCCCACATGCAGGCTTGGTTGGCCCAGTACGAAGTCCGCCTGCGTACCGTTGAAAAATCCGGCCTGGTCTACAAAGCCAGCCTGCGTGAAGACCGTGAACGTAACGTCTGGCTGCCAGAGGTCGAACTGATCTCCCACGGCCTGTCGAACTACGTCACCTTCAACCGCGACTTCTTCGGCAGCAACGACTACAAGACGGTTGTTACCCTCGGCGCGCAACTGAGCACCCTGCTGGACGACGGTGCTTACATTCAGCGTGGCGAGCGCAAGAAAGCGGTCAAAGAGTTCAAGGAAGCCCTGGACTGGTTGATGGCGGAAAGCACCAAGCGCCATACCATTCAGCGATACAAAGGTCTGGGCGAAATGAACCCGGATCAGCTGTGGGAAACCACCATGGACCCAGCCCAGCGTCGCATGCTGCGCGTGACCATCGAAGACGCCATTGGCGCGGACCAGATCTTCAACACCCTGATGGGTGATGCGGTCGAGCCTCGTCGTGACTTCATCGAGAGCAATGCCCTGGCGGTTTCCAACCTGGACTTCTGATCAGGTTGCAGCGCAAAAACAAAAAAGGCCAACGCTTAGCGTTGGCCTTTTTTATGGGCTGGATATGAGCATTTTATAAATGCTCCACGTGGAACATCTCAGTCCTCGGAAGCCGCCGTCACACTCTCCAACCGATATCCGTACCCATAGATCGTCAGCAACTGCCAACCCCGATCCGCCGTCAGCCCGAGCTTATTCCGCAGCCGATAAATATGCGTATCCAGCGGCCGCGACGACACCATCTCCTCATGGGTCCAGAACCGTTCATACAGGTACTCTCGAGACAGCGGCCGCGCCAGGTTCTCAAACAGGCACCGCGCCAGGCGGTATTCGCGCTCCGTCAGGCTGATGGGTTTTCCCGCCCTGCTCACCGTGAGTTCAGCATCATCAAAGGTCAGGTCATTGAAGGTATGCACCTCACTGGCTGCAGACTTCTGCAACCCGTGGCGACGCAGAACGGCATTCACCCGAGCCTTAAGCTCATTGGGACGAAACGGCTTGCTGACGTAATCATCGGCACCACTGTTCAGCGCCTGGACGATATCGCTCTCGGCATCGCGGCTGGTAAGCATGATGGCGGCTGGCGGCGCTTCCATGTGCTCGCGGGTCCAGCGCAGCAATGCCAGGCCACTGAGGTCGGGCAGTTGCCAGTCAAGGATCAGCAAGTCGAAGGTCTCGCGGCGCAGTTGTCGCAGCAGGTCTTCTCCACGCTCGAAGCAGTGCAGGGTCCATGGCTGATCCGCAGCGCTGGGGATTTGTCGCAGTGTCTGTTCCACCCGCCGCAGTTCAGCAGGTTCGTCATCCAGTATTGCGACACGCATGGCAGGGTCCTTTCTTATTGAAGAATGCGGGCATCGAATCTGAACAATTATGGCCAGATTCTCAGGCCCTCTGAATCTCTCGGTACGCTGATATCAAATGGCCGCAAGCCATTGGAAATCGTCAACACCCAAGCTGGGAAGATACCGGCTCGAGACCTTCAGGAAAAGGATCAATGGCAATCTGGTTTTATGCTGTTTCGAGACGTATGGCCGTTCTGGGGAAGGTTGATGTATGGGGAAGACTGGTATTGGTGGTGATGGTTGCTACGCTGGGCACGGAAACGGTCGGGGCCAATAAGCCGGCGATACCTATGCCGTTCGAGGAACGGCAGACTTTGAGTGAGCCCGGCAATGGCATGGGCTTCGCCCGTTCACCGTTTCAGCAACTCAGCGAACAGCAGCAGACCCAACGTTGGGTATTTTAAGTACCCGCAAATCTGAACAAATGTTGCGAATCGGTCCGATGCACCTATGTTGTAGGTAAATTCGCTCTCGCTGGATGACACACGGATTGGAGCGACGGAGGTGCTCCGACACAGGGACGTGTCATCTTCTGCAATGGATCTCACGCTCCCAGATATTTCGGCTATCGACTGGATACCTCATCGAGTATCGTAGACGGTACTCAAGGTCTTCCCGCTGCAAGACGCTGCCTGAAAGTGCTTTCTGATGACCCATTAGAACTAGAATCTTGATGAGCGCCATGACCTTTTTCCCTTGCCGATTCCGCTCTGCCGCTACTACGCTGTTGAGTTCGGGCCTGATCGTTACGCTTGGCGTAGTGAGTCTTCCGGCCTTGGCACGCCCTTCCCCTCCCCGTGCACCCTATATCGACGACAACCGGATGTGCCGCGCGCAACCGCTTCCGGCAGTGGTGCAGCACCTCACGGGTGAAGCCTGGAAACTGGATGCCAAGGGTGTGTCCACGGCCCTGGAAGAAGGCATGTTCATCGATGAACAAGAAAGCGTAAAAACCTCATCGGGCGCATTTGTCAGCCTGTTGCTGGGGGACGGCTCGCGGATTGTCTTGCCCTCCAGCTCCCAGGTCCGATTGCATCTGGTCGAGGAGCAATCCATTCCCCAGGTGATTCTTGAAGAAGGTCAGGTCGAGGCTTACGTGATCAAGCGTGCCAGCGACTATGACCGTTTCCAGATCATGACCCCGGTGGGCGTTCTAGGGGTACGCGGCACGCATTTCCGTGTGCGTAACGATGGCGAACAATCGCTGGTGGAAGTACTCAACGGGCAAGTGGCGGTCAATCGTGATGACGCTCCACCGAGCCCGCGCCCTATCAAGAAGAAGCCCATTACCGGTCCAGTCTCTGGTGAAGTAAAGGTTGGTGCGCGGCAGGGCCTCGCGTTCAAGAAACAAGGCGAACTCAAACCCGTGGAACTGCTTGATGCGCCACGGTTGGTCGGCCAGGACGGCCAAAAGGGCGATGCGCCTGTCTGGACCCTGTTCCTGCGGCCATTGGCCGGGGCCCAACGCTACCGGGCCCAGGTCGCGACCGATAAGGAGTTTCTGAACATCAAGCAGGAAAATTTCTCCGACAAGCCGCAAATGCGCTTCACTGGGCTGAAAGCATCGTTCTATCACGTTCGCTTGTCGGCATATGATGAACACGGGCTTGAGGGAGAAACCGGGGTTTATGACATTTTCTATTACCCACCCGCGAACCGCGTTCAGTAGTGCCCTGGACGCGAGCCGGTGAGGCTGTGGCACAGGGCTGAAAAGCGCCAACCGACTCAGGCTCAGCGGCTGTTCAATGGCCTGGTGCGCGAATGGCTGTGGGTCAGCCTGTTGCTATTACCCATCACGGCCTTCCTGTCCCTGAGCCCTGGCCTGGCCCTCAATAACCCGCTGTATGACAGCCTCCGCCGGCTGGCGCCTTTATCGGTGGATCCACGCATCCTGCTGGTAACGATCGACGACCGAAGCCTGAAGGAGCTCGGCCAATGGCCGTGGTCCCGACGTGTGCATGCCGACCTGCTTGATCGGCTGAGCGCCGCCAAGCCTGCCGGCATCCTGTTTGATGTGATCTTCAGCGAGCCCGCCCGGGAGCCAGCCAATGACCTGCGCCTGGCCGAGGCTATGTGCAGCGCTGGCAACGTCCTGTTGCCTTTGATTCGTGAAGGTTCGCCACGCTACGGCCAGCCTGTGGCGCAAATCCTGCCTGTGTTGCCCTTGCGTGATTGCGCCCGTAGCGTCGGCCATATCAACGTGGAAGCGGACAGCGACGGCATCGTTCGAAGCCTGTATTTGCGTGAAGGTCCACCCGGTAATTTGACACCGCAGTTAGCTTGGCTGGCGTTTGAACTGAGCGGCCAGCGATCCGGAATGCCGGGCGCACCTGGTCCGTCGGAAAGCTCCAGCTGGCAGCGGGAAAATGCCATTCGAATTCCTTTTATTGCCAGTCATGCCGGCTTTCCCAGCGTGCCGTATATCAGTGTCTTGCGCGGGGAGGTGCCATCCGAGTTGCTGCGCGACCGCTTGATCCTGATTGGCGCTACGGCACCGGGCATGGGCGACCGTTATGTCACGCCGCTTTCGGCCAGTGTCGGCACCACCCCGGGCGTGGAGATCCAGGCAAATATTCTCAATGGCTTGCTGCAAGGGCGCAGTATTGTCGATCTGCCCGTGTGGATGGCGACGCTACTGGCCACCGCGATGGTCGCGGTGCTGTTGGGCCTTCTGCTGTTTCGCCCGCGTTATGCACTGTGGCTGACCCTCGGTTGCATGGGGGCTGCGCTTCTGGGTTCATGGGGCCTGTTGCGCCTGGGCCATTGGTGGTCGCCGGCAGCAAGTCTGATTGGCATGCTGCTCAGCTACCTGATCTGGAACTGGCGGCGCCTGAGCGTGATCCTGGCCTACTTCGGCTGGGAACTGGCACGCCTGGACAACGAACCCAAAGTGCTCCCGGAGCGCCGTCGAGCGCCCGCCAGCCAGGGTGATGTATTGCAGGGACGAATCTTCGCCCTCGAACAAGCGGTCAGCCGTACCCGGGACACTCGTCGCTTCATGGCCGATGGGCTGGAATGTTTGCCTGTAGCAACCTTGATTACCGATCCCAAGGGCAACGTCCTGCTGGCCAATCGAATTGCCCGCGATGTGTTCGACAATGAACTGGTGGCCGAAAACCTCTTGGATCAGCTCGCCACATTAGGTTATCCACCGCTGCAGGACGGTGTTCGCCCTGCCCTGTCGACGCTGGAGATTGTCGAGTTCCGCGACACCCTTGACCGCAGCCTGCGCCTCGACCTGGCTCCGCTGCTGCCCGCAGACGGTGACGTGGCCCTTGGCTGGCTGCTGAGCCTCACAGACCTGAGCATTGAGCGTGATGCCCAGCAGCAACGGGAGACCCTGCTGCGCTTTCTGTCCCATGACTTGCGTGCGCCGCATTCGGCGATCCTGGCCCTGTTGGATGTTCAGGACACCGCCGCGCCGATATTTGCGCAGATCGAACAACAAGTCCGCCGTGCCCTGAACCTGACCGAATCATTCGTGCAGCTGGCGAAAGCCGAATCCGATGGCTACCAATTCCAGCCCAGCCTGTTCGCCATGTTGGTGCTCGACGCATTTGATCAAGTCGCAGTGCACGCCCAGTTGAAAGGCATTCGCCTGGTCCATCACCTGGATGAAGACGGCGAAGAAACGGTGTGGGCAGACCAATCGCTGCTGACCCGAGCCTTGTTCAACCTGTTGGAAAATGCGGTGAAATACAGCCCATCGGGCACCACCGTTACGTTAAGCCTGACCAGCCATAAAGACGCTTTGCAGTGCCGTATCAGCGACCAGGGGCGAGGAATCTCCCCGCAGGATTTGCCCGAACTCTTCGCTCAATACCGGCGCTTCGCCTCGGCTCAAGGCAGTGAAGGATTGGGGTTGGGGCTGACCATGGTCAAGGCCGTCGTGGATCGTCACGGTGGGAGAATTCGCTGCGAGAGCGAGGTGGATAAAGGTACGACCTTCATCCTTCAACTGCCATTGTGGCGAGACTGAATCGCGGCTTTTCACCTGTGCATAAAAAACCGGTCTCAAGGACCGGTTTTTTAATGCGGAAAAAACTTATGCACCTTTTCCGCCGTTTTATGAGCTTGGGAAATATGTAAGTAAATCAGCAGCCTATAAGCTAAAAAGCGCAATTCGCCAACAAACCGTACACAGGTTATCCACAGAAACTCAAATCACCGGCGTGTCGACCACAACCGGCTCCGGCGGCAACGAACCCATGGCCCTTTGTTGCGCTTCATTCCATGCCTGGGCACGGTCGTTCAGCGCTGCAATGGCACGTGGGCCTTCGCCCTCGGCATACATGGGCTCGCCAATGATTACAGTGATGGTGCCTTCACGCTTGGCCCAGCCGGTCTTTGGCCAGAACTTGCCGGCATTGTGGGCAATTGGCAGCACCGGCAGCCCGGCGTTCACCGCCAGGGCCGTACCGCCACGTGAGAACTTGCCCACAGTGCCGTAGGGCACGCGTGTGCCTTCAGGGAAGATCAGCACCCAAACCCCATCCTTCAACAGCTCATCGCCCTTCTTGGCCACATGCTTGAGTGCGGCCTTGGGGTTGTCGCGGTCGATGGCGATCGGTCGCAGCATGGCCATGGCCCAGCCGAAGAATGGCACGTACAGCAGCTCACGCTTGAGCACTTGGCTCAGGGGCGAGAAATACGCAGACAGGAAAAAGGTTTCCCAGGTGCTCTGGTGGTTCGACAGAATCACACAAGGCTGGTCCGGGACGTTTTCGGCGCCCTTGATCTCGAAACGAATGTTCAGGAACACCTTGGTCAACCACAGCGCGCAGTTGCACCAAAAGACGTTGATGAAACGATAGCGCGCCTTGAACGGCAGGAAAGGCGCGATAAAAAAGCTCAGGGTGCACCAGAGAAAAGAGCTGGTGCCCAACAGCAGGTAAAAGAAGAAGGTTCTGATGGCCTGCAAAATCGACATGGCGGCATTTACCGTTGCGGGACAACGCCCGCCTGTTAAAAGCGCGCTCCCGAACAGTCCTTGGTCAGGAAGTCAGAAGGGCTGCTAGTTGTTGATAAGTTCTGCGGCAACCGCCGCCAGATCGTCAAAAATCAAAGTACCTACCGGCAGGGTTTTAGCCTGGGTCTTTTCGCCTTTCCCGGTTTTTACCAAAACTGGCTGAGAGTCGACGGCTTTGGCGGCTTCCAGGTCACCGAGGCTGTCCCCGACAAACCATAGCCCAGCCAACGGCACGTTGTAATGTTCAGCAATAGTTTTAAGCATACCCGGTTTGGGCTTGCGGCAATCGCAGCCTTCATCCGGACCGTGCGGGCAATACACCACCAGCCCTACGTCACCGCCCTGCTCGGCCACCAGCGTGCGCAGGCGCGCGTGCATGGCGTCGAGGGTGGCGATGTCGTAGTAGCCGCGGGCGATGCCGGACTGGTTGGTGGCGATGGCCACTGTCCAGCCCGCTTTGCTCAACTGCGCGATGGCCTCGATCGAGCCGGGCAGTGGAATCCATTCCGCCACCGATTTGATGTAAGCGTCGGAGTCGTAATTGATCACTCCGTCCCGGTCGAGAATCAGCAGTTTCAACATGGTCAGCTCAGCACGGAAATGTCAGCGATATTGATGAACAGGCCGCGCAGGCGCGCCAGCATGGCGTAGCGGTTTTTCCGCACGCCCGCGTCTTCGGCATTGATCATCACCGCTTCGAAGAACGCATCCACCGGCTCACGCAAGGTGGCCAGGCGCGCCAAGGCTTCGGCGTAGTTGCGTTCGGCGATCAGCGGCTTCACTGCATTTTCTGCCTTGGCGATGGCCGAGTTCAGCGAGAACTCCTTGGCATCGGCAAACAGGCCCGGGTCGACTTCGGCATTGCCGAGGTTGTCGGCCTTGCTCAGCAGGTTCGACACACGCTTGTTCACGGCGGCCAGGGCACCGGCTTCCGGCAGCTTGCGGAAGGCCTGTACGGCCTGCACACGCTGGTCGAAGTCCAGCGCCGAACCTGGTTGCAGGGCACGTACCGACAGGTACACCGAAACGTCCACGCCTTCGTCTTCGTAACGCGCACGCAGACGGTCGAACACGAACTCCAGCACTTGCTCGGCCAGGCCCGCTTGCTTGACCTTGGCACCGAACTGGCCAACCGCAAACACCACGGCCTGGGTCAGGTCGAGGTCGAGCTTCTTGTCGATCAGGATGCGCAGCACGCCCAGGGCCGCACGGCGCAGCGCATACGGGTCTTTGCTGCCGGTAGGCAACATGCCGATACCGAAGATACCGACGAGGGTATCCAGCTTGTCAGCGATGGCCACGGCCGCACCGGTGAGGGTGGTCGGCAGCTCGGCGCCGGCACCGCGCGGCATGTACTGCTCGTTCAGCGCGAGGGCGACGTCCTGCGGCTCGCCATCATTCAGGGCGTAGTAGTAACCGGCAACACCTTGCATCTCCGGGAACTCGCCGACCATCTCGGTGGCCAGGTCGCACTTGGACAGCAGGCCGGCACGCGCAGCCCAGGCAGCATCGCCACCAATGCGTGGCGCGATGTAGGCCGCCAGCTTGGAAACCCGTACGGCCTTGTCGTATACGCTGCCGAGTTTTTCCTGGAACACCACGTTCTGCAGGCGCAGGTTGAAGTCTTCGAGCTTCTGCTTCTTGTCTTGCTTGAAGAAGAACTCGGCGTCAGTCAGGCGCGGGCGAACGACTTTTTCGTTACCGGCGATGATCTGCTGCGGGTCCTTGCTTTCGATGTTGGCCACGGTGATGAAGCGCGGCAGCAGCTTGCCGTCGACGTCCAGCAGGCAGAAATACTTCTGGTTGTCCTGCATGGTGGTGATCAGCGCTTCCTGCGGCACGTCGAGGAAACGCTCCTCGAACGAGCACACCAGCGGCACTGGCCATTCAACCAAAGCGGTCACTTCGTCCAGCAGGCTTGGCGGCACGATGGCGGTGCCTTCCTGCAGGCGGGCCAGCTCTTCGGTACGCTTGCTGATCAGCTCGCGGCGCTCATTGGCATCCGCCAGCACATAGGCTGCACGCAGGTCATTGAGGTAGTTGGCGGGCGCGGTGATGCGCACGGCTTCCGGATGGTGGAAGCGGTGGCCACGTGAATCACGGCCGGCCTTCTGGGCGAGGATGGTGCAGTCGATGACCTGGTCACCGAGCAGCATCACCAGCCATTGGGTCGGGCGCACGAACTCTTCCTTGCGGGCACCCCAGCGCATGCGCTTGGGAATCGGCAGGTCGTTCAGCGAGTCTTCAATGATGGTCGGCAACAGGCTGGCGGTCGGCTTGCCGGTGATGACCTGGCTGAAACGCAGCTTCGGGCCACTCTGGTCGATTTCGCTCAGCTCGACGCCACACTTCTTGGCAAAACCAAGGGCGGCTTGAGTCGGGTTGCCTTCAGCATCGAAGGCGGCCTGGCGTGGCGGGCCGTCGAGGTTGATGCTGCGGTCCGGCTGCTGGGTTTCCAGTGCGGTGAGCAACACAGCCAGTCGGCGCGGCGCGGCGTAGACTTTTTTTGCGGCGAACTTCAGGCCAGCGGTTTGCAGGCCTTTTTCGATACCGGCCAGGAATGCGTCGGCCAGGGTATTCAGGGCCTTGGGTGGCAGCTCTTCGGTGCCCAGTTCAACCAGGAAATCTTGAGCACTCATTGTGCAGCCTCCAGCTTAGCCAACACTTCATCACGCAGGTCCGGGGTGGCCATCGGGAAGCCCAGCTTGGCGCGAGCCAACAGGTAGGCTTGGGCGACGGAACGCGCCAGGGTGCGTACACGCAGGATGTATTGCTGGCGCGCAGTTACCGAGATGGCACGACGGGCGTCCAGCAGGTTGAAGGTGTGGGATGCCTTCAGAACCATTTCATAGCTTGGCAACGGCAACGGCTGATCCAGTTCGATCAGGCGCTTGGCTTCGCTTTCATAGAAGTCGAACAGTTCGAACAGCTTCTCGACGTTGGCGTGTTCGAAGTTGTAGGTCGACTGCTCCACTTCGTTCTGGTGGAACACGTCGCCGTAGGTCACCTTGCCGAACGGGCCGTCAGCCCACACCAGGTCGTAGACCGAGTCCACGCCTTGCAGGTACATGGCCAGGCGCTCGAGACCGTAGGTGATCTCGCCGGTCACCGGGTAGCACTCGATGCCGCCGGCTTGCTGGAAGTAAGTGAACTGCGTCACTTCCATGCCGTTGAGCCAGACTTCCCAGCCCAGGCCCCAGGCGCCCAGGGTTGGCGATTCCCAGTTGTCTTCGACGAAACGGATGTCGTGGACCAGCGGGTCCAGGCCGACATGTTTCAACGAGCCCAGGTACAGCTCCTGGAAGTTGTCCGGGTTTGGCTTCAGAACCACCTGGAACTGGTAGTAGTGCTGCAGGCGGTTCGGGTTTTCGCCGTAGCGGCCGTCAGTCGGGCGACGACTGGGCTGCACATAAGCGGCGTTCCAGGTTTCCGGGCCGATGGCCCGCAGGAAGGTAGCGGTGTGGAAAGTGCCGGCGCCTACTTCCATATCGTAGGGCTGAAGTACCACACAACCTTGCTCGGCCCAGTATTGCTGGAGGGCGAGGATCAAGTCTTGGAAGGTACGCACGGCTGGCGTAGGCTGGCTCACGAAATTCACCTGTTACTTGGGCTGCGATTTAAAGAGCGGGAGTATACCCGATTCGGCCGCGCCACCATCCCCTGGAGCCTTATGCCACGCTGCTTTTGGTGTTCTGAAGATCCGCTGTACATGGCTTATCACGATCAGGAGTGGGGAACGCCGCTGCGCGATGCGCAGGGACTGTTCGAGTTGCTTTTGCTCGAAGGGTTCCAGGCGGGCCTGTCCTGGATCACCGTTTTACGCAAACGCGAGCATTATCGAAAGGTCTTGTTCGGCTTTGATGCGCAGCGTCTGGCCCAACTGAGCGATGCCGAGATCGAAGCGCTGATGCTCGATCCGGGCATCGTGCGTAACCGCCTGAAACTCAATGCCACCCGGCGCAATGCCGCCGCCTGGCTGGCGCTGCAGGACCCCGTGGAGTTTCTGTGGTCGTTTGTGGGCGGCGTGCCCAAGGTCAATCATTTCAAGGACCGCAGCCAGGTTCCGGCCATTACGCCGGAGGCTGAGGCCATGAGCAAAGCCTTGAAAAAAGCCGGCTTCACCTTCGTCGGGCCGACCATCTGTTACGCGTTCATGCAGGCCTCGGGCATGGTCATGGACCACACTCAGGACTGCGACCGTTACGCGGACCTCGCCAACGCCGGTTAGAATGGCGGCTTTGCGCACCACACACGATCAGGAGTGACCTGTGGAAAAGTTTAAAGGCGCCTTGCTGGTAGGCGCTCTTCGGTTGTTTGCCCTGCTGCCCTGGCGCGCGGTGCAAGCGGTCGGTTCGGCAATTGGCTGGATCATGTGGAAAACCCCCAACCGTTCCCGTGAGACGGTGCGGATCAACCTGTCCAAATGCTTCCCGGACATGGATCCGGCCGAGCGCGAGCGTCTCGTTGGACGCAGCCTGATGGACATCGGCAAGTCCCTGACCGAAAGCGCCTGCGCCTGGATCTGGCCGGCCCAGCGTTCCATCGACCTGGTGCGCGAGGTCGAAGGCCTGGAAGTGCTGCACGAAGCCCTGGCCTCGGGCAAAGGCGTGGTCGGCATCACCAGCCACCTGGGCAACTGGGAAGTGTTGAACCACTTCTATTGCAGCCAATGCAAACCGATCATTTTCTACCGCCCGCCGAAGCTCAAGGCGGTGGATGACTTGCTGCGCAAACAGCGGGTGCAACTGGGTAACCGCGTGGCGGCGTCCACCAAGGAAGGCATCCTCAGTGTCATCAAGGAAGTGCGCAAAGGCGGCCAGGTGGGGATTCCTGCGGATCCGGAGCCGGCGGAATCGGCCGGGATCTTCGTGCCGTTCTTCGCCACCCAGGCGCTGACCAGCAAGTTCGTGCCGAACATGCTGGCGGGGCACAAGGCGGTCGGGGTGTTCCTGCATGCCCTGCGGCTGCCGGATGGCTCGGGCTACAAAGTGATCCTGGAAGCGGCGCCGGAAGACATGTACAGCACCGATACAGCCACTTCGTGTGCGGCGATGAGCAAGGTGGTGGAGCGCTATGTGGGGGCTTACCCGAGCCAGTACATGTGGAGCATGAAACGCTTCAAGAAACGCCCGCCGGGTGAGGCGCGGTGGTATTGATGTACGGCTGACTCAAGGTTGGCACAAAACAAAATGTGGGAGCGGGCTTGCTCGCGAAGGCGGTGTATCAGACACAAATTCGGTGACTGACACGACGCCTTCGCGAGCAAGCCCGCTCCCACATTGGGTTCTGCTTAAGCTTGGCGGTCGAGTTTCTTCAGGAATACGGTCATTTCCTTTTCGGCCTGCTTGTCGCCATGTGCCAGGGCCGCTTCAATACCCTTCTCCCAAGCTAACCGCGCTGCAGCGTTATCACCCTGCCCCAGCTGCGCCTTGCCCAACAGCTTCCACGCCGCCGAATACTTCGGGTCGAACTCGACGCATTTCTGCAAATGCTCGGCAGCCTTGGCGTTGTCCTTCAGATCAAGATAACCCTTGCCCAAACCAAACCGCAGCAGTGAGTTATCCACACCCTTGGCGAGCATTTTTTCCAGGGATTCGAGCATGTCGGTCACTCCGTTTGATCAGAAAAAGCTCAGGCCCACGTGGAACAGCTTCTCCACATCGCGGATATGTTTTTTATCCACAAGGAACAGAATCACGTGGTCGCCCGTGGCGATCACCGTGTCGTCGTGGGCGATGATCACTTCTTCATCGCGAATGATTGCGCCGATGGTGGTGCCCGGCGGCAGGCCGATATCGCGGATCGCCTTGCCAATCACCTTGCTCGATTTTGAATCACCGTGGGCAATCGCCTCGATGGCTTCCGCCGCACCCCGGCGCAACGAGTGCACACTGACGATATCGCCGCGCCGCACGTGGGCCAGCAAGGTGCCGATGGTCGCCAGTTGCGGGCTGATGGCGATATCGATATCGCCGCCCTGGATCAGGTCGACGTAGGCCGGGTTGTTGATGATGGTCATCACCTTCTTCGCCCCCAGCCGCTTGGCCAGCAACGACGACATGATGTTGGCTTCGTCATCGTTGGTCAGGGCCAGGAAGATATCGGCGTCGGCGATGTTTTCTTCCAGCAGCAGATCACGATCCGAGGCGCTGCCCTGCAGGACCACGGTGCTGTCGAGGGTGTCGGACAAATACCGGCAGCGTGCCGGATTCATCTCGATGATCTTCACCTGGTAGCGGCTTTCGATGGCCTCGGCCAAGCGCTCACCGATCTGCCCGCCGCCGGCGATGACGATGCGTTTATAGGTCTCATCCAGACGGCGCATTTCGCTCATCACCGCGCGAATGTTCGCTTTGGCGGCGATGAAAAACACCTCGTCGTCAGCCTCGATCACCGTATCGCCCTGGGGCAGGATCGGCCGGTCGCGACGGAAGATCGCCGCCACCCGCGTCTCGACGTTGGGCATGTGCTCGCGCAGCTGGCGCAGTTGCTGGCCCACCAACGGCCCGCCGTAGTAGGCCTTGACCGCCACCAGCTGTGCCTTGCCTTCGGCGAAGTCGATCACCTGCAAGGCGCCCGGGTGTTCGATCAGGCGCTTGATGTAATGGGTCACCACCTGTTCCGGGCTGATCAGCACATCGACCGGGATCGCGTCGTTGTCGAACAGTCCGGCGCGGGTCAGGTAGGCCGCCTCACGCACTCGGGCGATCTTGGTCGGAGTGTGAAACAGGGTGTGGGCGACCTGGCAGGCGACCATGTTGGTCTCGTCACTGTTGGTGACCGCCACCAGCATGTCGGCATCGTCGGCACCGGCCTGGCGCAGCACTGTAGGAAACGAGGCGCGGCCCTGTACGGTACGGATGTCCAAACGGTCGCCCAAATCCCGCAGGCGCTCCGCGTCGGTGTCGACCACGGTGATGTCGTTGGCTTCGCTGGCCAAATGCTCGGCCAGCGTACCGCCAACCTGCCCTGCGCCGAGGATGATGATTTTCATCCGGTCACTCCCTTAAAACCATTCAGCCGCGAGCGGCGGCAATCTTGATCAGCTTGGCGTAATAGAACCCGTCGTGGCCGCCTTCCTGGGCCAGCAACTGGCGGCCATGAGGCTGCTTGATCCCGGCCTGGATGTCGAGGTCCAGTTCCCGTGCGCCGCTAGTGCGAGCAAGGAAGGCTTCGATGACGTCAGTGTTTTCGGTAGGCAGCGTCGAGCAGGTGGCGTACAGCAGGATGCCGCCTACTTCGAGGGTCGGCCACAACGCGTCCAGCAACTCGCCTTGCAGCACGGCCAGGGCGGCGATGTCGTCGGGTTGGCGGGTCAGCTTTATGTCCGGGTGGCGGCGGATCACGCCGGTGGCGGAGCACGGTGCGTCCAGCAGGATGCGCTGGAACGGCTTGCCGTCCCACCAGGTGGCGGTGTCGCGGCCGTCGGCGGCGATCAGCTCGGCGCTGAGGCCCAGGCGGGCGAGGTTTTCCCGCACACGCACCAGGCGCTTGGCTTCCAGGTCGACGGCGACGACACCGGCCAGGTCCGCTTGCACTTCCATGATGTGGCAGGTCTTGCCGCCGGGGGCGCAACAGGCGTCCAGTACGCGTTGGCCCGGGGCCAGGTCCAGCAGGTCGGCGGCCAGTTGAGCGGCTTCGTCCTGCACGCTGATCCAGCCTTCGGCGAACCCGGGCAGGTTACGTACATCGCCCGGTTCTGTAAGAACGATGCCGTCCTGGCTGTAGACGCAGGCCGTGGCCGCTACACCGGCTTCGCCAAGCAATGTGAGATAAGCGTCGCGGGTGTGATGACGGCGATTGACCCGCAGGATCATCGGCGGGTGCGCGTTGTTGGCCGCGCAGATGGCTTCCCATTGCTCGGGCCAGAATGCCTTCAGGGATTTTTGCAGCCAGCGCGGGTGGGCGGTGCGCACCACCGGGTCATGTTCCAGTTCGGCCAGCAGCGCTTCGCTTTCGCGCTGGGCGCGGCGTAGCACGGCGTTGAGCAAGGCTTTGGCCCAGGGCTTTTTCAATTTGTCGGCGCAACCGACGGTTTCGCCGATGGCGGCGTGGGCCGGCACGCGGGTATAGAGCAGTTGATAGAGGCCCACCAGCAGTAGTGCCTCGACATCGGCATCTGCGGCCTTGAACGGCTTTTGCAGCAGCTTGGCCGCCAGCGCCGACAACCGCGGCTGCCAGCGGGCGGTGCCGAAAGCCAGGTCCTGGGTAAAGCCGCGATCGCGGTCTTCGACTTTATCCAGTTGGGTCGGCAACGAACTATTGAGGGAAGCCTTGCCGTTGAGCACGGCGGCCAGGGCCTTGGCGGCGGCCAGACGTGGGTTCATTGCGCGTCCACCGCTTGGCCGAGGACGATGCCAACGGCAAATTTCTCACGGCGGCTGTTGAACAAATCGCTGAAGTTCAGCGCCTTGCCGCCGGGCAATTGCAGACGGGTCAGACACAGCGCCTGTTCACCGCACGCTACCAACAGGCCGTCCTTGCTGGCGCCGATGATCTCGCCGGGGGCGCCCTTGCCTTCGGCCAGGGTGGCGGCCAGTACTTTCAAGGCCTCGCCATTGAGCGTGCTGTGGCAGATCGGCCACGGGTTGAAGGCACGCACCAGACGCTCCAGCTCAACGGCCGGGCGGCTCCAGTCGATGCGGGCTTCATCCTTGTTCAATTTGTGGGCGTAGGTGGCGAGGCTGTCGTCCTGAACTTCACCTTGCAGAGTGCCGGCAGCCAGGCCTGCGATGGCCTGGACGACAGCCGGCGGGCCCATTTCGGCGAGGCGATCATGCAGGCTGCCGCCGGTGTCTTGCCCGGTGATCGGGGTGGTGACTTTCAGCAGCATCGGCCCGGTGTCCAGGCCTGCTTCCATGCGCATCACGGTCACCCCGCTTTGCGCATCACCGGCTTCGACGGCACGCTGGATCGGTGCCGCGCCACGCCAGCGAGGCAGCAGCGAGGCGTGGCTGTTGATGCAGCCCAGGCGCGGGATATCCAGCACAGCCTGGGGCAGGATCAAGCCGTAGGCCACCACCACCAGCAGGTCTGGCTTCAGCGCAGCCAGTTCGGCCTGGGCATCGGCGTTGCGCAGGGTCGGCGGCTGCAGCACCACAATGTTGTTTTCCAGTGCCAGCTGCTTGACCGGGCTGGGCATCAGTTTTTGCCCACGACCGGCCGGGCGATCGGGCTGGGTGTAGACCGCCACGATTTCATAAGGGCTGGCGAGCAGGGCCTTGAGGTGTTCGGCGGCGAATTCGGGGGTGCCGGCAAAAACGATGCGCAGTGGCTCGGTCATGGGAAACGTCTCACAAAAGAAAAAGGCTTGCCGGAGCAAGCCTTTGAAAGAAGGGAATCAAGCTTGCTGGCGATGCTTCTTTTCCAGCTTCTTCTTGATCCGGTCGCGTTTAAGCGTGGACAGGTAATCGACAAACAGCTTGCCGTTGAGGTGGTCGCACTCGTGTTGGATGCACACCGCCAGCAGGCCTTCGGCAATCATCTCGAACGGCTTGCCGTCACGGTCCAGGGCCTTGATCTTGACGCGCTGGGGACGGTCGACGTTCTCGTAGAAGTCGGGCACCGACAGGCAGCCTTCCTGGTACTGGCCCATCTCGTCGGTCAGGGTTTCGAACTCAGGGTTGATAAACACCAGGGGCTCGCTGCGGTCTTCGGACAGGTCCATGACCACGACGCGCTGATGCACGTCGACCTGGGTCGCGGCGAGGCCGATACCCGGGGCTTCATACATTGTTTCAAACATGTCATCGACCAACTGACGAACCTTGGCGTCCACTACGGCCACTGGCTTGGCGATGGTGCGCAGGCGTGAGTCCGGAAATTCGAGGATGTTCAAAATAGCCATAAGCGTAATTGCTGCACATGTGAGGTAAAGGCAAGTCGGCGCCGGGGATGGACCCTTGATGTGCCGGGATAAGTGCCGTGGGAAAACGTCCGAAAGCCGCGAAGGCCAAGGCGTTTCACGCGAATGCACATAATAAAGGAGATTCACCCCATGAGGAAATCGCTACTCGTCTTGCTGCTGTGGGCCCAGGCCGTTATTGCCCAGGTTCCCGAGAGCTATCCACAGGCCGGCCAACCGTTGCCGCTTCATACGCAGCAGGCCATCCAGCGCTTTTTACTGCACAACCGCATTCTCGATACCCCCCAGGAACTGGAGCACGCTCCCTATATTGTTGCAGCAGATGCCGGACGAGTATTGGGCGCCGATGGCGAGCGTATTTATGCGCGAGGTGCCCTGGACCCTGCAGTCGAAAGCTACGGGATCTTCCGTCGCGGCAAGGCCTATACCGACCCGCAAAGCCAGGAATTGCTGGGTATCAACGTCGACGACATTGGCACCGCACGTTTTGTGACGGCGGGCGATGTCAGCACGTTGGGTGTGCAGCGCGTCACCCAGGAAGTGCGGCCCGGCGACCGATTGCTCAGCCAGCAAGCGCCCATCGACCTGACCAGCCTGGTGATTCAGATGCCTGCTCGCGCCACTGCCGGGCACATCATCGACGTGCCACGGGGCGTGACGCAGATCGGCGTGCTGGACGCGGTGACGCTGAACAAGGGCCGTCGTGACGGCCTGATGGAAGGCCATTTGCTGGCCGTGGTGAAAACCGGGGAAACCGTTCGGGACCGAGTGACCGGTGCTCCGGTGAAGATGCCCGACGAGCCGGCCGGGACGCTATTGGTGTTCCGTACCTACGAAAAGCTCAGCTACGGCCTGGTGCTCAGCGCGTCGCGTTCGCTGGCGGTAATGGACCGTTTTGAGGCGCCTGAACGAAGACAATAATTAGGTTGCTAAATAAGTTACCAACAGAGTTATCCACAGCTTGTTCCGATCAAGGACGATCAAATGTTACCGACGAATGACCGTGAAATTTCCCCGGCAGAACTGGAAGCCCGACTACGCTTGCACAGGCTGCCGGAACTGGGTCCCAAGGGCTTTAAAAAACTTATCGAGGCCTTTGGTTCTGCGTCAAAAGCCATCAGCGCACCGGCCAGTGCCTGGTGCTCCCTGGGGCTCAAGGTGGCCAGCGCCGATGCCCGGCGTTGCGAGGAAGTACGTGATGGCGCCAGTGCGGCATTGGCCTGGTTGGAGCGTCCGGCCCAGCATTTGCTGATGTGGGACCAACCCGACTACCCGGCATTGCTTGCAGAATTGGATGATGCACCCCCGCTATTATTCGTCGCCGGCAACCCGGCGATTCTGGAGAAACCGCAGCTGGCGATGGTCGGCAGCCGTCGCGCCTCCAGGCCAGGAATGGATACCGCCGCCGCGTTTTCCCGCAGCCTGGCGAGTGCCGGTTTTGTCATCACCAGTGGCCTTGCCCTGGGTATCGACGGTGCTGCTCACCAGGCGGCTTTGGATGTTGGTGGACATACAATCGGCGTGCTGGGCACCGGGCTCGAAAATTTTTATCCACAGCGCCAACGACGCTTGGCCGAGGCGATGATTGCCCAAGGCAGCGCCGTGGTTTCCGAGTTTCCGTTGGACGCCGCGCCCCAGGCCGGCAACTTCCCGCGCCGCAACCGTATTATCAGTGGCCTGTCGCTTGGGGTACTGGTGGTGGAGGCCAGCATGGCCAGCGGTTCGCTGATCACCGCGCGGCTGGCGGCGGAGCAAGGGCGCGAGGTATACGCCATCCCCGGCTCCATCCATCACCCCGGGGCCAAAGGCTGCCATCAACTGATCCGCGATGGCGCGGTGCTGGTGGAAACCATCGAGCACATTCTCGAAAACCTGCGTGGCTGGCAGGCCCTCTCCCGCCCGGCGCCGATTGCGGTCAATCATCCGCTGGTGGCGCTGTTGCACGCGGCGCCCCACACCAGTGAAGCCCTGGCGATTGCCAGTGGCAGGGCCTTGTCCGAGGTGCTGGCCAGCCTGACGGAGCTGGAACTGGAAGGCCGAGTGATCTGCGAAAGCGGGCGCTGGCTTGCGCGCGGCTAGGTTTTGTAACGAAGATCGGTAAACTGCGCAGAGCTTTAGTCCGGAGAGTGAGTAATGGTCAACAGGTGGCGTGTGCGAGAAGCCGCACGAGAAATTCGCGCAGGCGCAGTGATTGCCTATCCAACCGAGGCGGTCTGGGGCCTGGGCTGTGACCCTTGGAACGAAGAAGCGGTGGATCGGTTGCTGGCGATCAAGGGCCGGTCTGTGGATAAGGGGCTGATCCTGATTGCCGACAATATCCGTCAGTTCGATTTTCTCTTCGAAGACTTTCCCGATGAGTGGATGGACCGCATGGCCAGTACCTGGCCTGGCCCGAATACGTGGCTGGTGCCCCATCAGGACTTGCTGCCCGAGTGGATTACCGGGGTGCATGACACGGTGGCGTTGCGGGTGACTGATCATCCGCAAGTGCGGGATCTGTGCTCGCTGGTCGGGCCACTGATTTCCACCTCGGCCAACCCGCAGGGCCGCCCGGCGGCGCGCACGCGGATTCGTGTGGAGCAGTACTTCCGCGGGCAGGTGGATCTGGTATTGGGGGGGAATCTGGGGGGGCGCAAGAACCCGAGTCTGATTCGGGATCTGGCGACGGGTGAGGTTGTGCGGCCTTCCTGAGACCGAGCCGCCTGCTTTCGCGAGCAAGCCCGCTCCCACATTTGACCGAGTCCAACTTTTGGAACGCGGACAAATGTGGGAGCGGCGGTGCGACGATTCGACTTGCTCGCGAAGAGGCCCTCAAAGCCGCTGAAAATCCAACGCCCTATGGCAGCAGAATGGTCGACCCAGTCGTCCGCCGCGCCGACAACTCAATTTGCGCCTTCGCCGCATCCCCCAACGAAAACCGTTGGTTAATATCAATCTGCAGCTTCCCGCTGATGATCATCGAAAACAGATCATCCGCCATCGCCTGCAGGTTTTCCGGGTTGTTGGCATAGGTCGCCAATGTCGGCCGGGTCACATACAGCGAGCCCTTGGCCGCCAGAATCCCCAGGTTGACCCCATCCACCGCCCCCGAAGCATTACCGAAACTCACCACCAGCCCGCGTGGCGCAACACTGTCCAGCGAGGTGAGCCAGGTGTCCTTGCCTACGCCGTCGTACACCACTGGGCACTTCTTGCCGTCAGTCAGTTCCAGCACGCGTTGTGCGACATTTTCCTTGCTGTAGTCGATGGTTTCCCAGGCGCCGAGGGATTTGGCCAGCGCCGCTTTTTCCGGCGAACTCACGGTACCGATCAGCTTCACGCCCAAGGCCTTGGCCCATTGGCAAGCCAGGGAGCCGACGCCACCGGCAGCGGCGTGGAACAGAATGGTTTCGCCGCCCTTCAACTCATAGGTCTGGCGCAACAGGTACTGCACCGTCAGGCCCTTGAGCATCGCGCCGGCGGCCTGTTCGAAGCTGATGTCGTCCGGCAGGTGCACCAGGTTGGCAGCCGGCAACACATGCAATTCGCTGTAGGCGCCCAGCGGGCCGCTGCCGTAGGCCACGCGATCGCCGACCTTGAATTGAGTGACTTCGCTGCCCACCGCATCAACCACGCCGGCACCTTCTGCGCCCACGCCCGACGGCAAGGCCGGTGGTGCATACAGGCCGCTGCGGAAATAGGTGTCGATGAAGTTCAGGCCAATGGCCTTGTTCTGCACGCGAACCTGCTGCGGGCCGGGTTCTGCCGGGGTGTAGTCCACATACTCAAGCACTTCGGGGCCGCCATGGGCACGGAACTGGATACGTTTGGCCATCTGCACTCTCCTTAAGTCATTTCGCGTAGCCCCCTATCGGACTCCTAAGCTTGATCTTCGTCAACTGTGGCAGCAGTGGGTGCAGTGGTATCCTGTGCGCCCATTTGCCGCCGATGCCCAATGGCCTCGTGTAGCGTTGCCCGATTCAAGGTGATGTCATGACTACCCGCACCGAGGCTGTCAAAGCCTACCTGCTTGACCTGCAAGACCGCATTTGCAGCGCCCTGGAAACCTTCGAGACGGACACTCGCTTCATCGAAGACGCCTGGACCCGGCCTGCCGGCGGCGGCGGTCGCACCCGTGTGATCGAAAACGGTTCGGTAATCGAGAAAGGCGGCGTTAACTTTTCCCACGTGTTTGGCAGCGGCCTCCCACCGTCCGCCAGTGCCCATCGCCCGGAATTGGCCGGTCGCGGTTTTGAGGCCCTCGGCGTGTCGCTGGTGATCCACCCGCACAACCCGCATGTGCCGACTTCCCACGCCAATGTGCGTTTTTTCATCGCTGAAAAAGAAGGCGAAGAGCCGGTGTGGTGGTTTGGCGGCGGCTTCGACCTGACGCCCTACTACGGCAACGAAGAAGACTGCATCCACTGGCACCGCGTCGCCGAACAGGCCTGCGCGCCGTTTGGCCCGGACGTTTATTCACGCTACAAGGCCTGGTGCGACACCTACTTCCACATCAAGCACCGCAACGAACCGCGTGGCATCGGCGGTTTGTTCTTCGATGATTTGAACGAGTGGGACTTCGACACCAGCTTCGCCTTCATGCGCGCCATCGGCGACGCCTACATCGACGCCTACCTGCCGATCGTCCAGCGCCGCAAGGCCATGGCCTATACCGAGCAGCAGCGCGAATTCCAGGAATTCCGCCGTGGCCGCTACGTCGAGTTCAACCTGGTCTACGACCGTGGCACTTTGTTTGGCCTGCAATCGGGCGGGCGTACCGAGTCGATCCTGATGTCGCTGCCACCCCAAGTGCGCTGGAGCTATGACTGGAAAGCCGCCCCCGACAGCGAAGAAGCGCGCCTAACCGACTACTTCCTGCAAGACCGCGACTGGCTGGGTGTGCTGCCCAAGGCGGCGGTCTGATGGATCGTTATGTCGTCTTCGGCAACCCCATCGGCCACAGCAAGTCGCCGCTGATTCACCGTCTGTTCGCCGAACAGACCGGCGAGCAACTGGACTACAGCACCTTGCTCGCGCCGTTGGAGGATTTCACCGGCTGTGCAAAAGCATTTTTCGCACAAGGCCGTGGCGCCAACGTCACCGTACCGTTCAAGGAAGAGGCCTATCGCCTGGCCAATACCCTGACCGAACGCGCCCAACGGGCCGGCGCGGTGAATACCCTGAGCAAGCTCGGCGATGGCAGCCTGTTGGGAGACAACACCGACGGCGCCGGCCTGGTGCGGGATTTGACGGTGAATGCCGGGTTCAGCCTGCAAGGCAAACGCATCCTGCTGCTGGGCGCCGGTGGTGCGGTGCGCGGCGCGTTGGAGCCATTGCTGGCTGAGCAGCCGGCTTCGCTGATCATTGCCAATCGCACCGTGGAAAAAGCCGAATTGCTCGCCGAGCTGTTCGACGATCTCGGCCCGGTGTCCGCCAGCGGTTTCGACTGGCTGCGTGAACCGGTGGACCTGATCATCAATGCCACGTCCGCCAGCCTGTCAGGCGATGTACCGCCGATTGCCGGCAGCCTGATCGAACCCGGAAAGACTTTTTGCTACGACATGATGTACGGCAAAGAGCCTACGACTTTCTGCCGCTGGGCCAGTGAGAAGGGCGCGGCGGTGGCAATGGATGGCCTGGGGATGCTGGTGGAACAGGCCGCGGAAGCGTTCTTCCTGTGGCGCGGCGTTCGACCGGACTCCGCGCCGGTGCTGGCTGAATTGCGTAGCCAACTGGCCTGACGCAATCCAAATGTGGGAGCGGGCTTGCTCGCGAATGCGGTGGATCAGTCGATACATACGGCGACTGTCACACCGCATTCGCGAGCAAGCCCGCTCCCACAGTTTCAACCGCGTTCAGTCTTCGAAATGGATGGGGCAGTTGTCGGCCCCTTCCAGTTTCCTCAACTCTTCCACCACCTGTGGCCGGGCCTTGCGCAACGCCAGGCTGCGCCCCACTCCATTCAATCGGCGCGCTTCCTGGTGCAGCATCTCCACCCCGGAATAGTCGATGAAGTTGATCTGCTGCGCCTCGATCACCACCCGCTGGCCGTGCAGGCTTTGCAGCCGCACCTGCAGGTAATGGCTGGCGCCGAAAAAGATCGACCCGCCGACCCGCAGCACATCGTCCTCTCCGTCACGCCATTGCTGGACCCGCGGCTGTGAGGTGCGCTTGAGGTAGAAAAACAGCGACGCCAGCACCCCGGCGTAAATGGCCGTTTGCAACTCCAGCAACAGCGTAGCGATGCAGGTCAGGTTCATCACCACGAACTCTGCGCGGCTGACCCGGAACAGCGCCCGAATACCGCGATGGTCGACCAACCCCCAGCAAATCAGCAGGATGCTGGCGGCCATGCTCGGGATCGGGATATGCGCGATCAATGCCGCACCGAACAGCGCGAACAACGCCACCCACAATGCGGAAAACACCCCCGCCAGCGGCGAACAGGCGCCTGCCTCATAACTCAGGCCCGACCGTGTGAAGGAACCCGCCGACAAGTACCCGGAGAAAAATCCGCCGACGATGTTGGATAAACCCTGGGCGCGCACTTCCTGATTTGCATCGAGCAATTGTTGGGAGCGGGCCGACAGTGAGCGCGCAATCGACAGGCTGGTCACCAGCCCCAGCATGCCCACCGCCACGGCACTCGGCAGCAGGCGCAGGACCATGTCCAGGTCCATCGGCAGCGGGCTGAACGGTGGCAGCTTGCCGACAAATGAACTGACCCGCGCCACCTCCCCGAACATCGTCGGCCACAGCCACGGGATGAGGCTGCCCAGGGCCAGCGCGATCAACAGGGTTGGCCAGCGCGGTACCCAGAGTTTCAGCAGCACCCCCACCAGCAAGGTGCCGAGCCCGAGCACCAGTGAAGGACGATTCCACTCCCCGGCATGGTTGATCAGCGCCAGCAGACTGTTGATCGCCGTGGCCTGGCTGGGCAGGTCCAGCCCCAGCAGGTTGGGCAGTTGGCCCAGGGCGATCACCACCGCAGCGCCGAGGGTGAAGCCGAGCACCACTGAATGCGAGACGAAATTCACCAGGGCGCCGAAGCGCAGCATACCCAACAGCCATTGGAAGACGCCGGCCAGGAATGTCAGCAACAGGATGAGTGTGATGTAGTCCTGGGAGCCGGGCACGGCCAACGGGCTGACGCTGGCGTAGAGCACGATAGAGATGGCTGCCGTGGGGCCGCAGATCAGGTGCCAGGAAGAGCCCCACAAGCAGGCGATCAATACCGGGATGATCGCGGCGTACAGGCCGTACTCCGGTGGGAGACCGGCGATCAGCGCGTAGGCAATGGACTGGGGTAATGCCAGGACTGCACCGCTAAGGCCGACGACCGCGTCCCTTCCGACGCTGGCGCGGGTTTGGCGCGGGAGCCAGCTGAGGAAGGGGAAGAGTTTGTGGCGGTTGGGCCAGGGCATTGAAAACTCGGTTGAAGAGGTTTGAATCAGAGTATCAGGCTCATGATGATCGTTCCCACGCTCTGTGTGGGAATGCCGTCTTGGACGCTCTGCGTCCGCTCTTGAGTCGTGACGCGCAGCGTCACCGGATGCGTTCCCACGCAGAGCGTGGGAACGATCAGTGCATCAGAGTTTGGCTTTTACAGCGGCCAGTGCATCCTGGCCGTCCACGGTTTTAACCCCGTCCAGCCACTTGTCCAGCACCGCCGGGTTCGCCTTGATCCACGCCTTCGCCGCGTCCGCATTACTGAGCTTCTTGTTCACCACCTCAGCCATGATGGCGTTCTCCATCTCCTGGGTGAAACTCAGGTTGGTCAGCAATTTCCCCACATTCGGGCACGCCTGTGCATAGCCCTTGCGGGTCAACGTATACACGCTGCCGGTGTCACCAAAGTACTTCTCCCCACCCTTGAGGTAATGCATCTTCAACTGCACGTTCATCGGGTGCGGCGTCCAGCCGAGGAAGGTCACGAACTTCTGCTTCTTCACCGCCCGGGACACTTCGGCCAGCATCGCCTGTTCACTGGACTCGATCAGCTTCCACTGGCCCAGGTCAAAGTCGTTCTTCTTGATGATTTCCTGCAACGAGAGATTCGCCGGCGCACCCGAACCGATGCCGTAGATCTTCTTGTCGAACTTGTCGGCAAACTTGTTCAGGTCGGCAAAGTCATGCACCCCGGCGTCCCAGACATAGTCCGGCACGGCCAGGGTGAACTCGGTGCCGTCGAGGTTCTTCGCCAGTTGCACCACATCGCCATTGGCCACGAACTTGTCGTAGAAGCCCTGCTGCGCCGGCATCCAGTTACCCAGGAACACGTCCACCTGGCCGTCCTTGAGCCCGCCAAAGGTGATCGGCACCGCAAGGGTGTCGACCTTGGCCTTGTAGCCCATGCCGTTCAACAGGAAACCGGTAATGGCATTGGTGGCGGCGATATCGCTCCAGCCCGGATCGGCCATCTTCACGGTGTCGCAGCTGGTGTCCGCGTAGACGCCGGCACTGCTCAATGCCAGCAGCGCAACGCTCAACACGGTGGATAACTTTTGCATGGCCTTCCCCTCAGTTTTATTGGTTTTGGCAGGGTTGTGGAAAACGTGCCTTGCGCTCCAGATCGTCGAGGTCGATGTGGTTGCGCATGTATTGCTGACTGGCGTCTACCAGTGGCTGGTGGTCCCAGCTCTTCAGCTTGCCCTGGGTCAGCGCCTCGAACACCAGGCGGCGACGGCGTTGGCTGGCGAGCACCTGCTGGTGGATCGCCGGGATGTCCCATTTGGCCCGCGCTTCATGCAAAAACGCCTCGAACAGTGGCCGGTGTTCCGGTGACTGGCTGAGGTCCTCCCGCTCGTGCGGGTCGTTGTGCACATCGAACAATAGGCAAGGATCGTCCTCGCTGTAGATGAACTTGTAGGCGCCACGGCGAATCATCATCAGCGGGCTGATGGTGCCCTCGGCCATGTACTCACCGAACACTTCGTCGTGCCCGCCCTGCCCTTGCAGGTGAGACACCAGCGAGCGGCCGTCCAGCGCCAGCCTCGGGTCCAGCTCGCCGCCGGCCAGTTCCACCAGGGTAGGCAGCAGGTCGGCGGTGGACACGGCGGCGGTCACCCGGCCGGCCGCAAACTGCCCCGGCGCGCTGATTAGCAGCGGCACGCGGGCGGCCATTTCAAACCAGTGCATTTTGTACCAGAGCCCGCGCTCGCCGAGCATGTCGCCGTGGTCGCCGGAGAAGATGATGATGGTGTCGTCGGCCAGGCCCGTGTCTTCCAGGGTTTGCAGGAGCTTGCCGACGTTGCTGTCGATGTAGCTGCACGCGCCGAAGTAAGCGCGGCGTGCATCGCGGATCTTGTTCAGCGGCAGCGGCTTGTCCCACAGGTCATAGACCTTGAGCAGGCGCTGGGAGTGAGGGTCGAGGTCAGCCTGTGGCGGTGTTGCAGGCAGCGGGATGTCGTTGTCGTCGTACAGGTCCCAGAACGGTTTGGGAATGGTGTACGGGTCGTGTGGGTGAGTCATCGACACGGTCAGGCAGAACGGCTGGTCGCCATCCTCGCGGATATGGTCGAACAGGTACTGCTGGGCCTTGAACACCACCTCTTCGTCGAAATCCAGCTGGTTGGTGCGCACGCACGGCCCGGCCTGCAGCACCGACGCCATGTTGTGGTACCAGGAGGGGCGCACGTCCGGCTCATCCCAGTTCACGGCCCAGCCATAGTCGGCCGGGTAGATGTCACTGGTCAGGCGTTCTTCATAGCCGTGGAGCTGGTCGGGGCCGCAAAAATGCATCTTGCCCGACAGCGCGGTGCGGTAGCCGAGGCGGCGCAGGTAGTGGGCATAGGTCGGCACGTCGGCGGGGAAATCGGCCGCGTTGTCGTAGGCGCCGATCTTGCTCGGCAACTGCCCACTCACCAGGGTAAAGCGCGATGGCGCACACAGCGGACTGTTGCAGTAAGCGGCGTCGAACACCACGCCCTCAGCGGCGAGGCGACTCAAGTTTGGCAGTTTGATAGGCGAAGGACCGTAGAACGGAAGCATCGGCGCGGCCATTTGATCGGCCATGATAAAAAGAATGTTCTTGCGCTTCATGGTTTCGCGGCATTCCATAGTCGATGTTTATGCGAATGAGCATGCAGGCCATGGAAATCGTGGTAAAGCCCATGAGAAGCAATGTCTAGGATAAGCCCAGCTTATGTATGAATCCCTCGGTCACCTGTCACTCGACCTGCTGCGTGCCTTTGAATCCGCAGCGCGCCAACGCAGCTTTACGGCAGCGGCGATGGAGTTGGGCACCACCCAGCCGGCCATCAGCCAGCAGATCAAGCGCCTGGAAGAACAGCTGAAGGTGCGCCTGTTTGATCGCATCTACCGTGGCATCGAGCTGACCGACGCGGGCGCCTTGTTATTCGAGCAGGTACAGGCCGGTTTGCAGAGCATCAACCAGGGCCTGAGCGCGATTGCCGAGCAGGACCAGCATGAAGTCCTGCAGGTGGCGACCGACTTTGCCTTCGCCGCGTATTGGCTGATGCCACGCCTGCATCGTTTCCATGAAGCCAACCCGCAGGTGGACGTGAGCCTGGTCACCAGCGAGCGTAACCACGCCACGTTGCGCAGCGATATCGACGTAGCGGTGCTGTTCGGTGACGGCCGCTTCAAACAGGGCGACAGCCTGTGGCTGTTCAACGAGGAAGTGTTCCCGGTGTGCAGCCCGCAGCTACTCCAGGACCGAGTCGCGCCACTGTCGGTGCAGAGCCTGCTGGAGTTCCCCTTGCTGCACCTGCGCCAGCAAAACAACAACCAGTGGTTCGACTGGAGCGGGGTGTTTCGCGAACTGGGCATCACCACCGCGCCCACTCCGGGCCAACTGCGTTTCGACAATTACACGCTGTTGATCCAGGCCGCGATCGCGGGCCAGGGCGTGGCCATCGGCTGGCGTCACCTTGTGGATAACCTGCTGGAGCAAAAATGGCTGTGCCGGCCGATTGGCGACACGGTGATCTCGCGCTTCGGCTATTACGTGGTGCTGCCCCAGCGCAAACGCCGCAGCCAGTTGATCGAGCGTTTCGTCGACTGGCTGATGACCGAACAGGCCAGCAGCGCACAATCGCTGACCGGTCTGGCCCTGCCGTCCATTGCGGTCTAGGATTTGCCGATCAATGAGCCCGGAGCCTGTCATGCAACGTATCAAGGGCTACCACGCCCATATCTATTTCGACGCCAACACCATCGACCAGGCGCGCAAACTCTGCGAAGACGCCGCGCAATTGTTTCCGCTGCGCATGGGCCGCGTGCATGAACGCCCGGTGGGCCCGCACCCGGACTGGAGCTGCCAGCTGGCATTCGAACCTGAATACATCGGCGTCGTGCTGCCTTGGCTGGCCCTCAACCGCAACGGCCTGGTGGTGTTCCTGCACCCGACCACCGGTGATGACCTCAAGGACCACACCGAACACGCGATCTGGATGGGGGCGATGCGCACGCTGGATCTGTCAATATTTTAAACCTTCAATTTCCCTATATATGGGACTGATATTTATATATTGAGACTTTGCCGGTCTTGGGTTTATATTCGCCTCATCCGCTCAGAACACTCAGGTGAAGCGATGCAGGCGCAATTGATCGCGCTCGATTGGGGAACCAGTTCCCTTCGTGCTTACAAGCTCGGCCCGGCAGGCGTCGTGATCGAACGGCGCACCTTGGCGTCGGGGATCATGCACCTGCCCACTGAAGCCCGGGAAATAGCCGGTGTTCGCTGCAGCAACGGGTTCGAGCTGGCATTCGACGCAGCCTGCGGTGACTGGCTCGACACCCAGCCCGACCTTCCCGTTATCGCCTGCGGCATGGTCGGCAGCGCCCAGGGCTGGAGCGAAGCGGCTTACCGCGACACCCCGGCCGACGTTTCTACCCTCGGCCAGGCGCTGCATGTGGTGCGCAGCCTGCGGGGCGCAGCGGTGCACATCGTGCCCGGCGTGATTCAACGCGGCGCGTTGCCCAATGTGATGCGCGGTGAAGAAACCCAGGTGCTCGGCGTGCTGCAAAGCCTGGCTGCCCATACCGGGCGCGACGTATTGATCGGCCTGCCGGGCAGCCATTCCAAGTGGGTGGAGGTGGTGGAAGGCTGCATCACTCACTTCGATACTTTCATGACCGGCGAGTTGTTCGCCGTGCTCAGTCAACACAGCATTCTGGGGCGCACCCAGCGCCCTTCCGAACAGTTCCAGGTGGCCGCTTTTGATCGCGGTGTTCAGGTTGCGCTGTCGGCAGACGGCCAAACGGGGCTGTTGTCGAACTTGTTCAGCGCACGCTCCCTGGGATTGACCGGCGAGCTGGCGCCTGACGAGCAACCGGACTATCTGTCCGGGCTGTTGATCGGCCACGAACTGACCGGCCTGCGCACTCGCAAGCCCAGCCAGCAGCGCGACATCGTCCTGGTCGGCACACCCCAACTCTGCACCCGCTACCAGCGTGCACTCCAACTCTGTGGCTTCCCCCACGTGACCCTGGCGCAGGAGGCTACCGAGCGTGGCCTTTGGCAACTGGCCATGGCGGCGGGGCTGCTGCCTGCAACCTGACGAGAGGCCCGACATGCTCAAGCAAGCACTGACACACAACGGTTTGATCGCGATCCTGCGCGGCCTGCGACCGGAGGAGGCGCTGGCGATCGGCGAGGTGTTGTACACGGCGGGCTTCAGGGTGATCGAAGTGCCGCTGAACTCGCCGGATCCTTATTCCAGCATCCGCATCCTGCGGGACAGCCTGCCCGCCGATTGCCTGATCGGCGCCGGCACCGTGCTGACCCCGGAACAGGTCGATCAAGTCAAAGCCGCCGGCGGCCAGGTGATCGTCATGCCCCATAGCGATGCCAAGGTGCTGCGAGCCGCCAAGGCCGCGGGCCTGTATCTGTCGCCGGGTGTGGCCACGCCCACCGAAGCGTTTGCCGCGCTGGCCGAAGGCGCCGACGTGCTGAAGCTGTTCCCGGCCGAGCAAATGGGCCCGGCGGTGGTCAAGGCTTGGCTCGCGGTACTGCCCGCCGGCACCGTGCTGCTGCCGGTGGGCGGCATCACCCCGGACAACATGCAGGTATTTTTCGACGCGGGCGTCAAAGGCTTCGGCCTGGGCTCCGGGTTATTCAAGCCGGGCATGAGCGTCGCCCAAGTGGCGAGCAACGCCCAGGCCTACGTCGCGGCCTGGCATGCCTTGGGCTGATCAGCGTTCTCCATCTACAAGAGAGATAAGAAGATGAAAATCACCAAACTGACCACCTTCATCGTCCCGCCGCGCTGGTGCTTCCTCAAGGTTGAAACCGACCAGGGCGTGACTGGTTGGGGCGAGCCCGTTGTCGAGGGCCGCGCCCATACCGTGGCTGCCGCGGTCGAAGAATTGTCCGACTACTTGATCGGCAAGGACCCACGCAATATCGAAGACATCTGGACCGTGCTCTATCGCGGCGGTTTCTACCGTGGCGGCGCGATCCATATGAGCGCTCTCGCCGGTATCGACCAGGCGCTGTGGGACATCAAGGGCAAGGCCCTCGGCGTGTCGGTCAGCGACTTGCTGGGTGGCCAGGTGCGCGACAAGATCCGCGTGTATTCGTGGATCGGTGGCGACCGCCCGGCCGACACTGCCCGCGCCGCCAAGGAAGCCGTGGCCCGTGGTTTTACTGCGGTGAAAATGAACGGCACCGAAGAGCTGCAATTTCTCGACAGCTTCGAAAAAGTCGACCAGGCCCTGGCCAACGTCGCCGCCGTGCGGGATGCGGTCGGTCCGAACGTCGGCATCGGCGTCGACTTCCATGGCCGGGTGCACAAACCCATGGCCAAGGTGCTGATGAAGGAACTCGACCCCTACAAACTGATGTTTATCGAAGAGCCGGTGCTCAGCGAAAACTACGAAGCGCTGAAAGAGCTGGCGCCGCTCACCAGCACCCCGATTGCCCTCGGCGAGCGCCTGTTCTCGCGCTGGGACTTCAAGCGCGTGCTCAGCGAAGGCTACGTCGACATCATCCAGCCGGATGCTTCCCACGCCGGCGGTATCACCGAAACCCGCAAGATTGCCAACATGGCCGAAGCCTACGACGTGGCCCTTGCCCTGCACTGCCCGCTCGGCCCGATTGCCCTGGCAGCGTGCCTGCAGCTGGATGCGGTTTGCTACAACGCGTTCATCCAGGAACAGAGCCTGGGCATTCACTACAACGAGAGCAATGACCTGCTGGATTACGTGCGCGATCCGGGTGTTTTCGACTACGACCAGGGCTTTGTGAAAATCCCCAACGGGCCAGGCCTGGGCATCGAGATCAACGAGGAATACGTGATCGAGCGCGCGGCCATCGGGCATCGCTGGCGCAACCCGATCTGGCGTCATGCCGATGGCAGTTTTGCGGAGTGGTAAACACCGCGAACTTGAGGTGAAAACCCGATCAATGTGGGAGCGGGCTTGCTCGCGAAGGCGGAGTGTCAGTCAACACCTCCGCTGCTGGTAGACCGCTTTCGCGAGCAAGCCCGCTCCCACATTTGATTCGGTTTCTTCATAAGACCTGTCCTCAATAACCATAAGAAGAGGCAACCCCCATGCAATCCGAGTCCTTCACCGGGCAGGCTTCTTTAGTCACGCCCAGCCGAAAGCGTTTCTTCATCATGGTGCTGCTGTTCATCACCGTGGTGATCAACTACCTGGACCGCAGCAACCTGTCGATTGCCGCTCCGGCCCTGACCAGCGAGCTGGGGATCGACCCGGTGCATGTCGGGCTGATCTTCTCCGCGTTCGGCTGGACCTACGCGGCCATGCAGATTCCCGGCGGCTGGCTGGTGGACCGGGTGCCGCCGCGCATTCTCTACAGCGTCGCCCTGCTGCTGTGGTCGGTGGCCACGGTGATGCTCGGTTTCGCCGCCAGCTTCATCGCGCTGTTCATATTGCGCATGGCGGTGGGCGCCCTGGAGGCCCCGGCCTACCCGATCAACAGCCGCGTGGTGACCACCTGGTTCCCTGAGCGTGAGCGGGCCACGGCGATTGGTGTTTATACCTCCGGGCAGTTTGTCGGGCTGGCGTTTCTCACGCCGGTGTTGGCCTGGCTGCAACACACCTTTGGCTGGCACATGGTGTTTGTCGCCACCGGCGGCGTGGGCATTGTGTGGGCGTTGATCTGGTACGCGGTGTACCGCGAGCCACGGGATTTCAAAGGCGCGAATGCGGCGGAAATCGAGCTGATCCGCGAAGGCGGCGGGTTGGTGGACATCCAGGCGCAGGCGGCCAAGGCGCCGTTCAGATGGGTCGACCTCGGCATCGTGTTGAGCAAGCGCAAACTGTGGGGGATCTACCTGGGTCAGTTCTGCCTGAATTCCACGTTGTGGTTTTTCCTGACGTGGTTTCCCACCTACCTGGTGAAATATCGCGGCATGGACTTCATCAAGTCCGGCCTGCTGGCGTCGCTGCCGTTTCTGGCGGCGTTTGTCGGGGTGCTGTGTTCGGGGCTGTTTTCCGATTGGCTGATTCGCCGGGGAGCGTCCGTGGGGTTTGCGCGCAAGTTGCCGATCATTGGCGGGCTGTTGATTTCCACGGCGATCATCGGCGCCAACTTTGTTGATTCCACGGCGTGGGTGATTGCGTTTCTGGCGGTGGCGTTTTTCGGCAATGGCCTGGCGTCGATCACCTGGTCGCTGGTGTCGACCCTGGCGCCGGCAAGGCTGCTGGGGCTGACCGGAGGGGTGTTCAACTTCATCGGCAATCTGTCGGCGATTACCACGCCGATCGTGATTGGCTTTCTGGCGACCGGGGATTCGTTTGCGCCGGCGATTACGTACATCGCGGTGCTGGCGTTGTTGGGTGCGTTGTCCTACATCTTGTTGGTCGGCAAGGTCGAGCGTATCGAGATTTAGGCGACTGCTGCGGCGAGGGGGCTTGCTGTGGCGAGGGAGCTTGCTCCCGCTGGAGTGCGCAGCGCTCCCAGGATTTTGGGGCCGCTGCGCAGCCCAGCGGGAGCAAGCTCCCTCGCCACACCAGCTCCCCGGCCACACCAGCTCCCTAGCCACAGCAAGCTCCCTCACCACAAAAGCAGTGCGGCTCTAGTACAGCGCGCCATCCAGAATCTGATAGACGATGCTGGTGCCAACGGCGATCAATACGATGTCCCCACCCGAACGGCGCCATTCATAACCAGGGTATTGCGGCAGATGGCCCAGCGCCCGTGGGTCCAGACGCTCACCATAGTAGTTTGGCGGCAGGCGCTGGCCGCGCACCAGGTGGATGCCGGGAGGCGGCGGCGCGCCACGGCGGAAGTCGCCATGGTTGTCGCGGATGACCTGTCTCACAGGACCAAAGTCCTGAGGCGGCCCGCCACGGTGGTTGTCCTGCGGCCCGCGATGGTCATCGCCACGTTGATCGTGCTGGCCCTGTGGGCCACCACGGTCAGGTCCGCCACCCTGATCATAGGGCGCAGCTTGGACCAGGGCGCTGGCGCCAAGCACCAGCACACCTACACCTGCAATCAAACGTTTGGGGATTTTCATGGGGCTGTTTCCTCAGTACTGCACGAACAAAAAAGGGATTTCGAACCGGGTTCGAAATCCCTTGGTCTTGTTAGCTTAGGTGCTGATTTGCCAGCATGATTCCTCTGTATCAGGAACTTTACCTACCGCTTACGAGCCGCTTACTTACGGGCGTTGCGTACACCTTCCGACAGCGCCGAGCACAGGGTCAATACACCGTCGATGGCCTGTTGATCATTGCTGGCGTTGGCGATGTGGTCGATCAGTGCCGACCCCACCACCACACCGTCTGCCAAGCGGGCGATTGCAGCGGCCTGCTCCGGGGTGCGTATGCCGAAACCGATGCTGATCGGCAGGTCGGTATGCCGACGCAGACGGGTCACGGCCTCTTCGACGTGTTCCAGGGTCGCGGCACCGGCACCGGTCACACCGGCCACCGAGACGTAGTACACAAACCCTGAGCTGCCGTTGAGCACGGTCGGCAGGCGCGCGTCGTCGGTGGTCGGCGTGGTCAGGCGGATAAAGTCGATACCGGCAGCCTGGGCCGGGTCGCACAGCTCGCCGTTATGTTCCGGCGGCATGTCGACCACGATCAGGCCGTCGACGCCGGCTTCTTTCGCATCGCTGATAAAGCGTGGCACGCCGTACATGTGGATCGGGTTGAAGTAGCCCATCAGCACCAGCGGCGTGTCGCTGTTGCCCTCGCGGAACTCGCGAACCATTTGCAGGGTTTTCGTGAGGTTCTGCTTGGCGGTCAGCGCGCGGATGTTGGCCAGTTGAATGGCCGGGCCGTCAGCCATCGGGTCGGTGAACGGCATGCCCAGTTCGATCACATCGGCGCCGGCCGCCGGCAACCCTTTGAGGATCGCCAGCGAGGTGTCATACCCCGGGTCGCCAGCGGTGACGAAGGTCACCAGGGCGGCGCGGTTTTGTTCTTTCAGTTGCGCAAAACGTGTTTGCAGGCGGCTCATTTAGTGTTTCTCCTGCTTGGACTGTTCCATGTGGTGCATCACGGTTTGCATGTCTTTGTCGCCACGGCCGGACAGGTTGACCACCATCAGGTGATCTTTCGGCAAGGTCGGCGCGCGCTTGAACACTTCGGCCAAGGCGTGGGCGCTTTCCAGTGCAGGAATAATCCCTTCCAGGCGGCAGCATTTATGAAAGGCGTCGAGGGCTTCGTCGTCGGTCACCGAGGTGTACTGGACGCGGCCGATGTCGTGCAACCAGGCGTGTTCAGGGCCGATGCCCGGGTAGTCGAGGCCCGCGGAGATCGAGTGGGCGTCGATGATCTGGCCATCGTCGTCCTGCAACAGGAAAGTACGGTTGCCGTGGAGCACACCCGGTACGCCGCCGTTGAGGCTGGCCGCGTGTTTGCCGGTCTCGATGCCGTAGCCGGCCGCTTCAACGCCGATGATCTCGACGCTGGTGTCATCCAGGAACGGGTGGAACAGGCCCATGGCGTTGGAGCCGCCGCCGATGCACGCCACCAGGCTGTCGGGCAGACGGCCTTCCTGGGCCTGCAGTTGGGTACGGGTTTCCTTGCCGATCACGGCCTGGAAGTCGCGAACCATGGCTGGGTACGGGTGCGGACCGGCCACGGTGCCGATCAGGTAGAAGGTGCTGTCGACGTTGGTCACCCAGTCACGCAGCGCTTCGTTCATCGCGTCTTTCAGGGTGCCGGTACCGGCGACTACCGGGATCACTTCAGCGCCCAGCAGCTTCATGCGAAATACGTTGGCCTGCTGGCGCTCGATGTCGGTGGTGCCCATGTAGATCACGCATTGCAGGCCGAAACGCGCGGCGACGGTGGCCGTGGCCACACCGTGCATGCCGGCGCCGGTCTCGGCGATGATGCGTTTTTTACCCATGCGCCGCGCCAGCAGGATCTGGCCGATGCAGTTGTTGATCTTGTGGGCGCCGGTGTGGTTCAGCTCTTCGCGCTTGAGGTAGATCTTGGCGCCACCGCAGAACTCGGTCAGGCGCTCGGCGAAGTACAGCGGGCTTGGGCGTCCGACGTAGTCGCGCTGGAAGTAGGCCAGTTCTTCGTTGAAGGCCGGATCGATCTTGGCCGCTTCGTATTCGCGGGCCAGGTCAAGGATCAACGGCATCAGGGTTTCCGCCACGTAGCGGCCGCCGAACGAACCAAACAGGCCATTGGCATCCGGGCCGTTGCGTAAATCGGTCTGGGTCTGAGTCATGGGACGCTCCAGGTAGAAAATGTGTAAGAGGCAATGACGGTCACTCTACCCCTGACGCTTCCGCGTGAAAACCGATAAGATCGCCACAACCTGTCAGGAAAACTCACAGATGAGCCGAGACCTCCCACCGCTGAATGCCTTGCGCGCTTTTGAGGCGACTGCGCGCCTGAACAGCGTTAGCCAGGCCGCTGAGCAACTGCACGTGACCCATGGTGCGGTCAGTCGGCAGCTCAAGGTGTTGGAAGAACACCTTGGTGTAAGCCTGTTCGCCAAGGACGGGCGCGGCCTCAAACTCACAGATTCCGGCATTCGCCTGCGAGATGCGAGTTTCGAGGCCTTCGAGCGACTGAGGGACACTTGCGCCGAGCTCACGCAAAGCAGTGCCGATGCGCCGTTTGTGCTCGGCTGCTCCGGCAGCCTGCTGGCGCGCTGGTTTATTCCGCGTCTGGGGCGCCTGAACGCCGAGTTGCCGGATTTGCGCCTGCATCTGTCGGCGGGTGAAGGCGATCTTGACCCGCGTCGCCCCGGCCTGGACGCGCTGCTGGTGTTCGCCGAACCCCCATGGCCGGCGGATATGCAGGTGTACGAATTGGCCAGCGAACGCATCGGCCCGGTCATGAGCCCGCGTTTTGCCCATTACGAGCGATTGCGCCAGGCGCCTCCCGAGGCGCTGCTGAATGAGGCCCTGTTGCACACTACCTCACGCCCGCAAGCCTGGCCCAGCTGGGCGCAGCACCATGGGATCGACGCTGGCGCGTTGAAGTACGGTCAGGGGTTTGAGCATTTGTATTATTTGCTGGAGGCGGCGGTGGCCGGGCTGGGGGTAGCAATTGCGCCTGAGCCGCTGGTGGCAGAGGACCTGCGAGCGGGTCGCCTGGTTGCGCCGTGGGGTTTCAGTGAAACCCCGGCGCAACTGGCGTTGTGGCTACCCAAGCGCGCCGCAGATGGGCGCGCCGGGCAACTGGCGCAGTGGCTCAAGGCTGAGCTTGCGCGCCAGGACGTTTAGTCGCCGCGTTTGCACAGCAAGTAAGCCGCCAGCAGACCCAGCGCGCCGACGGCAACACCGGCGGTAGTCCATGGATGCTCTTGCGCGTAGTCCCGTGTTGCAACACCGGTTTCGCGGATTTTGACTTTGCTTTCTTCGTAGGCATCGCTGATCAGGTGGCGGGAATGCTTGAGGGCGTTCTCGGCATTGCTTTTCAGGGCCTTCAGGGTTTTGCGCGACTCGTCAGACGCATCGTCCTTGAGGCTTTCCAAAGATTTGAGCAGGCTCGAAATCTCGGCTTCCATGCTTTCCAATGACGCTTTGCGTAAAGAGGTGTTGGCCATGTGGGCTCTCCTGGAGTGATTGAGTGGCGTGTGTTGTTTCCGACTGCGGCGGTTTCAGAAAGTGCAGTAAATCTGAACTTTCACATCGCAATAGCCGCCAGAAGCAGTACGAGAATTCACTGCTAGTCTTGATTAACGACCCCAGGAGAAAAACTTATGAGTGATCATCACACCTACAAGAAAGTCGAACTGGTGGGCTCTTCCGCGACCAGCATCGAGGAGGCCATCAACAATGCCCTGGCTGAAGCCAGCAAGAGCATCAAGCACTTGGAGTGGTTTGAAGTGACCGAAACCCGTGGCCACATCAAGGACGGCAAGGCTGCGCATTTCCAGGTCACCCTCAAGGTGGGGTTCCGAATTGCCAGTAGTTGATTGAGCCGGTTGAACTTGCGCGCTGGCCGATTGCCATAAACTCCGCTACAACCTTTAGGCACGTCGACGTGACGAGCGTCGGCGTGCTTCCTTTCGATCAACCCAAGGAAGTGACGGATGAAGAACTTTTTGTTGGCGGTAGGTTTGTTGAGCATTGCGGGCACGGCCCTGGCGGCGGGCAAGCCTTGTGAAGAGCTGAAAAGCGAGATTGCGGCGAAAATCGACGCTAAAGGCGCTTCGGGCTACTCCCTGGAAATCGTGGACAAAGGTGCTGCACCTAGTGACCACACGGTTGTCGGCAGCTGTGAAGCCGGTACCAAGGAAATCGCCTACAAGCGCGGGTGATCCCGTGTTGCAGACGTAAAAAACCGACGCAAGTGCGTCGGTTTTTTTATGCCTGCGATCCCTCGCTCCGCGTGGGAATGAAGCCTGGGATGCTCTGCGTCCCGCCTCACTCCTGGATTCAGCCCTTCATGACCTGCGCCAGCAGCTCGTAGGAATGAATCCGGTCGGCATGCTCGTACAGGTCACAGGTAAAGATCAGCTCATCAGCGCCGGTCTGCTCCACCAGCACCTCCAGCTTGGCGCGGATCTTCTGCGGGCTGCCCACCATGGCCAGGCCGAGGAAACTGCCCACGGCGTCTTTCTCATGGGGCAGCCACAGGCCGTCCATGGTCTTGACCGGCGGGCGCTGCACCAGGCTTTGCCCACGCATCAGCGCGAGAATTCGCTGGTACACCGAGGTGGCCAGGTAGTCGGCTTGCTCATCGGTGTCGGCGGCCACCAGCGGGATGCCGAGCATCACATAGGGCTTGTCCAGCACGGCCGAAGGCTTGAAGTGGTTGCGATAGACGCGAATCGCTTCATGCATCAGGCGCGGTGCGAAATGCGAGGCAAAGGCGTAAGGCAAACCGCGCTCGCCTGCCAGTTGTGCACTGAACAGGCTTGAGCCCAGCAGCCACACAGGCACATTGGTGCCCGTGCCGGGTACGGCGATCACGCGCTGGTCCGGAGTGCGCGGGCCGAGGTAGGCCATCAGTTCAGCCACGTCTTCCGGGAAGTCATCGGCGCTGCCGGAGCGTTCACGGCGCAGGGCGCGGGCGGTCATCTGGTCGGAGCCGGGCGCGCGGCCCAGGCCCAGGTCGATACGGCCTGGGTACAGGCTTTCCAGGGTGCCGAACTGCTCGGCGATCACCAGCGGTGCGTGGTTGGGCAGCATCACGCCACCGGAGCCGACACGAATCGTCGAGGTGCCGCCGGCCAGATAACCCAGCAATACCGAGGTCGCCGAGCTGGCGATGCCGTCCATATTGTGGTGTTCGGCGACCCAGAAACGGTTGTAGCCGAATTTTTCCACGTGCTGGGCCAGGTCCAGGGAATTGCGCAGCGACTGCGCCGGGCTGCCGTTGGCACGCACGGGCACGAGGTCGAGGGTCGAGAACTTTACGTCGGACAGCGATTTCATAAGCCTGCTTCTCCAATGGGGGCGCAGGCTTCTTAGACGAACCAAAACCTGCCGCTTCATGTGCATGTCCTATGCAATGAGGGCATATACCCGAGATTCAATAGCGATGGTGAAATTTCCTACTTAATCGCTAGGTTTCTCCGACAAGATGAACTTTGCCGTGGCGTCTATCCTCAGAACCCTTACTGACGCAAAACCACCGTTCGAGGAGACCGCTATGAGTATTGTTAAAAAAGCATCCGCGCATTGGGAAGGCGACCTGAAGACTGGCCTGGGTTCCATTTCCACCGAAACCGGCGTTCTGCGTGAAGCGCCTTACGGCTTCAAGGCCCGTTTCGAAGGTGGCAAGGGCACCAACCCTGAAGAACTGATCGGCGCAGCCCATGCCGGTTGTTTCTCCATGGCGTTTTCCATGATTCTCGGCGATGCCGGGCTCAAGGCCGACAGCATCGACACCCAGGCCGAAGTGACCCTGGACCAAGTGGACGGTGGCTTTGCGATTACTGCCGTGCACCTGACCCTCAAGGCAAAGATCCCGGGCGCCAGCCAGGCGCAGTTCGATGAGCTGAGCAAAAAGGCCAAGGAAGGATGCCCCGTGTCCAAGGTACTGAATGCAACCATTACCCTGGATGGCACGCTGGTTAGTTGATGCAACCCCCTTGCAGGGGTGAGCTTGCTCGCCCCTGCAGGTGCAAATGTGGTCGAATAGCCGATTGCAGACTCAGCGCACACCCGTGCGCGTGCATTCAGGGAGCTTCACACATGAAACGTATTGCCTTGGCGGTTATCTGCTGTGCACTGGCCACGTCGGCGCTGGCGGCGCCAAAAGATTGTGAAGAGCTCAGGAAGGAGATCGAGGTCAAAATCCAGGCGAATGCCGTTCCGTCCTACACCCTCGAAATCGTCACCAAGGAAGAAGCTGACAAGCACGACAGCGCCATGGTTGTCGGCAGCTGTGAGAATGGCACCAAAGCCATCGTCTACCAGAAGAACAACGACTGATCAGATGCAGTTGACGCTACGTTCTTCGGCCAGCAATTGACCCGCTTTGTTGTACAGCCGGATATTCGGGTTGTAGCCCAGTGAGCGCCCTTCCAGGCGATAGCGCTGGCCCGCCTCGAAACGGTCGTATTGCAGGGTCATGAAGCAGGTACGGTCAGTGGTTTGGCCAAACCCGCCGAAACTGCCGCCGGTAGGCACCTCGAAATCAAAACGTACCATCAGTTCATGGCTGCCAGGCGGCATTTGGAAGAAGCGCCCGTCGTTCAGGTTTTTCCCGTCCAGGCGTTGCGCCATTACCAGCTTGGCGCCGGGTGTCGGGGTAGCGAAGTCGACCCAGGCCTGGTGTGGATCAACCGGCGGTAGTGGCGTCGACGCACAGGCACTGAGAAAAATCGCGGCGACGGGAAGCAGTAGCTGACGCATGTTAAGCACTCAACTGTAGGAATGGTTTTTTGAACGGCTGCGTTCGGCAGCACGCTCCCTATGAGTATAAACACGCCACGCCATGGAAAAATTCCCCACAGGCGAGATAGTCTGGCGGGATGGTTACCGGCGAGAGGTTTTAATGGTCAGGCGTTTGCTTCCCGGCTTGATGCTGCTGTTGCTCAGTGGCTGTTCCAGCGTCAGTTATTACAGCCAACTGGCAGACGGCCAATGGCAATTGCTGCGTGCCCGGGAGCCGGTCTCCGCGATCGTCGCCGACCCGTCCCGGCCACAGGTGCTGCGCGAGCACTTGGCGCAATCGCAGAAAGCCCGCACCTTCGCCAGCGAACACCTGCACCTGCCGGATAATCAGAGTTACCGGCTGTATGCCGATATCGGCCGTCCTTACGTGGTCTGGAACGTGTTCGCCACGCCTGAATTTTCCCTGTCCCCGCAAACCCACTGCTTCCCGATTGCCGGTTGCGTGGCCTATCGCGGCTACTACAACCAGGGCGCCGCACGCGGCCAGGCGGCTTTGTTGAAGCAGCAAGGGATGGATGTGTCGATTGGCGGCGTGGAGGCCTATTCCACCCTCGGCTGGTTCAACGACCCGATCATGAGTTCGATGATGAGCTGGGGGGACGAGCGCCTGGCCACGCTGATTTTTCATGAGCTGGCGCACCAGCGGTTTTATGTGAAGGACGACACCGAGTTCAACGAGTCGTACGCCACCTTCGTCGAGCAGGAAGGTACCCGGCAATGGCGCGCCGCCCAAGGCTTGCCGCCTGCCAGCGAGTCAGCGTTGAAACAGCGCGACCAGTTCACCCGGCTGGTGCTCGATACCCGCAAACGCCTGGAGCAGTTGTATGCGCAGCCGCTGACGGCAGATGCCATGCGCCAGGCCAAGGCCGCTGAATTCGAGCGCCTGCGCAGTGACTACCGGCACATGCGCGATAGCCAGTGGGGTGGCGACAAGCGTTATGACGCCTGGGTCAACCTGCCGATGAACAACGCAAGGTTGCTGCCGTTTGGGCTGTATGACCAGTGGGTGCCGGCGTTCGTCGCGTTGTTCCGGCAGGAAGGCGGGGATTGGCCGAAGTTCTTTGCGGCGGTGGAGAAGCTGGGCGGGTTGCCGGTGGATCAGCGCAAGGCGGCCCTGAGGGCGTTGGAGGGATCCGGGCAAGTGGTTGGCCGGTAGGGCCTCATCGCGGGCAAGCCCGGCTCCCACATTTGACTGAGTTGTCTTGGCCGACCGTGATCAAATGTGGGAGCTGGCTTGCCTGCGATAGCGCATTCAAGGCCGTTGCAAAAACGCCTGATGCATCTCGGCCAACGTTTCGAAATGCCAGGTCGGCGCCTCGGCACTCAGCTCTTCACGGCTGCCAAACCCATAACCCACCGCCGCCGAATCCAGCCCATTGCTGCGGGCCCCGATCAGGTCGTGCTTGCGGTCGCCAATCATCAAGGTGCTGGCCGGGTCCAGGCTTTCTTGCGCCATCAGGTGGGCGATCAACTCGACCTTGTTGGTGCGCGTGCCGTCCAGCTCGCTGCCGTAGATCACCTTGAAGTGCTTGGCGAAATCAAAATGCCGGGCGATTTCCCGGGCAAATACCCAAGGCTTGGACGTGGCTACATACAGCTGACGGCCCTGGCCATTCAATTCCTCAAGCAGCGGCATCACGCCGTCGAACACGCGGTTTTCGTACAGGCCGGTGACCTTGAAGCGCTCGCGGTAGAAATTCACCGCCTCCCAGGCCTTGGCTTCGTCGAAGCCATAAAACTGCATGAACGCTTGCAGCAGCGGCGGGCCGATAAAGTGCTCGAGTTTGGTCAGGTCCGGCTCATCGATCCCCAGTTTGGCGAGGGCGTACTGGATCGAGCGGGTGATGCCTTCGCGCGGGTCGGTGAGGGTGCCATCGAGGTCGAACAAAACGGTCTGGTAATGCATGGGTGTCCTTGTCATTGGTCGAAGCCTTCGGCCAGGTGCAGGTCTTTGAGCTTTACGTAGTTCGCGGCGCTGTAGGTGAAAAATGCCCGTTCCTTGTCAGTCAGTGGGCGGATTTGTTTAACCGGGCTGCCAACATACAAAAAACCGCTCTCAAGTTTCTTGCCCGGCGGCACCAGGCTGCCGGCGCCGATGATCACCTCGTCTTCCACCACGGCGCCGTCCATCACAATGCTGCCCATGCCGATCAGGATCCGGCTGCCTACCGTGCAGCCATGCAGCATGACCTTGTGGGCAATGGTCACATCGTCGCCGATCAGCAGCGGGAAACCATCAGGATTGAAGGGGCCTGCGTGGGTAATGTGCAGCACGCAGCCGTCCTGCACGCTGGTGCGCGCACCGATGCGGATGCGGTGCATGTCGCCGCGAATCACCGTCAGCGGCCATACCGAGCTGTCGGTGCCGATTTCGACGTCGCCGATCACCACCGCCGATGCATCGACGAAAGCCCCGGCGGCCAGGGCCGGCGTGTGATTCTGGTAGGTGCGAAGGGTCACGATAGGCTCTCTCTCTTCTGCTGATAGCTGCGGTGGGCGTTGATTGTAATTAAGATGGCCCCATCTTTGTTCTTACATGTTTCTTCAGCCAAGGTGCCAACCGTGAGCGCGAACAACCCTCTTCTGCAGTCCTACGACCTGCCGCCGTTCTCGGCGATCCGTGCCGAGCACGTGCAGCCGGCCATTGAACAGATCCTCGCCGACAACCGCGTCGCCATCGAAGGCATCCTGCAAAGCCAGGGTAAAAATCCGACCTGGGCCGGGCTGGTCCTGGCCATGGACGAACTCAATGACCGCCTGGGTGCCGCCTGGAGCCCGGTCAGCCACCTGAATGCCGTGTGCAACAGCGCCGAACTGCGGGAAGCCTACGAGGCGTGCCTGCCGGCACTGAGCGCCTACTCCACCGAGATGGGCCAGAACCGCGAGTTGTTCCAGGCCTTCGACGCCCTGGCCAACAGCCCGGAAGCCGCCGGCTTCGACGTGGCGCAAAAAACCATCCTGGAACACTCCCTGCGGGACTTCCGTCTGTCGGGTATCGATTTGCCGCCTGAGCAGCAAAAGCGTTATGCCGAAGTGCAGAGCAAGCTCTCCGAACTGGGCAGCAAGTTCTCCAACCAATTGCTCGATGCCACCCAGGCCTGGACCAAGCACGTCACTGACGAAGCAACCCTCGCCGGCCTGACCGATTCCTCCAAGGCGCAAATGGCTGCGGCTGCCCAGGCCAAGGGCCTCGACGGCTGGCTGATCACCCTGGAATTCCCGAGCTACTACGCGGTGATGACCTACGCCCACGACCGCGCCCTGCGTGAAGAAATCTACGCAGCCTACTGCACCCGCGCGTCGGACCAAGGCCCGAATGCCGGTCAGAATGATAATGGCCCGGTCATGGAACAGATCCTCGACCTGCGTCAGGAGCTGGCGCAACTGCTGGGCTTCGCCTCGTTCTCCGAGCTGAGCCTGGCCACCAAAATGGCCGAGTCCAGCGACCAGGTGCTGAGCTTCCTGCGGGACCTGGCCAAGCGCAGCAAGCCGTTTGCCACTCAGGACCTGCAACAGCTCAAGGCCTATGCCGCCGAACAAGGCTGCGCGGACCTGCAAAGCTGGGACAGCGGTTTCTACGGCGAAAAACTGCGTGAGCAGCGTTACAGCGTTTCCCAGGAAGCCCTGCGCGCCTACTTCCCGATCGACAAGGTACTCAGCGGCCTGTTCGCCATCGTGCAACGCCTGTATGGCATCGAGATCGCCGAGCAGAAAGGCTTCGACACCTGGCACCCGGATGTTCGCCTGTTTGAAATCAAGGAAAACGGCCAGCACGTCGGCCGCTTCTTCTTCGACCTGTATGCCCGCGCCAACAAGCGTGGGGGTGCCTGGATGGACGGCGCCCGTGACCGTCGCCGCACGGTTGATGGCGTGCTGCAAAGCCCGGTGGCCAACCTGGTGTGCAACTTCACCCCGGCCGACAGCGGCAAGCCTGCCCTGCTGACCCACAATGAAGTGACCACTCTGTTCCACGAATTCGGCCACGGTCTGCACCACCTGTTGACCCGTGTCGAGCACGCCGGCGTGTCCGGCATCAACGGCGTGGCCTGGGATGCGGTGGAGTTGCCGAGCCAGTTCATGGAAAACTGGTGCTGGGAGCCGGAAGGCCTGGCGCTGATTTCCGGTCACTATGAAACCGGTGAGCCGCTGCCTCAGGACCTGCTGGAAAAAATGCTCGCGGCGAAGAACTTCCAGTCCGGCCTGATGATGGTTCGCCAGTTGGAGTTCTCGCTGTTCGACTTCGAGCTGCACGCCACCCACGGCGATGGCCGCAGCGTGCTGCAGGTGCTGGAAGGTGTGCGTGATGAGGTGTCGGTGATGCGTCCGCCCGCCTACAACCGCTTCCCCAACAGCTTCGCGCATATCTTCGCTGGCGGTTACGCCGCGGGTTACTACAGCTACAAGTGGGCGGAAGTGCTGTCGGCCGATGCCTTTTCCAAGTTCGAAGAAGATGGCGTACTCAATGCCGAGACTGGCCGAGCGTTCCGCGAGGCGATCCTGGCCCGTGGCGGTTCCCAGGCACCGATGGTGCTGTTCGTCGATTTCCGCGGACGGGCGCCGTCGATTGACGCACTCTTGCGCCACAGCGGCCTGAGTGAGGACGCGGCAGCATGAGTGAAGCACCTGTGAAAACCAAAAAACGCTTTATCGCCGGGGCAGTCTGCCCGGCGTGCAGCGAGCCGGACAAGTTGATGATGTGGAGCGAGGACGATGTTCCGCACCGCGAATGCGTGGCTTGCGGCTATTCCGACACGCTGAATGAACAAGGTCTGTCAGTGCCCAAAGAATTGGGTACGCGGGTCAATACGTCGGCGTTGAAAGCACCGGACCCCAAGGTGCAAGCGGTGCAGTTCTTCCCTAATCCGAAGCTGAAGAAAGACTGATCGTGAAGCGCTCCCTGGGTTGATGGCTCAGGGAGCGACCACCCAGGCGGTTTTTTCCTCGGCCGGGTCTTTGGCGTTTTCCGCGGTATTCAGCCAGCTTTTCATCGAGCACAGCGCAAAGGCGCTGGTGCTGCATTCGCCGTTGGCCAGTGCGGTGCGTAACTTGTCGACATCGGCCCTCATCATGTAGCGAACACCGTCCTTGAAGCCGCTACTGGCGCCAAAGCCGCCCAAGGTCATTTCGTTCAGCGCATCTTCCTTGCTCCATCCCTGAATCACCACCCGATACATCGCCGCCACCAGGCCAGTGCGGTCGGAGCCGTGTTTGCAGTGCATCAGCACCGGGCCGTTGGCTTCGGCATCCTGAATCGCACGCAACGCTGCGAGCACATCGGCGTCATCGACATGGTTGGTGCGATAGGACAATTGCACCTGGTTGATACCGGGTGATTTCAGCCACTTGGCATCGGACTCGGGCAGAAAGTTGATCACCGTACCGATCTTGAGCTTTTCCAATACAGGAACAGCACCGCTATCCGGCAGCGCGCTGCGATAGAGCGTGGGCGTCATTTGATACAGGTTGTATTGATTGCCCACCGGCTGGGCCCATTCCAACGAACGAATGGGCGTGAGCTCTTCGGCCTGGGACGGTGCGGTGGTGAACAGCGCCATGAACACGAGGCTGACGGCAGGCAGCAATTGATTCTTGAACATGCGCGATGTAACCGAATAGGGAAGGGGCTGATGGGGCCCAGATTCGCCTACAGGGGGTCAATGCCGTGTGAGGTACTCGTCAAAGAATCGTGAATAAGCCGGCTCCGGGCAGATTTTTTCGCGCTGAAACGATTTTCCCCAATCCTTAGCCTGCTATCCTTTGTAACTATTGATTGCTGCTGTGTTCTATCCCCTTGGGTCCTTTGGATCCCATTTACTGCCAAAACTATAAGTCGTTCCTCGAAGCGGCTGATAAATCCGTGACCACATGATGAGGTGCCACCATGTCTGATCAAGATCAAGACAACCCCCGGCGTGAGTTTTTACGCAAATCCTTGACCTTGATCCCCGTGGTCACTGTCGCCAGCACGGGCCTGGGCGGTTCGATGCTGATGGCGGTTCCCGAACCGGCTCAAGCCAGCCCGGAGAAGGCGCCCGTCAGCAGCAAGGCCTATGAGCCGAGCTATTTCACTGGCGAGGAATGGGCCTTTATCAACGCGGCCGTTGCGCGCCTGATCCCGGCGGACGACCAGGGCCCAGGCGCCCTGGAAGCCGGCGCGCCGGAATACATCGACCGTCAGATGAACACGCCGTACGCGGCGGGTGCCCTGTGGTTCATGCAAGGCCCGTTCAATGCCGACGCGCCGCCTGAAATGGGCTGGCAGAGCAAATTGGTGCCCAAGGAGATCTATCGCCTGGGCATCGCTGCCACGGATGCCTGGTCGAAAGCGATGAACGGTAAGCTATTTGCCGAGCAAGACAGCGCTACCCAGGAAAAGTTGTTGCAGCGCCTGGAGGCCGGCGACGCGCAGTTCGACAGCGTCCCGCCGAAGATTTTCTTCAATCTGTTGCTGCAAAACACCAAGGAAGGGTTCTTTTGCGACCCGGTCCACGGTGGCAACAAAGGCATGGTCGGCTGGACCATGATCGGCTTCCCCGGCGCCCGCGCCGATTTCATGGATTGGGTTGAACGCAACGAGCAATACCCCATCCCGGCTGTTTCGATCCGTGGCGAGAGGGCGTAAACGTGGCGACCATCATGAAGAAAGTGGATGCAGTGATTGTCGGCTTTGGCTGGACCGGCGCGATCATGGCCAAGGAGCTGACGGAAGCTGGCCTCAACGTGGTAGCGCTGGAGCGCGGCCCGATGCAGGACACCTACCCGGACGGCAACTATCCCCAGGTCATCGACGAACTGACCTACAGCGTGCGTAAAAAGCTCTTCCAGGACATCTCCAAGGAAACCGTGACCATTCGCCATAGCGTGAATGACGTGGCGATGCCCAACCGCCAACTGGGCGCTTTCCTGCCTGGCAACGGTGTCGGCGGTGCAGGCCTGCACTGGTCCGGCGTGCACTTTCGGGTGGACCCGATCGAGTTGCGCATGCGCAGCCATTACGAAGAGCGCTACGGGAAAAACTTCATTCCCAAGGACATGACCATCCAGGATTTCGGCGTCAGCTATGAAGAGCTGGAACCATTCTTCGACTATGCCGAGAAAGTCTTCGGCACCTCCGGGCAAGCCTGGACGGTGAAAGGCCAGTTGGTGGGCGAAGGCAAGGGCGGCAACCCTTACGCACCGGATCGCTCCAATCACTTCCCGCTGGAATCGCAGAAGAACACAGTCTCCGCACAGCTGTTCCAGAAGGCCGCCACGGCCGTGGGGTACAAGCCCTACAACCTGCCTTCCGCGAATACATCGGGGCCGTACACCAACCCTTACGGCGCCCAGATGGGCCCGTGCAACTTCTGCGGCTTCTGCAGCGGTTATGTCTGCTACATGTATTCCAAGGCTTCGCCGAACGTGAACATCCTGCCGGCCTTGCGCCAGGAACCCAAGTTCGAACTGCGGCCCAATTCCCACGTGCTGAAGGTCAATCTCGACAGCACCAGGAGCAAGGCGACCGGCGTGACGTATGTCGACGCCCAGGGGCGGGAATGCGAGCAGCCGGCGGACCTGGTGATCCTCGGTTCCTTCCAGTTCAACAACGTGCGCCTGATGCTGCTGTCGGGCATCGGCAAACCCTACGACCCGATCTCCGGTGAGGGCGTGGTGGGCCGCAACTTCGCCTACCAGAACATGGCCACCATCAAGGCGTTCTTCGACAAGGACGTGCACACCAACAACTTCATCGGTGCCGGCGGCAATGGCGTGGCGGTCGATGACTTCAACGCCGACAACTTCGACCATGGGCCGCACGGCTTTGTGGGCGGCTCGCCGATGTGGGTCAACCAGGCGGGCAGCCGGCCGATTGCGGGCACCTCCAACCCGCCGGGCACGCCGGCCTGGGGCAGCGCGTGGAAGCGCGCCACGGCTGATTACTACACCCATCAGGTGTCGATGGATGCCCATGGCGCCCACCAATCCTACCGTGGCAACTACCTCGACCTGGACCCGGTTTACCGCGATGCCTACGGCCTGCCGCTGCTGCGCATGACCTTCGACTGGCAGGAAAACGACATCAAGATGAACCGCTTCATGGTCGAAAAAATGAGCAAGATCGCCGAAGCGATGAACCCCAAGGCGATTGCCTTGCTGGGCAAAAAGGTGGGCGAGCACTTCAACACCGCGTCCTACCAGACCACCCACCTCAACGGTGGCGCGATCATGGGCACCGACCCGAAAACCAGTGCCTTGAACCGCTACCTGCAGTGCTGGGACGTACACAACGTGTTTGTCCCGGGCGCTTCCGCGTTCCCACAAGGCTTGGGCTACAACCCTACGGGCCTGGTGGCGGCATTGACCTACTGGTCGGCGCGGGCAATTCGCGAGCAGTACCTGAAAAACCCCGGCCCACTGGTTCAGGCATAAGGAGCGATGACCATGAAAGCATTTGTTATCGCGTCCCTGGCTTTGTTCAGCAGCTGCTCGGTGAGTGCGGCTGAAACCGATCTGGTCAAACAGGGTGAATACCTGGCGCGCGCCGGTGACTGCGTGGCCTGCCACACCGCCAAGGGCGGCAAACCGTTCGCCGGTGGCCTGCCGATGGAAACCCCGATCGGCACCATCTACTCCACCAACATCACCCCGGACAAAACCGGCCTGGGCGACTACAGCTTCGAAGACTTCGACCAGGCCGTGCGCCATGGCGTCGCCAAGAACGGTAGTACGCTTTACCCGGCGATGCCCTACCCGTCTTACGCGCGGGTCAGCGAAAGCGACATGCAGGCGTTGTACGCGTACTTCATGAAGGGCGTGGAGCCGGTGGCGCAGGTGAACAAGGACAGCGACATTCCCTGGCCGTTGAGCATGCGCTGGCCGTTGGCCGGATGGCGCTGGATGTTTGCGCCCAAGGTCGAGGACTACCAGGCCCAGGCGGGCGCCGATCCGGTGATCAGCCGTGGCGCTTATCTGGTAGAGGGCCTTGGCCACTGCGGTGCCTGCCATACGCCACGGGCCCTGACCATGCAGGAAAAATCCCTGAGTGCGTCGGATGGCAGCGCTTTCCTGTCCGGCAGTGCGCCGCTGGAAGGCTGGATTGCCAAGAGCCTGCGGGGCGACCACAAGGACGGCCTGGGTAGCTGGAGCGAGGAGCAACTGGTGCAATTCCTCAAGACCGGGCGCAGTGATCGCAGCGCGGTGTTTGGCGGCATGAGCGACGTTGTGGTCCACAGCATGCAGTACATGTCGGAAGAGGACCTGACGGCTATCGCCCGTTACCTCAAGACCCTGCCGGCGGTGGATCCCAAGGATCAGCCGCATCAGTACGACAAGCAGGTCGCCGATGCGCTGTGGAAGGGTGATGACAGCAAGCCGGGTGCCTCGGTGTACATCGACAACTGCGCGGCGTGCCACCGTACCGACGGCCACGGCTACACCCGCGTGTTCCCGGCGCTGGCGGGCAACCCGGTATTGCAGACGGCGGATGCGACGTCGCTGATCAACATCGTGTTGAACGGCGGCACGTTGCCGGCGACGCATACGGCACCTTCGACTTTCACCATGCCGGCGTTTGCCTGGCGGCTGTCGGATCAGGAAGTGGCGGATGTGGTCAGTTTCGTTCGGGACAGTTGGGGTAATAAGGGAGAGCCTGTAAAGGCTTCGCAAGTGAAAGACTTGCGAAAAGATGCAGTAACTACCGAAGCTGATCAAACTTCAGAGAAGTAGTGTCAGTTGCCAGGTTTATAGTTTTATATATAATCCTGGCAACTAGCCGATTAATTATCGAGGGGCGCAGGTTTTTACAAAGCTATTCGCCATGTTCAGGAAGATGGTCTTGTCCTGTTCATCGAAGTCGCCGTCGTTATCCAGGTCGGTGGTGGAGGATGTGGTGTCGTAGTGCCCGTCCCTGTTGGAGGAAGAGGCATACATGGCGTAGGACAGTTTACCGTCGGTAAAGCGCTCCATTAATACTTCCGGGCTGTTATCTTTTTCAAAGTCTTCGCATGTAAAGCGTAGTTCATCCTGAGACATAAATATCCTGTAGGTGGTAATGAGTTAAGTTGTGATCATAGCGATGTGTTAATAACTTTATCCATGTCACATATGTCGCGATTTATTTCTTGTTTGGTTACATGTAGGAAGGTGTCATTCCGTTCGTGCGAAGGTCGATGCTAGACCGCGCCGCCCAGTGGTGCTGGTGAAAAGCGATCTTCTCGAATACTGTATATGGATACAGTTTATGAGGTCTGACTATGAATGTCCCTTTGCCGCCTCGCGGCCGCGGCACGGCCACCAACCTGCATAACCGTTTTGCGCCCACCGTCAGCGTGGCGGAAGACGACGGTTGGTATCAGGAAGTGCCACAGACCCAGGGCACCGAAGTCCGTATCGAAACCGCGAAAACCATCATTACCCGCAACAGCTCGCCGGATATCCCGTTTGACCGGGCGATCAACCCGTATCGCGGCTGCGAGCATGGTTGTATCTACTGCTATGCGCGGCCCAGCCACGCGTATTGGGACCTGTCGCCGGGGCTGGACTTCGAAACCAAGCTGATCGCCAAGACCAACGCCGCCGAGGTGCTTGAGCAGCAACTGTCGAAACCGGGCTACACCTGCGCGCCGATCAACCTGGGCTCCAACACCGACCCGTACCAGCCCATCGAGCGCGAGTACAAGATCACTCGGCAAACCCTCGAAGTGCTGCTGCGCTACCGTCATCCGGTGACGATCATTACCAAGGGCTCGCTGATCCTGCGGGACCTCGACCTGCTGACCGAGTTGGCGCAGCAGCGGCTGGTGGCGGTGATGATCAGCCTCACCAGCCTGGACGATGAACTCAAGCGCATCCTCGAACCGCGCACGGCTGCGCCCAAGGCCCGGCTGCGGGCGATCCGGGTGATGCGTGAGGCGGGGATCCCGGTGGGCGTGCTGTGTTCGCCGATGATCCCGATGATCAACGACAGCGAGCTGGAAAGCCTGCTGGCCGAAGCTCATGCCGTGGGGGCACAGAGCGCGGCGTACATGATGCTGCGTTTGCCTCTGGAGGTGGCGCCGCTGTTTGAGGAATGGCTGGCGGCCCATTACCCGCAGCGCGCGGCCCATGTGATGAGCCTGGTGCGGCAGGTGCGCGGCGGTGAGGTCTACGACAGCCGCTTCGGTGTACGCATGCGTGGCGAAGGGCCGTTTGCCGATTTGCTGGCGCAACGTTTCGCCAAGGCGATCAAACGATTGGGGCTCAACCGGCGGGAAGGGTTTAATCTGGATTGCACGGCGTTTTGTCCGCCGGGCAGACAGATGGCATTATTGTAAACTGCTGGAAAAGCGTACTTTTCTGTAGGAATAGTCGCGTTTTGATATCACTGAAAGCCCCGATCTAGAGCGGCTCATTCAGTTTGAGTTAAGTTTCGGCGGGTACCTTGTTCATCGAGTGACTAATGAGTCGGCGCTTCAGTTTGGGCGCCGGCCGCACTGGAAAACTCCCCTGCTCCAACCAAGAGGATGAATTATGAGTGACAAGGATAAACAGCCGTTGGCTGCGTCGGCTTCAGCCCCTCACGAGGCGGAATCCGCCGATGCAGCGCTGCAGCACATCGTTGAAGGCTTTTTGCATTTCCATAACGAGATCTTCCCCCAGCAGGAAGAGCTCTTCAAAAAACTCGCCACGGCCCAGAGCCCGCGGGCGATGTTCATTACCTGCGCCGACTCGCGCATCGTTCCCGAGCTGATCACCCATAGCTCCCCTGGGGATTTGTTCGTGACCCGTAACGTCGGTAACGTCGTGCCGCCTTATGGGCAGATGAACGGCGGTGTTTCAACGGCTATCGAGTACGCGGTACTGGCCCTTGGTGTGCAGCACATCATCATTTGCGGCCACTCCGACTGCGGCGCCATGCGCGCGGTGCTCAACCCCCAAAGCCTGGAAAAAATGCCCACGGTAAAGGCCTGGCTGCGCCACGCCGAGGTTGCCAAGACCATGGTCCAGGACAACTGCGATTGCGCCAACGAACACGAAAGCATGCACGTGCTGACCGAAGAAAACGTGATCGCCCAACTGCAGCACCTGCGCACTCATCCCTCCGTGGCCTCGCGCATGGCCAACGGGCATTTGTTTATCCATGGCTGGGTCTACGACATCGAGACCAGCGAAATCAGGGCCTACGATGCGGATCAGGCAGCGTTCCTGCCCTTGAACGGTACCCAGCCGATTCCATCCGCGACGCCTAAAGCGCGCTTCTAAAACAATCCCCTGTCGGGTAACGCGATGGCTGCCATTCGAGCAGCCAGGCCTTGCCACGCCCGGCGAATGCCTCGGGAGAGTCATCATGCGTGCTGCTCAATTGAAAGCTGTGCTGCCACGGGAGCTGCTGGCTTCCGTGGTTGTGTTTCTGGTCGCCCTGCCGCTGTGCATGGGGATCGCCATCGCGTCCGGAATGCCTCCGGCCAAAGGCTTGATCACCGGGATCATCGGTGGCCTGGTGGTCGGTTGGCTGGCGGGGTCGCCGTTGCAAGTCAGCGGTCCGGCGGCAGGTTTGGCGGTGTTGGTGTTTGAACTGGTTCGCCAGCATGGCATGGCCATGCTCGGGCCGATCCTGTTGCTGGCGGGCTTCCTGCAATTGGTGGCCGGGCGTTTGCGCCTGGGCTGCTGGTTCCGCGTGACTGCGCCTGCAGTGGTGTACGGGATGCTGGCGGGGATCGGGGTGCTGATTGTCCTGTCGCAAGTACACGTGATGCTCGACGGTGTGCCAAAGCCCTCGGGGCTGGATAACCTCGCCGGCTTCCCTGCGGCACTGATCCAGGCGATCCCCACATTGGGCGGCGGGCTCGGCTGGCAGGCCGGTTTGCTCGGGCTGTCGACGATTATGGTGATGTGGCTGTGGGACAAGTTCCGCCCGCAAAAGCTGCGCTTCGTCCCCGGCGCCCTGCTCGGCGTGGGTTTGGCGACAGTCACCAGCCTGGTGCTGGCGTTGCAGGTCAAGCGGGTGGAGGTGCCGGAAAACCTCGCGGATGCCATCGATTGGCTGCGCCCCAGCGACCTGCTGAACCTGGCGGATCCCAATCTGTTGATCGCGGCCTTCGCCGTGGCATTTATCGCCAGCGCTGAAACGCTGCTTTCGGCGGCGGCAGTCGACCGTATGCACAGTGGCCAGCGTTCCGACTTCGACAAGGAATTGTCGGCACAAGGTGTGGGCAACATGCTGTGTGGCCTGGTCGGCGCCCTGCCGATGACCGGTGTGATCGTGCGCAGTTCGGCCAACGTCCAGGCCGGCGCTACCACGCGTTTGTCGGCGATGTTCCACGGCTTGTGGCTGCTGGCGTTCGTGCTGTTGCTGTCCAGTGTGCTGCAAAGCATTCCGGTGGCAAGCCTGGCGGGTGTGCTGGTGTACACCGGGATCAAGCTCGTGGACATGAAGGCGTTTCGTGGCCTGGCGCGCTACGGGCGAATGCCGATGTTTACCTACGCGGCGACGGCGCTGGCGATCATCTTTACCGACCTGCTGACGGGTGTGTTGGTGGGCTTCGGGTTGACGCTGGTGAAGCTGGCGTTCAAGGCCTCACGCTTGAAGATAAGCCTGATCGACCTGCCGCAGGAGGGCGAGATGGAGCTGCGATTGACGGGGGCCGGGACCTTTCTCAAGGTGCCTGCATTGACCCAGGTGCTGTCGACGGTACCCGCCGGGACCACCTTGCATGTGCCGCTCAGTAACCTGAGTTATATCGACCACTCCTGCCTTGAGCTATTGGAGGAATGGGGTCGGGCCAATGCGGCCAAGGGCTCGAAGCTGATGATCGAGGCGCGGGGGTTGAAGCGCAGGTTGGAAGGACGGGTAAGAACGACGACCGGAATAGGCTCGGCGCCGTCTGTTGGCTGACGAAATCGGATCAAAATGTGGGAGCGGGCTTGCTCGCGAAGGCGCAGTGTCAGTCACTGAATGTGTTTCTGATACACCGCTTTCGCGAGCAAGCCCGCTCCCACATTGGATCTTTGCAAGCCGGCAAATCTAAGCTGGCTGGTCCAGCTCAAGACCCACGCCCAACTGCCGCGACAGGCACGGCCAGCGCTTCCAAGCCGCTTCCGTGTCCGGGCTCTTGAGCTTGTCGCGGTAGGCTTCGACCGACTCCAGCGCAAAACTCTCCTCGTTAAGCATCTCATCCACCGCGTGGTGCACCGCCTCATCCAGCTGATTGGCAAACGCCTCGCCGATCAATTGGTGGGCAATCACGTTCGCCACAGTGGTATCCAGCGGAATCAACGGCTGGCCGAAGTGCTTGATATACAGATCGTTGACCTCTTCCACCAGGCGATGCGCCAGGTAAGCCTCATCCAGCAAACCGTCCAGGCCTTCATGCCCGGCCAGGATCGCCGGCGGCTGCAGGAAGAAATGCTCGGCGATTTTCAGCACCGGTTTGATCTGGCTTTCAATACCGGCTTCGCGGGCGACATCGTTGGCCGCGTCCAGCAGATCGGGGACCTGGTCGATGTAGGCGCTTACAAAACGCGTCATCACGCCCTTGGCGTCGACGTCAGGCACGGAAATCGCCGGGTGCAGGTGCGGTAACTGAACTTCCAGCTGCTGAGCAAGCTGGCCAGTGCTGGATTCGTGTTGATGGGCACGGGAAATCTGCTCGCGCAATGCGGCGGTGTTCATGAAAGCTCCAGTGATGCAGGCGTAGGAAATAGGGAGAGCATAAGGTAGCTCGTTTATACGAGAGCCTAAGACGCATTTGTCATAATTATTTCATGGTTATGCGCTGGCGTTATATCAAATTGCCATCGTTCGTCGGATAACGCGCGCCACCGGTCCTGTTGTGTGGTCCGTTTCCTCATTTTCGTTCATTTGCCCGATCACATTGCGGGGTGGCGGTCGCTGTCTATACTCGATTTTGTACGCAATTAGCTGATGACGCCCGACTGCATGAGCAGGCAAGGCCTGGCGGTTGTAAGCAGTATGGAAGCCGCTCCCTTGGCCGCAGGTGCAAACCGGCGGGATAACAAGAATGATAAGGGGAACCCGCAATGACGCGACATCCACATGTTTGGATGGGCCTCCTGTTGTGGTCAGTATTCGGCCAGGCGCAAGCCGCCTGGACAACGAATATGGCGCCAGGGGACACTGAAGTCAGTCACGCCGTGTTTGACCTGCACATGACCATTTTCTGGATTTGTGTGGCGATTGGCATCGTCGTGTTTGGCGCGATGTTCTGGTCGATGATCGTTCACCGGCGCTCCACGGGACAGGTGGCAGCCAAGTTCCACGAGAGTACGACGGTGGAGATTCTCTGGACCGTGGTGCCCTTGCTGATCCTGGTGGCGATGGCCATTCCGGCCACCAAGACGCTGATCAACATCTACGACAGCACTGAGTCGGATATCGATATCCAGGTCACCGGCTACCAGTGGAAGTGGCATTACAAATACCTGGGCCAGGATGTCGAGTTCTTCAGCAACCTGGCCACGCCCGCCGAGCAGATCCATAACCAGGCCGTCAAAGGCGAGCATTACCTGTTGGAAGTCGACCAGCCGCTGGTGCTGCCGGTGGGCGCCAAGGTGCGTTTCCTGGTGACCGCTGCGGACGTGATTCACTCCTGGTGGGTGCCGGCGTTTGCGGTGAAGCGTGATGCGATTCCCGGCTTCGTCAACGAGGCCTGGACCCGCATCGAAAAGCCCGGCATCTATCGCGGCCAGTGCGCTGAACTGTGCGGCAAGGACCACGGCTTCATGCCCATCGTGGTGGAGGTCAAATCCAAGGCCGACTACGACACCTGGCTCGGCGAGCGTAAGGAAGAGGCCGCCAAGCTCAAGGAGCTGACCTCCAAGGAATGGACCCTGGATGAACTGGTGGCCCGTGGCGACAAGATCTACCACACCACCTGCGTCGCCTGTCACCAGGCCGAAGGCCAGGGCCTGCCGCCGATGTTCCCGGCGCTCAAGGGCTCGCCGATTGCCACCGGGCCCAAGGAAGACCACCTGCACCGCGTGTACTTCGGCAAGCCCGGCACCGCCATGGCGGCGTTCGGCAAGCAACTGTCGGAAGTCGATATCGCGGCGGTCGTGACCTATGAACGTAACGCCTGGGGCAACAACAAAGGCGACATGGTCACGCCTAAAGACGTGCTGGCTCTGAAACAGGCGGAAAGCAAATGACTTCCTTCATTGCATATTCCCTGAACCGTCCCGCCCACTCGTTCGCAGGAGAAAGGCCATGAGCGCTGTGATCGATGACCACGGTCATGCCGGTGACCACGCTCACGGCCCCGCCAAGGGCCTGATGCGTTGGGTACTGACCACCAACCACAAAGACATCGGCACGATGTACCTGTGGTTCAGCTTCTGCATGTTCCTGCTTGGTGGCTCGTTTGCCATGGTGATCCGTGCCGAGCTGTTCCAGCCGGGTTTGCAGATCGTCGAGCCGGCGTTCTTCAATCAGATGACCACCATGCACGGCCTGGTGATGGTGTTCGGTGCAGTGATGCCGGCGTTTGTCGGCCTGGCCAACTGGATGATCCCGTTGATGATCGGCGCGCCCGACATGGCCCTGCCGCGCATGAACAACTTCAGTTTCTGGCTGTTGCCGGCGGCGTTCCTGATGCTGGTTTCCACCCTGTTCATGCCCGGCGGCGGGCCGAACTTCGGCTGGACCTTCTACGCCCCACTCTCCACCACCTACGCGCCGGAAAGCGTGACGTTCTTCATCTTCGCCATCCACTTGATGGGCATCAGTTCGATCATGGGCGCGATCAATGTCATCGCCACCATCCTCAACCTGCGCGCCCCCGGCATGACGTTGATGAAAATGCCGCTGTTCGTCTGGACCTGGCTGATCACCGCGTTCCTGCTGATCGCGGTGATGCCGGTACTGGCGGGCTGCGTGACCATGATGCTGATGGACATCCACTTCGGCACCAGCTTCTTCAGTGCCGCCGGTGGTGGTGACCCCGTGCTGTTCCAGCATGTGTTCTGGTTCTTCGGCCACCCCGAGGTGTACATCATGATCCTGCCGGCGTTCGGTGCCGTCAGCTCGATCATCCCGACCTTCTCGCGCAAGCCGCTGTTCGGCTACACCTCGATGGTGTACGCCACGGCGAGCATCGCGTTCCTGTCGTTCATCGTGTGGGCGCACCACATGTTCGTGGTGGGCATCCCGCTGGTGGGCGAGCTGTTCTTCATGTACGCCACGCTGCTGATCGCGGTGCCCACGGGCGTGAAAGTGTTCAACTGGGTCAGCACCATGTGGCAAGGCTCGCTGACCTTCGAGACGCCGATGCTGTTCGCGGTGGCCTTCGTGATTCTGTTCACCATCGGTGGTTTCTCCGGGCTGATGCTGGCCATCGCCCCGGCGGACTTCCAGTACCACGACACCTACTTCGTGGTGGCGCACTTCCATTACGTACTGGTGCCTGGGGCGATCTTCGGGATCTTCGCCTCGGCCTACTACTGGCTGCCGAAATGGACCGGCCACATGTACGACGAAACCCTGGGCAAGCTGCACTTCTGGCTGTCGTTCGTGGGGATGAACATGGCGTTCTTCCCGATGCACTTCGTAGGGCTTGCCGGCATGCCGCGTCGGGTGCCGGACTACAACCTGCAGTTCGCCGACTTCAACATGGTCTCCTCCATCGGTGCCTTCACCTTTGGCGCGACGCAGATCTTCTTCCTGTTCATCGTCATCAAGTGCATCCGTGGCGGCCCGCCTGCGCCGGCCAAGCCGTGGGATGGCGCCGAAGGGCTGGAGTGGAGCATTCCTTCGCCCGCGCCGTACCACACCTTCACCACGCCACCGGAGGTCAAATGAACACCTCCCTATCCTGTGGGAGCTGGCTTGGCTGCGATGGCATCACTTCGGTGTACCTGAAAGACCGAGTTGCCAGCATCGCAGGCAAGCCAGCGCCCACAGAAAGGCCATTCGCAGAACATTCATTCGCAGGTGGCCGCCATGCTTGAGTCCGTGCCTATCAAGCGCCTGGTCACGCGCCTGCTGATCCTGGTGGTGGCGATGTTCGCCTTCGGGTTTGCCCTGGTGCCGATCTACGACGTGATGTGCAAGGCGTTCGGCATCAATGGCAAGACCGCCGGGCAGTACGAAGGCGAGCAGGTGGTGGACCCGACGCGGCAGGTGCGGGTGCAGTTCCTGTCCACCAATGCCATCGATATGGTCTGGGAATTCCACTCCAAGGCCGACGAGGTGGTGGTCAATCCCGGCGCAGTCACCGAGATGCTGTTCGTGGCCTACAACCCCACCGACAAGCCGATGACCGCCCAGGCGGTGCCGAGCATTTCGCCGGCCGAGGCGGCGATGTACTTCCACAAGACCGAGTGTTTTTGCTTCACCCAGCAAGTGCTACAGCCAGGTCAGCGCATAGAGATGCCGGTGCGCTTCATTGTCGACCGCGACATGCCCAAGGATGTGAAGCATTTGACCCTGGCGTACACGCTGTTCGATATCACCGCGCGCCAACCGCCCGTGGCTGTCCATACCGGCGGCTAGGCGTTGCTTGCGGGCTCGATTAGGAGAACGAATACATGTCGACTCATGATACGTACTACGTACCAGCGCAAAGCAAATGGCCAATAATTGCTACGCTGGGGATGCTGATCACGGTGTTCGGATTGGCGACCTGGTTCAACGATTTGAAGGCCGCACGCCCGGAATCCCACGGCCCGCTGATCTTTTTCGTCGGTGGCTTGCTGCTGGCCTACATGATGTTTGGCTGGTTCGGCGCGGTGATCAAGGAAAGTCGCGCCGGTTTGTACAGTTCGCAGATGGACCGCTCCTTTCGCTGGGGCATGACCTGGTTCATCTTTTCCGAAGTGATGTTCTTCATCGCTTTTTTCGGTGCGCTGTTTTATGTGCGGCACATGTCGGCGCCGTGGTTGGCGGGCGAAGGCCACAAGGGCATCGCGCACATGCTGTGGCCGAACTTCGAATTTGCCTGGCCGCTGCTGAACAATCCCGACCCGAAAATGTTTCCGGCGCCCAAGGGCACCATCAGCCCGTGGGGCTTGCCGCTGATCAACACGATCTTGCTGGTCAGCTCCAGCGTGACCATCACTATCGCCCACCATGCCTTGCGCAAAGGCCATCGCGGCGCACTGAAGATCTGGCTGGCGATCACCGTGTTGCTGGGTTGGGCGTTTCTCGGGTTCCAGGCCGAGGAATACATCCATGCCTATAAGGAGTTGGGCCTGACCCTGGGTTCCGGCGTGTACGGCGCGACCTTCTTCATGCTCACCGGCTTCCACGGTGCCCACGTGACCATCGGCACGATCATTTTGTTTGTGATGCTGATGCGCATCCTGAAGGGGCATTTCAACAACGAACACCAGTTCGGGTTCGAGGCGGCCAGTTGGTATTGGCACTTTGTGGACGTGGTGTGGATCGGGCTGTTTTTCTTCGTTTACGTGCTTTGAGGTGTTTCACCAGGGCGCATGAGATGCCAGCTGGCCGCTGAAGAAACCCCAGGTGATCAACCCCAGGGTGATCACGGCCAGCACCACACGCACGGTCAAGGCAGTGACGAGGCGGTTGGAGTTGCCCTCGTCCTTGACCAGGAAGAACAAGCCACTGAACAGGCTCACGACGGTAGCAATCAGCATCAGGGCAATGGCTGCTTTGAGCATGGTGGGCTCCGGGGCTCTTTTTTGGAGGGGGCGAGCAATGAGATTCAGTATAGCCAGCGCAGCACCGACCTCTGCGGCAATGCCATGAAACCCTTTCGCCCCGGTATTGCGCCGACGCTGGTGGTACTCGTGCTGCTGCCGTTACTGGTATTTCTCGGCTTTTGGCAGCTGTCTCGCGGTCACGAAAAACAGGCGCTGCTGGACACTTACGCCGAGCGCCGCGCTGCCGAGCCCATGAGCAGTACGCAACTGCAGGCCACCGAAGATCCGGCGTTCCGTCGTGTGCATTTGCGCGGGCAGTTCGATGCCGAGCACAGCGTGTTGCTGGATAACCGCTTTCGCGACGGCAAGGTCGGTGTGGAGCTACTGCAACCTTTCCATGATCAGGCCAGCGGCGAGTGGCTGTTGCTCAATCGTGGCTGGCTGCCCTGGCCGGACCGCCGTGCACCACCGGTTTTCACCACTCCCGAACAACTGCTGAATCTCGATGCCTGGGTCTATGTGGCGCCTGGCGAGACCTTCCAATTGCATGCCGATCCGGCGGGCGCACAGTGGCCACGATTGCTGACCGCGCTGCATCCCGAGGCGTTGTGGGCCGAGTTGGGTCGCAGCGGATTCGCCCATGAAGTGCGGGCTGAAGCGGGCCCGGCTACCTACGAAACCAGCTGGCCCGTGGTCGCCATGGGCCCGGAAAAACACCTGGGCTATGCCGTGCAGTGGTTCGCCATGGCGGTGGCGCTGTTCGGCCTTTACCTCTACCTCGGATGGCACAACACAAAAAAGGAGAAGCGCCATGGGAGCGGCCATGAATCCACTCAACATGTCTGACACGCCGGCAGCGCCCAATCGGCGCAAGGGCCGCTGGCAACTGATCCTGATCCTGCTGATGGTGGTCGGCCCGATGGTGCTCGCCACCTTTATGTACAAATTGCAGTTCTGGGTGCCGGACAGCCGCAGCTACCACGGCGAGATGATCGGCAATGGCCAGACCCGTGCCGACATTGGCGTGCAGGCTGACGAAGACCGCTGGCAACTGCTGGTCACCGCGCCCACCGCCTGCGCCGCCGACTGCCAGCAACTGGTGTACCTCGCACGCCAACTCCAGATCGGCCTGGGCCGTGATGCCTCCCGCGCCAGCCACGCCCTGGCCAGTGCGCAGCCGGTCAGCACCGCGTATGACGCCAAACTCAAGGCCGAATACCCGCAACTGCAACGCTATTCCCTGGACCTGTCGACCTTCAACAAAGACGCCGCCGCCCAAGGCAGCGGCGATGCCCAGCTGTGGATCGTCGACCCCCACGGCAACCTGGTGCTGCGCTACGACGCCCGGGTCAAGGGCAAGGACCTGCTCAACGACCTGCGCCTGCTGCTGAAACTGTCGAACATCGGATAAGGACACCGTCATGGCCAAACCTGGATTTCGCCTCGCGCTGTTTGCCACCCTGCTGGCCCTGATCGTGGTGCTGCTGGGCGCCTATACCCGCCTCACCCACGCGGGTCTCGGTTGCCCGGACTGGCCGGGTTGCTATGGCTTTATCAGCGTGCCGAAAAGCGAAGCCCAGCTGGCCCATGCCGAACTGCATTACCCGGACACGCCGGTCGAGGCGGACAAGGGCTGGAACGAGATGACCCACCGTTACTTCGCCGGCACCCTCGGGCTGTTGATCGTGCTGCTGGCGGCGCGCGCCTGGACCCATCGGCATCATCCGGGCCAGCCGTTGAAGCTGCCGTTGTTCCTGTTGGCGGTGGTGTTCGCCCAGGCAGCGTTTGGCATGTGGACGGTGACGCTGAAGCTCTGGCCGCAAGTGGTCACCGGGCATTTATTGGGCGGGTTTGCGACGTTGAGCCTGCTGTTCTTGCTGACGCTGCGATTGTCCGGCGTATTGCCGGCGCTGATCGTGCCCAGGCGTTTGCAGTATTGGGCGACGGCCGGGCTGGTGCTGGTGATCGGCCAGATCGCGCTGGGTGGATGGGTCAGCTCCAACTACGCAGCCGTGGCGTGTATCGACCTGCCGACCTGTCACGGGCAATGGTGGCCGGCGGCGGATTTCGCCAATGGCTTTCACCTGACCCAGCATATCGGCCCCAATTACCTCGGCGGGCAACTGGACAGTGATGCGCGCACGGCGATTCACCTCACCCACCGGATTGGCGCGCTGCTGGTCACTGTCGTGTTGCTGGGCCTGGCCTGGCAGCTCAAGGTGGTCGGCATGACCCGCCTGGCGGGCCTGCTGCTGATCGCCCTGGCGGCGCAACTCTGCCTGGGCCTGAGTAACGTGTACTTCCACCTGCCGCTGCCGGTTGCGGTCGCGCATAACGCCGGCGGCGCGGCGTTGCTGCTGACGCTGGTGCTGGTCAATTACCACGCCCGCACCAGCCTGGTTCGGGTGCGACATCAGTTGCCGTTCGGCTGGCGCTTCAGCCCGCGTAAACACGTGTCGGGCCTCATAACCATTAAAGGAGAGATGCCATGGCGACCTTGATCAGCGAGCGTCACAGCCAGGCGATCTGGCGTGACTATCTGGAGCTGACCAAGCCAAAAGTGGTGGTGCTGATGCTCATCACCTCGCTGGTGGGCATGTTCCTCGCCACCCGCGCCGGGGTACCGTGGCCGGTGCTGATTTTCGGCAACCTGGGGATCGCGCTGTGTGCCGGCGGCGCGGCGGCGGTCAACCATGTGGTGGACCGGCGCATCGATGCGCTGATGGCGCGTACCCATAAGCGCCCGCTGGCGGAAGGGCGCGTATCGCCTGTGGCGGCGCTTGTTTTTGCGATGGTGCTGGCGGTGGCCGGGCTGGCGCTGTTGCTGGCGTTTACCAATCCGCTGGCCGCCTGGCTGACCCTGGCCTCGCTGTTGGGTTATGCGGTGATCTACACCGGCTTTCTCAAGCGTGCGACGCCGCAGAACATCGTCATCGGTGGGCTGGCTGGCGCCGCGCCGCCGTTGCTGGGTTGGGTCGCCGTCACCGGCCACGTCAGCGCCGAGCCTCTGTTGCTGGTGCTGATCATCTTCGCCTGGACCCCGCCGCACTTCTGGGCCCTGGCGATTCACCGCAAGGAGGAATATGCCAAGGCCGACATCCCGATGCTGCCCGTGACCCACGGCGAGCACTACACCAAGGTGCATATCCTGCTCTACACCTTCGCCTTGCTGGCGGTCAGCCTGATGCCCTATGTCATCCACATGAGCGGCATGCTGTACCTGGTGTGCGCACTGGTTCTGGGCGGGCGCTTTCTGCAATGGGCCTGGGTGCTGTACCGTGGCAGTCGGCCGCACGCGGCGATCAACACCTTCAAGTACTCTATCGGGTACCTGTTCATGCTGTTTATCGCCCTGCTCGTAGACCATTACCTATTGTTGAACCTATGACTCGAACTCAAAAAACTGTCTTCATTCTGGTGGCCATTGTCGCGTTGATCATGGGCCTGACCGTCAACAAAGTCCTGAGTGGCAAAGGCCAGGGCGACCCGACGGCCTTGATCGATGCCGGCATCATCCTGCTGCCGCAAAGCCGCCAGTTGCCACCGGTGACCATGACCAACCAGGACGGCCAGCCGGTGGTGGTCAACGAGCTGAAAGGCAAGTGGAGCGTGCTGTTCTTCGGCTACACCTTCTGCCCGGACATCTGTCCAACCACCCTCGCCCAGCTGCGGCAGATCAAGAGCGAGCTGCCCAAGGACGTTGTGGATAAGTTGCAGGTGATTTTGGTCAGCGTTGACCCGAACCGCGATACACCGGCGCAGCTCAAGCAGTACCTGGGCTACTTCGATCCACAGTTCGAGGGCTTGACCGGTGCGAATGTGGACGATGTGCAGAAGGTTTCGAATGCGGTGAGCATTCCGTTTATTCCGGCAGACACCAGCAAGCCCAACTACACCGTCGACCACAGCGGCAACCTCGCGCTGATCGGGCCGGATGGAACGCAACGCGGGTTTATCCGGGCGCCGTTGAACAACCAGAAGCTGGCAGCGCAGTTCCCGGGGTTGTTGCAGCGTAAATAAGCCTGCCGACCATTTTCTGAGCGACACAAATCAAATGTGGGAGCGAGCAAGCCCGCTCCCACATTGGTTTGGATCGTTCCCACGCTCTGCGTGGGAATGCCGCACTGGACGCTCTGCGTCCGCTTTTTCGATCGGGGTTTCGGCCTTGGATCAGAACGCCGGCAGGATCGCGCCTTTGTACTTCTCAAGAATGAACGCTTTCACTTCCGGGGTGTGCAGGGCTGCTACCAGCTTCTTCACCGCGTCCGAATCCTTGTTGTCTTCGCGGGTCACCAGGATGTTCACGTAAGGCGAGTCGTTGCCTTCAATCACCAGTGCGTCCTTGGACGGGTCCAGCTTGGCTTCCAGGGCGTAGTTGGTGTTGATCAGCGCCAGGTCGACTTGGGTCAGCACGCGCGGCAGGGTGGCGGCTTCCAGTTCGCGGAATTTCAGACCTTTCGGGTTTTCAGTGATGTCCTTGATGGTCGACAGGATGTTGGTCGGGTCCTTCAGGGTGATCAGGTTGTGCTTGGCCAGCAGCAACAGCGCACGGCCGCCGTTGGTGGCGTCGTTCGGGATCACGACGTTGGCGCCGCTTGGCAGGTCTTCCAGCTTCTTGTACTTGCTGGAGTAGGCGCCCAGAGGCTCCAGGTGCACAGCGCCAACGCTCACCAGATGAGTGCCCTTGGCTTTGTTGAACTCATCCAGGTACGGCTGGTGCTGGAAGAAGTTGGCGTCCAGGCGCTTTTCGGCTACCTGTACGTTTGGCTGAACGTAGTCGGTGAAGACTTTGACCTGCAGGTCCACGCCTTCCTTGGCCAGAGCCGGCTTCACGAATTCGAGGATTTCAGCGTGCGGCACCGGGGACGCGGCCACGGTGAGGGTTTCGGCGGCGTGGGCGGAGAACGCGGCAACGGCGGCGAAAGCAACCAGTAGTTTTTTCATTCAACAAGCTCCTTGTTCGGGAATTGGCCGGCTTAACGCCGGCAATAGCCGTTATTTTCGAGAAAAGTGCACCACCAGCTTGTCGCCGACGGTTTGCAGAATTTGTACCAGGATCAGCAGCAGCACCACGGTGACCACCATCACGTCGGTCTGGAAGCGCTGATAACCGAAGCGGATCGCCAGGTCACCCAGGCCACCGGCACCCACTACACCGGCCATGGCCGTGTAGGAAACCAGTGTAATCGCCGTCACCGTAATCGCCGCGAAGATGCCGGGGCGGGCTTCTGGCAGCAACGCGTTGGTAATGATCTGGCGAGTGGTCGCGCCCATGGCCTGGGTCGCTTCGATAATCCCGCGGTCCACTTCACGCAGCGCGGTTTCCACCAGGCGCGCAAAGAACGGCGTGGCACCCACCACCAGTGGCGGAATTGCACCGGCAACACCCAGCGAGGTGCCGGTGATCAGCACCGTGAACGGGATCATTACGATCAACAGGATAATGAACGGCAGCGAACGCAGGATGTTCACCACCAGCGACAACAGCGCATAAACATTCTTTTGTTCGAACAGCTGACGCGGGCTGCACAGGAACAGCAGCACGCCCAACGGCAAGCCCAGCAATACGGTGAACAGCAGCGAGCCGAACAGCATGGTCATGGTGTCGCCGGTGGCGAGCAGGATTTCCGACCAGTCGATGTTCGAGAAAAAGCTCAAGAGGATTTCCATTAGCGCAGCACCTCCATATGGACGTCTGCCGCGGTGAAGGCGGCGAAGGCGGCCTCCATGTCACCGCCGGTGACGGCGAGGGTCAGTTGCCCGTAGGGAATGTCTTTGATGCGGTCGATACGACCGGCGAGGATGCTGTAGTCCACACCCGTGTCGCGGGCGACGGTACCCAGCAGCGGCGCGTAGGTCGCTTCGCCCTGGAACGTCAAGCGCACGATGCGCCCCGGTACATGGGCGAAGTCATCACGCTGTTCGCCTTCGTCGACTTGCTCGGATTCCTGCACGAAGCGCTTGGTGGTCGGGTGCTTGGGGTGCAGGAATACATCGGCGACGGTGCCTTGCTCGACGATCACGCCGGCGTCCATCACGGCCACGTGGTCGCACACGCGGCGGATCACGTCCATTTCATGGGTGATCAGCACGATGGTCAGCTTCAGCTCGCGGTTGATCTCGGCCAGCAGTTGCAGGACCGAGGCCGTGGTCTGCGGGTCGAGGGCGCTGGTGGCTTCGTCGCATAGCAGGATTTTCGGCTTGGTGGCCAGGGCGCGGGCGATGCCGACGCGCTGCTTCTGGCCGCCCGACAACTGCGCCGGGTACTTCTTGGCGTGGTCGGACAGGCCGACCCGGGCCAACAATTCGGCCACGCGCAGGTCGATTTCCTTGCGGGAAAGTTCGCCCGCGAGGGTCAGCGGCAGCGCCACGTTGTCGGCAACGGTCTTGGATGCCAGCAGGTTGAAGTGCTGGAAGATCATCCCGACCTGTTGCCGGAAACGGCGCAGGCCGTTGGCGTCGAGGGCGGTGACTTCTTCGTCATCGACCTTGATCTGGCCGCCGCTGGGTTGCTCCAGGCGGTTGATCAGACGCAGCAAAGTACTTTTTCCCGCACCGGAATGGCCGATCAGACCAAACACCTGGCCATTTTCGACGCGCAGGTTGGTGGGATGCAGTGCGGGGATATCCTTACCGGCGACCCGGTAGGTTTTATGGACGTTATGAAACTCGATCACGTAGCGAACCTTGTGGGGCGCATTAAAAAGGGATCAGCGGTTAGCCGGGCGCGCATTTTAGCCTGTCCGTATAGCGTTTCTTAGCATTTATTTCTCATCCGACCAGCGATTTGGCAATAACGCGATCAAAGGTCATAAAAAAGGAACGGTACAAAACCGTGTCAGTCACTACATAAGCAACTCGAAACTCCCAGGTGCCGTGCCTGGGGTTTTGCTCAAGAAGAGCCGGGGATCGCTCTGGCCTACGCAAACGAGGAGTTTTTGTCTGATGAGTACTAAAAAGCCAGTTACCCCGCCCAAGAGCGAACTTGCGGGCACCGACACTCTGGACCGTGGCAACACCAACGCCAAGCTGCAAAGCCTGGAAACATTCCGCTCCGACGCGACGGGCCAGGCGCTGCGTACCAACCAGGGCGTGAAGGTTTCCGATAACCAGAACAGCTTGAAGGTCGGCTCCCGTGGCCCATCGCTGCTGGAAGACTTCATCATGCGTGAAAAAATCACGCACTTTGACCATGAGCGGATTCCGGAACGCATCGTCCATGCCCGGGGCACCGGTGCCCACGGCTATTTCCAGACCTATGAAAATCATTCGGCGCTGAGCAAGGCCGGGTTCCTGCGTAACCCGGAACATAAAACCCCGGTATTTGCGCGCTTTTCCACGGTTCAGGGCCCACGCGGCTCCGGCGATACCGTGCGTGACGTGCGTGGCTTTGCCGTGAAGTTCTTCACCGACGAAGGTAACTTCGACCTGGTGGGCAACAACATGCCGGTGTTTTTCATTCAGGACGCGATCAAGTTTCCTGACTTCGTGCATGCGGTAAAACCTGAGCCCCACAACGAGATTCCTACCGGCGGCTCAGCCCACGATACGTTCTGGGATTTTGTCTCGCTGCAGCCGGAGTCGGCGCACATGGTGATCTGGGCCATGTCTGACCGGGCCATTCCAAAAAGCCTGCGGACCATGCAGGGGTTTGGCGTGCACACCTTCCGCCTGGTAAACGCCGAGGGCAAATCCAACTTCGTCAAATTCCACTGGCGGCCTACCGTCGGCACCTGCTCCCTGGTGTGGGACGAGGCGCAGAAGCTGGCGGGCAAAGACACGGACTTCCACCGCCGTGACCTGTGGGAATCCATTGAAAGTGGCGATTACCCGGAATGGGAATTGGGCGTGCAGATCATCGCCGAAGAAGACGAGCATAAGTTCGACTTCGATATTCTCGACCCGACCAAGTTGATCCCCGAAGAGCTGGTGCCGATCACGCCGTTGGGCAAGATGGTGCTCAACCGCAACCCGGACAACTACTTTGCCGAGACCGAGCAAGTGGCGTTCTGCCCGGGGCATATCGTGCCGGGCATCGACTTTTCCAATGACCCGCTGCTGCAAGGCCGTCTGTTTTCCTACACCGATACGCAGATCAGCCGACTGGGCGGGCCGAACTTTCACGAGTTGCCGATCAACCGTCCGGTAGCGCCGTTCCATAACGGCCAGCGCGATGCCATGCACCGCACCACCATCGACAAGGGTCGCGCGTCCTACGAGCCGAACTCGATTGATGGCGGCTGGCCGAAAGAAACTCCGCCTGCGGCGCAGGACGGTGGTTTTGAGACGTATCCGGAGCGCATTGATGCCCACAAGATCCGTGAGCGCAGCGAGTCGTTCGGCGATCACTTCTCCCAGGCGCGCTTGTTTTTCCGCAGCATGAGCAAGCACGAGCAGGAGCACATCATCGCCGCCTACAGCTTTGAGCTGGGCAAGGTGGAGCGTGAGTTTATTCGCGCTCGCCAGGTGAATGAGATCCTCGCCAACATCGACCTCGAACTGGCCAAGCGTGTGGCGCAGAACCTGGGCTTGCCAGCACCGACTAAAGGTACGGTGCCAGAGCGCAAGACGTCTCCGGAACGCTCGCCAGCGTTGAGCCAGGCCAATTTGCTGTCGGGTGATATCAAGACCCGCAAGGTGGCGATTCTGGCGGCGAACGGTGTTGATGGTGCGGCGATTGATGCCTTGAAGAAGGCGCTTGAGGCCGCAGGTGCGCATGCGAAGTTGCTGGGGCCTACCTCGGCGCCGGTAACGACGGTGGATGGCAAGAGCCTGCCGGTGGATGCTTCCATGGAAGGCTTGCCTTCGGTGGCGTTCGATGCGGTGTTTGTGCCGGGTGGCGCCAAGTCGGTTCAGGCGTTGAGCGCTGATGGTGTGGCGTTGCATTACCTGCTGGAGGCGTACAAGCACCTCAAGGCAATTGCCCTGGCCGGTGAGGCGAAGCAGTTGCTGGATGTGCTGAAGCTTGAGGCGGATGCGGGCTTGATTGTGGGCGGCGACGCGAAGGCGTTTAAGGCGTTCTTTGCGGCGATTGCCCAGCATCGGGTCTGGGATCGGGAGCCGAAGGCTAAAGCTGTTCCGGCTTAAGGTATCGGTCGTTTGTTAGATCGCCTTCGCGAGCAAGCCCGCTCCCACATTTGACCGCATTCCAAAGTTGGAACTCGGTTAAATGTGGGAGCGGGCTTGCTCGCGAATGGCGTTATTCAGTCTTACGCGGAATCAGCACGACCTGCGCCGGAACCTTCTTCAGGATCTGCCGGTGAATCTTCAGGTCATACCCCGAATCGATGCGCTTCACCCGTTTGGTCAGCAACGTGGCCAGCCATGGGTAATCTTCGGTGCGCGGCGCCTGGATGCTCACATCGCACTGGTAATTCACCACATCGGTGGCGATCTCATCCAGTTGATGGCGCAGCGCCTCGATATCGGTGAGGTTCAGCGCAACCGTAGTGCTTGGCGCTGCCGGGTCGATGACCTTGGCCGGCGGCTTGGCTTCGGCGGCTTTCAGGGCGGCCTCGGCTTTGTCCAGCTCGACTTTACGGGCATGGGCGATCGCACTGTTGACGCCACCGGTCAGCGCCGGAGCCTTGGGCATCAATGCCCGTGCGCGGCTCAGGGCCGTCGCGGCAGCGTTGACATCACCCTTTTGCAGGACGATCTGGCTGCGCTGCAAATAGGCTTCGGCCAGTTGGCGCTGATAAGGCTCCAGCGCCGGATCGTTGGGCGACTGGGCCTGCAAGGCGGCCAGCTCGTCTTCGGCGGTGGCCAGTTCACTGCTGGCGAGGTTTTGCTCCAGCTGTGCGATGGCCGCAGCACGTGCGTCCGGCGCCTGGGGGGCGGCGGGCGGGGTGCTTTGGCAGGCGCCCAGCAGCAAGGAAAATGCGGCAAGGAGCAGATAACGGGCGTTGAACAGCTTCATTCCTGCGACTCTCTAATTGCGCAAAAAGCGAGCAAGTCTACACCCCACGACGGGGCAGGACAAAACTCAGCAGAAACAGGGCGGCCGCCGTGACCACAATCGACGGCCCGGCCGGGGTGTCCTTGAACCAGGACAGCGCCAGGCCACCACACACCGCGAGCATCCCCAGAAGGCTGGCGCCGAGCGCCATTTGCTCCGGCGAGCGGGCGTGACGCTGGGCCGCAGCAGCCGGGATGATCAGCAGCGATGTGATCAACAATACGCCGACAATCTTCATCGCGACAGCGATCACCACGGCGATCAGCAGCATCAGGGTCATGCGCAGCGCCGCCACGGGCAAGCCTTCGACGGTGGCCAGTTCTTCGTGAACGGTGATCGCCAGCAGCGGGCGCCACAGCGTCACCAGCAGCACCAGCACTGCCGCGCTGCCGCCTAGAATCCACGCCAGGTCGGTGGGGCTGATCGCCAGCAGGTCGCCGAACAGGTAGGCCATCAGGTCGATGCGCACTTCATGCATGAAGCTCAGCACCACCAGGCCCAGGGACAAGGTGCTTGGGGCCAGGATGCCCAGCAGGGTATCGGAGGCCAGAGGCTGACGCTGTTGCAGGGTCACCAGCAGCACAGCCAGCAGCAGGCAGCCGACGGTGACGGCAATGGTCGGGCTCACATCCAGCAGAAATCCCATGGCCACGCCCAGCAGCGCAGCGTGGGACAGGGTGTCGCCAAAATAGGCCATGCGCCGCCAGACCACGAACGAGCCCAGTGGGCCCGCCACCAGCGCCAGAGCCAAGCCTGCCAGCAGGGCGTAGAGCAGAAAATCAGCCATGCTTGCAGCTATCTCCATGAACGTGGGTGTGGGATGCGGTGGAGTCATCGACTACGGCGCCATGCAGGTCATGGGCGTGGTCGTGATGGTGGTGGTAGATCGCCAGGCTCTGGGCGTTCTTGCCGAACAGCTCGACGAAAGCCGGGTCACCGCTGACCTGTTCCGGGTGGCCGGAGCAGCACACGTGGCGATTGAGGCACACCACCTGGTCGGTGGTGCTCATCACCAGGCGCAGGTCGTGGGAGACCATCAGCACGCCGCAGCCATGGCGGTCCCGCAGGCGGGTGATCAGGCTGTACAGCTCGGCCTGGCCGGCGACGTCGACGCCCTGTACGGGTTCATCCAGTACCAGCAATTCCGGCTCGCGCAGCAGGGCGCGGGCCAGCAGCACTCGCTGCATTTCGCCGCCGGAGATGCTTTGCACCGGGCTGTCGATCACCTGTTCGGCGCCCACTTCCTTGAGGGCGGACTGTGCGCGGGCACGGTCGACACCGGGCACCAGGCGCAGGAAGCGCAGCACCGAGAGGGGCAAGGTCGGGTCCACATGCAGCTTCTGCGGCATGTAGCCGACCCGCAGCCTCGGCTTGCGCCACACGCTGCCGCTGTCGGGCTTGAGCAGGCCGAGTACGGCGCGCACCAGGGTGGTCTTGCCGGCACCGTTGGGGCCGATCAGCGTGACGATCTGACCTGGCTCGACGCTCAGGTCGATGTTGTCCAGCACGTTTTGCCCGGCGAACGTGACCCCGACCTGCTCCAGGCGGATTAACGCAGTGCTCATCAAGCCCCCTGGCAGCCCGAGCACACACCGACGACTTCGACGGTTTGCCCTTCGACCTTGAAGCCGACGTCGCCGGCGCTCTTGATGATGCTGTCGCTGATGCTTTTTTGCTCAAGTTCGATGGCGGCGTGGCACTCGCGGCAAATCAGGAACTGGCCCTGGTGCGCGTGTTCCGGGTGGTTACAGCCGACAAAGGCGTTGAGCGATGAGATGCGGTGCACCAGGCCGTTGTCCAGCAGGAAGTCCAGCGCGCGGTAAACCGTGGGCGGCGCGGCGCGGCGGCCGTCCTGCTCGCTGAGCACGCCGAGGATGTCGTAGGCACCCAGCGGCTTGTGGCTTTGCCACACCAGCTCCAGCACCCGGCGACGCAGGGCGGTCAGGCGCAGGCCTTGGCGCGCGCACAAGGCGTCGGCCTCTGACAGTGCGCTGTGCACGCAGTGAGAGTGGTCATGGGGACGGCTGGCAAGCGGTGTTTTAGGCATGAGCGGCGACAGATATTTGTGAGAGACGTTATTATGTTACCTGTTCCTGCCTCCTTGAGTGGTCATCGTGTCCAGACTTTTTCCCGTTTTTGTCGTATTTGTCACCAGTTTGCTGCTTGCCGGTGCCGCTCAGGCGGAGGTTCGGGTGCTGACCAGTATCAAACCGTTACAACTGATTGCTGCTGCTGTGCAGGATGGCGTGGCTATTCCCGAGGTATTGCTGCCGCCGGGCGCTTCGCCGCATAACTATGCGTTGCGCCCTTCCGACGTACGGCGCGTGCAGTCGGTGGACCTGCTGTATTGGATTGGCCCGGACATGGAAAGCTTTCTGCCGCGTGTCTTGAAAGGCCGCAGCTTGCCGACGGTGGCGGTGCAGGACCTTCCGGGAATGAAACTGCGTCGGTTCGCCGAAGATAGCCACTCCCATGCTGAAGATGCCGACGAACATGATCATGACCATCGCCCGGGCAGCCTGGATGCGCATTTGTGGCTGTCGACGGTCAACGCCCGGGTGATTGCGAACCGCATGGCGGCGGACCTCAGCGCTGCCGACCCGGCGAACGCCGAGCGTTACCAGAGCAACGTGAAGGCCTTTGATGGCCGTATGGATGCACTGGACGCGCGCTTGAAGGCACGTATGGCGGACGTCGCCGGCAAGCCGTACTTCGTGTTCCATGAAGCCTTCGATTACTTCGAAGATGCCTACGGGCTCAAGCACACCGGAGTGTTCAGTGTGGCCGCAGAAGTGCAGCCGGGCGCCCAGCATGTGGCAGCGATGCGTACGCGTTTGCAGGAAGTGGGCAAGACTTGTGTGTTCAGCGAGCCGCCGTTGCGCCCGCGCCTTGCGGAAACGCTGGTGGCGGGTTTACCGGTGAAGTTGGCGGAACTGGATGCGTTGGGCGGCTACACGCCGGCCTCCGCCCAGGGGTATGAGCAGGTGCTGGAGAAGCTGGGGAATGACCTGGCTGGGTGCCTGGAGTCGCTCTGACAGACGCCGCATAACCACTGTGGGAGCGAGCAAGCCCGCTCCCACATTTTGATCGCGTACGATCTTTACAGCGCGAACGGCAGCGGAGTCTTGACCTGCTGGCGTTGCGCCAGGCGCACTTGAAACTCGCGCGGGTCGTGAATCAGCACGTCCTGCCCGGCGAACGATTCAGCCGCAATCAGGCGTGACAGCCAGAACCGCACACAGGCCACACGCAGCATGGTCGGCCACAGCTCTGCTTCCTTGGCGGTGAACGGCCGCAAGCCCGCATAAGCCCCCAGCAACGCCCGTGCCCGTTGGCCGTCGATCACGCCGTCGGCGTCCGAGCACCAGTCGTTCAGGGCGATCGCCACGTCGTACAGCATCGGCCCCGAGCAGGCGTTGTAGAAGTCGATCAGCCCGGTCAGGTGCGTGCCTTCGAACATCGCGTTGTCGCGAAACAGGTCGGCGTGGATGTTTGCCCGGGGCAGCGCGAGGATCTGCGCCTTGTGCGCCTCGATCTCATCCAGCGCCGCTTGCAACAGGCCGCGTTGTTCCGCGTCGAGGTGCGAGATCAGCTGCGCGCCTTCGCTGAGCATCCAGTCCAGCCCGCGATCGGTCTTGCGTTCCAGCACCTTCTCGCCTTGGGTGGCCAGGTGCAGGTGGCCGAGCAATTCGCCCACTTGCACGCAATGCTGGGCGTTGGCGTCCTTGATGTGCTTGCCCGCCAGGCGCGGTTGCAGCAGCGCCGGTTTGCCCGCCAACTCGCGCAAGGCCACGCCGTCGGTGGTACGCAGGGCGTAAGGCACTGGCAAATCAGCGTCGTGGAGCACGTCCAGCAGTTCGATGAAGAACGGCATTTCCTGCACGGGGCCGCGCTCGACCAGGGTCAGGACAAATTCGCCCTGTTCCAGGCTGATGAAGAAATTGGTGTTTTCACTACCAGCGGCAATCCCCTGGAAATCAAGCAGGCGGCCGAGCCCGTAAGGGGCAAGAAAGGTTTCCAGCTCGGGCCGAGCCAGGGGAGTGAACACAGACATGGTTAAAACTGCCGTTACGGGCGCTGCGGGGAGCAGCGCCGATTAAAGTTAAGAAATCATTTCCATTCGAAGATCTTCCATGACGGGATCAGCATATCCGGCTGGTCAGAGCGGATGAAGTTCGCATCGGTTCCGTCCGCGCGCACCAGGAAGTAAGGCGGAAAGCCTTTCTGGGTCACCTTGATCGCGTACAGGAAACCATTCTGGCGGTATTCCTGAATGGTCTTGTCGCCTTCCGTGCGAATGGTGACTTCCGGGTCGCCCGAAGGGGCAGTATCTGCCGCCATGGCCACCATCGGAGTGAGTGCAATCAAGCCGGTCAACAACAGGCGATTTACTGTACGCATGATAACCTTGTCCCTTTGTCGTCATTGGTCCGGCTATTCTAGCGCCTGACCCGCCGAAAAGGTTGATCCTGCTCATGAGCCAAGCCCCCCTCGTCCTGGTGGACGGTTCTTCTTACCTGTACCGCGCCTTTCACGCGCTGCCGCCGCTCACCACTTCCAAAGGCCTGCCTACCGGCGCGGTCAAGGGCGTGTTGAACATGCTCAAAAGCCTGCGCAGGCAATACCCGAACAGTCCGTTCGCGGTGGTGTTCGACGCCAAGGGCGGGACATTTCGCGATGAGCTGTACGCCGAATACAAGGCCAACCGCGCGAGCATGCCCGATGACATGCGCGTGCAGATCGAGCCGCTGCACCAGAGCGTGATCGCCCTGGGCTTCCCGCTGCTGTGCGTCGAAGGCGTCGAAGCGGACGACGTGATCGGCACCCTGGCCCGCAGCAGCGCGGCCGCCGACCGTCCGGTGGTGATTTCCACCGGCGACAAGGACATGGCGCAGCTGGTCGACGGGCACATTACCTTGGTCAACACCATGACCGGTAGCGCCATGGACGTTGAGGGCGTGAAGGAGAAATTCGGTGTCGCTCCCGAGCAGATCATCGATTACCTGGCGTTGATGGGCGATTCGTCCGACAACATCCCGGGCGTTCCGGGCATTGGTCCGAAGACGGCTTCCGGCCTGTTGGTTGGTGTAAATGGCGGTTTGAAAGAGCTCTACGAGCAGCTCGATATCGTGCCGACCTTGCCGATTCGTGGTGCCAAGACCCTGGTTGCCAAACTGGAAGAGCATAAGGCGAGTGCGTTCCTGTCCTACGAGCTGGCGACGATCAAGATCGACGTGCCGCTGGATGTGGGCCTGGATGATTTGCACCTGATCGAGCCGGATCGCGAGAAGCTGCTGGAGCTGTACACGCTGCTGGAGTTCAAGAGCTGGATTGACGAGATTCAGCGCGATGCCAAGCGCGTCGAGTTGAGCGCTGCTCCTTCGGCCGCGGTCGCCGAGGAAGCGGTTGAGGTGGTCGCGCCGGTTTCTGTGGAGCCGGTGTACGAAACCATCCTCACCCAGGCCCAGTTCGATGTCTGGCTGAAGAAGCTCAACGACGCTAAGCTGTTCGCCTTCGATACCGAGACCACCGGGATCGACGCCCAGAAAGCGCAACTGGTGGGTGTGTCGTTTGCCGTGCAGGCCCATGAAGCAGCCTACATTCCGCTGACCCACTCCTACATCGGCGCGCCGGAACAGCTGGATCGGGACACCGTGCTGCTGGCCCTGAAGCCGTTGCTCGAAGACCCGGAAAAACTCAAGGTCGGCCAGCACGCCAAGTTCGACATGAACATCCTGGCCAACTGCGCCATCGGTGGTGACCCGGCACACGGCATCACCGTGCGCGGCATTGCCTTCGACACCATGCTTGAATCCTATGTGCTGAACTCCGTGGCGACGCGCCATGACATGGACAGCCTGGCGAAGAAGTACCTGGACCACGACACCGTCAGCTTCCAGGACATCGCCGGCAAAGGCGCCAAGCAGCTGACCTTTGACCAGATTGCCCTGGAGCAAGCCGGCCCTTACGCGGCGGAAGACGCGGATGTGACCCTGCGTTTGCACCAGGAACTGCACAAGCAGCTTGCCGCTATTCCTACCCTGGCCAGCGTATTGTCCGACATCGAGATGCCGCTGGTGCCCGTGCTGGCGCGCATTGAGCGTCAGGGCGCCCTGGTGGATGCCGCCTTGCTGGGCATCCAGAGCATCGAGCTGGGCAACAAGATGGTCGACCTCGAGCGCCAGGCGTATGAGATCGCCGGCGAGGAATTCAACCTGGGCTCGCCCAAGCAGTTGGGTGCGATTCTCTACGAGAAACTCGGGCTGCCGGTGTTGAAGAAGACCGGCAAAGGCCAGGCCTCGACGGCCGAGGAAGTCTTGGCCAAATTGGCTGAAGATGACTATCCACTGCCGAAAGTGCTGATGCAGTACCGCAGCATGAGCAAGTTGAAAAGCACCTACACCGACCGTTTGCCGGAGCAGATCAACCCGCGCACCGGTCGCGTGCACACGTCCTATCACCAGGCCGTAGCAGCAACCGGGCGCCTGTCATCCAGCGATCCAAACCTGCAGAACATTCCGGTGCGTACCGCTGAAGGCCGGCGTATCCGCCAGGCATTTGTCGCGCCCAAGGGCTACAAGCTGCTGGCGGCGGACTACTCGCAGATCGAGCTGCGCATCATGGCGCATTTGTCGAAGGACGAAGGCTTGCTGAATGCGTTCCGCGACGACCTGGACGTGCACACCGCCACGGCGGCCGAAGTGTTCAAGGTTGAGTTGACCGAGGTCACGTCCAATCAGCGTCGCAGTGCCAAGGCGATCAACTTTGGCCTGATCTACGGCATGGGCGCCCAGAAGCTGGGCAAGGACATCGGCGTCGACACCAAGACTGCCAAGGCTTACATCGATGTGTACTTCGCCCGTTACCCGGGGGTGCGCGAGTACATGGAGCGCACCCGTGCCCAGGCGGCTGATCAGGGTTATGTGGAAACCCTGTTCGGGCGCCGCCTGTACCTGCCGGAGATCAATTCCAACAAGCCTCAGGAGCGTGCTGGCGCCGAGCGTACGGCAATCAACGCGCCGATGCAGGGCACTGCGGCCGATATCATCAAGAAGGCCATGGTCAAGGTCGACAACTGGCTGACGGACTCGGGCCTGGACGCCAAGGTCATCCTTCAAGTGCACGATGAATTGGTGCTGGAGGTACGTGAGGACCTGGTGGCTGAAGTCAGCGCGAGGATTCGTGAACACATGAGCGAGGCGGCAAAGCTGGATGTGCCGCTGGTGGTAGACGTCGGCGTGGGCGACAACTGGGACGAAGCGCACTAAGTCTGGGGCCTGGGCCGCGGCATCATGCCGCGGCAGCGCTTTAGATCGGAAAACGCGGCGGGTTATTTCCAATAGTTTTTTGAACGTGCCGGAACTTAACCCGTGAATTGCTACTCAGAGTTACTGAATGGGTGGTGAAGCCCTTCAATGCTCCTATGTTGTGTTAAGTGTTGGCAGATATCTGGACCCCGCCCTAGCGGTCCGGAACTTGGACCCCGAACTTCCCCTCCCCATACGAAGTCCGGGGTTTTTTTTGCCCCGAGTTTTTACTCGGCGGCTTCCGAACCCTTGTCAGCCAGTTCCATCCAGCCTGCCAATACAGTGTAGGCATCTTCCAGGCCCATGCGTTTTGGCGCCGAGAACAACTGGATAGTCACCGCATCACCCCAACCCTTACGGATTTCTGCCTGCACTTTGAGCAGGGTGTTTTTCGCTGCGCCGTAGGTCAGTTTGTCGGCCTTGGTCAGCAGGACGTGCATCGGCATGCCGCTGGCGACGGCCCAATCGAGCATCAACAGGTCGAAGTCGGTCATTGGATGACGGATGTCCATCATCAGAATCAAACCCTTCAAACTCTCCCGGCCACCCAGATACGCTTCGAGGTGACGCTGCCAGTGCAGCTTCAGCGGGATAGGTACTTTTGCATAACCGTAGCCCGGCAGGTCGACCAGACGCCGATCATCGTCTAGCTTGAAGAAGTTGAGGAGCTGTGTGCGCCCCGGGGTTTTCGAGGTGCGGGCCAGGCTGGCGTGGGTCAGGGTGTTCAGCGCGCTGGACTTGCCGGCGTTGGAGCGGCCGGCGAATGCGACTTCGAAGCCTTCGTCATCGGGGCATTGGTCGACTTTGGCGGCGCTGAGCATGAAGGTGGACTGTTGGCACAGGCCGAGGATGGGATTCTTGAGTTGCATGAGTTTTCCGATGTGGGCGGTGCCGGGAATAGGTGCGGCAAGCGGTGTCGTTTCCGTTTCAGTAGCGCCAGTATATAATGCCGCAGATTTTGTGTGTGCTTTGTCCCAGCGAAGGATGAAGTTCACGGGAGCGATAGACCTTTATTGCGCATTAGAACGCAAAACGCTCTCAAACCCTGAAAAGGTCGATGTATGACCAAGTGGCTGCTGGCCTTCGGTTTCTTGATGCCACTTTACAGTGCGCAGGCTACACAGGAACCGGAGGCTGTGTACAACCGCTTTTGCGGGGCCTGCCATGCCGGACAGCTGCCCAACGCCCCTGGACGGGGTGACCAGGCAGCCTGGAAGCCAAGATTGGCTCAAGGTATGGACACGCTGGTGCAACACGTGACCCAGGGTTTCAAGGCGATGCCGCCGCGTGGTTTGTGCATGGACTGCAGTACCGAGGATTACCATGCCGTCATTCAGTTGATGGTGAGTGAACCCGGTCCATAACTCTTTAACCCTTAGCCGTAGTTGGATTAGCTGATGAACAAACTGATCGTGAGTCTGCTGTTGACCCTGGGCATCACCGGTGTTGCCCATGCCGCAGGCGACGCCACTGCTGGCCAGGCGAAAGCCGCCGTATGTGGTGCTTGCCATGGACCGGACGGTAATAGCCCGGCGCCTAACTTTCCAAAACTGGCCGGCCAGGGTGAGCGTTACCTGACCAAGCAGATGCACGACATCAAGGATGGCAAGCGTACGGTCCTGGAAATGACCGGCTTGTTGACCAACCTCAGCGATCAGGACCTGGCGGATATCGCGGCGTATTTTGCCAGCCAGAAAGGCAGTGTGGGAGCTGCTGATCCGAAACTGGTGGCCCGCGGTGAAGAATTGTTCCGCGGCGGCAACCTGGAAAAAGGCATGCCTTCCTGCCTCGGCTGCCACTCGCCTAACGGCGCAGGCCTTGCTGCCGCGGGCTTCCCGCACTTGAGCGGCCAGCATGCCCAGTACATCGGCAAACAGCTGACAGACTTCCGCGAAGGCAATCGCACCAACGACGGCGATACCAAGATCATGCAGAGCATCGCCGCGAAACTCAGCAACAAGGACATCGAAGCCGTGTCCCAATACATCCAGGGCCTGCACTAAGTGCCCCGGCTACGTTAACGCTCGATTAATCCGTCGATGCAAGCATAAAAAGGGTGGCCCAGGCTGCCCTTTTTTGTGGCCGGTGCCGTTACACTAACGAACTCATGCCCGCGTAGACCTGTCACAACAAAGGTCGCGTGAGGCGACTTTATTTGTCCAGGAGTAAAGCATGCGTAATCTGATCCTCAGCGCCGCTCTCGTCACTGCCAGCCTTTTCGGCATGACCGCACAAGCTGCCGATAATGTGCCGCTTGAAGCCGGTAAAACCTACGTTGAGCTGGCCAATCCTGTGCCGGTTTCCGTACCGGGCAAGATCGAAGTGGTGGAGCTGTTCTGGTATGGCTGCCCGCATTGCTACGCTTTTGAGCCAGTCATCAATCCGTGGGTCGATAAGCTGCCTCAGGACGTGAACTTCAAACGTATTCCTGCCCTGTTCGGCGGCCCATGGGACGCCCACGGCCAGCTGTTCATTACCCTGGACACCATGGGTGTAGAACACAAGGTTCACGCGGCTGTCTTCAATGCCATCCAGAAAGAAGGCAAGCGCCTTGTGAAGCCTGAAGACATGGCCGATTTCGTCGCCACCCAAGGCGTCGACAAAACCAAGTTCCTGGAGACATTCAACTCGTTCGCTGTGAAGGGCAAGATGGCCCAATACAAGGAACTGGCCCAGAAATACGGCGTGCAAGGCGTACCGACGCTGATCGTCAACGGCAAATACCGCTTTGACATCGGCAGTGCCGGCGGCGAAGAGCAGGCGCTGAACGTGGCCGACCAATTGATCGCCAAAGAGCGCGCAGCCAAGTAAGGGGCCCGTCATGCGTCGCTGGGGTACTGAACGTGTCGTTGGCCTGCATGACCCGAAGGTCAACGAACATCACCTGGAATCCACGGGCCTGCCGGCTGACAGTCGGTTGCGCCTGCTCAGTTTCAATATCCAGGTGGGTATCAGTACCGAGAAATACCGGCATTACCTGACCCGTGGCTGGCAGCACCTGCTGCCCCACAATGGGCGTGCCGGCAATCTGCAAAAGATCGGCGACCTGCTGGGTGACTTCGACCTGGTAGCTCTGCAGGAGGCCGATGGTGGCAGCCTGCGTTCCGGCTACATCAACCAGGTCGAACACCTTGCGCAACTCGGTGCCTTTCCCTACTGGTATCAACAACTCAATCGCAACCTCGGCAAACTCGGCCAGCACAGCAATGGTGTGCTCAGCCGTCTGAAACCGTGGGCGATCGAGGACCACCCGTTGCCTGGCCCGAAAGGCCGCGGTGCAATTCTCGTACGATTCGGCGAAGGGCCGGAAGCATTGGTCGTGGTGATGATGCACCTCGCACTGGGGGCTCGAACCCGAACCATGCAGTTGGCCTACATCCGTGAGTTGATTGGCGGCTACAAACACCAGGTGCTGATGGGTGACATGAACACCCATGCCACAGACCTGCTACAGAATTCCCCGTTGCGCGACCTTGGGTTGCTGGCGCCGCAAGTCGAAGCCACCTTTCCCAGCTGGCGACCGCAACGTTGTCTTGATCACATCCTGCTCAGCCCGACCCTGACACTCGAAAGTGTGCAGGTACTGGCGCAGCCCATCTCCGATCACCTGCCCGTCGCGGTAGAGATTCGTCTGCCGGGTTCGCTCACGGCTGATGCATTGCCCGCGTTGAGCCCCGGCCCTCGCGGACCCCTTGCATGAGCGACGACGCCCAGCGTTGGAAAGAGAAATACCTTAAAAGCGTCGAGCAACAAGAAAAGCTCGAGCGTCGCTGGGCCGCCCGCCTCGACCTGCTGCGCCGAGGGCTGGTGCGCAGCACCCTGGCGGCAGAAGGGACCGACCGAGCGGTTGACCAATGCATGAAGGAAATGCGCGATGTGGTGCGCACCGACGACATGGACGCCGCCCTCGCTGCATTGCTGCCGCGCCTGGAAAAGGCCGTGCTGGATTCGGAGCAGCGCCGCGAAACCCGGGTTGACCAGATCGGCAGCGCGTTGACGGCCCTGGTCACTCAGTTGCAGAAACTGCCCTTGCCACGGGACGTGAGTCGCCCGCTGAAGGCTTTCGCCAAGCAGCTGGACGGTCGGGTTGGCCAGGCGCGGGAGATCCCGCTGTTGCTGAGCGAGCTGAGCGGCCTCCAGGGGCAGGCGTTGAGTAACCTGGAGCCGGAGGGCGAAACCAGCCGTTCGAGCCCGGGTCTGTTGCAGCGTCTGTTTGGCACCAAGGACGCAATCGACACGCCGGAGGTTGAAGCGCCCACGCCATCCCGCCCGGCTTCTCCGGCGCCTGCTGCGCCAAAGCCCAGGCCGGTGGATGAAGTTGAAGCGCCGGCGCAATCGGCGGAACTGGCCCAGGCGCTGCGGGCTTTTGCACCGCAGCCGAAGGTCCCGGCCCCCATCGAGTCGCCCCCTGAGCCGGTATCGCCAGTAGAGGCTGCCGACGCTGTCAGCGAAGCGGTGCCTGTTGTTCCGGCCGTCGCGGTCACACCGTCCGTCGTCGAGGCACCCGCTACGATTATCGAAACGCCAGAACCCGAGCAACCGATCGAAGCGGAGGTTGAGCTTGAGAGCGCTCTTGCCGCCATGGTCGAGGTGCCAGAGGTGCAGGCCCGTGAGCCGGAGCGGACAGAGATCGGCAGTCTTTCCCTGCCCCCGGTCCTGGCCGATGAACCGCAAGAATCGCCCGAGCAGGCAGAGCTGAACCCAGACGAGCTGCAAGCGGATCAAGCCTACGCCCTGCCCGACACCCCCGAGCCGTCTTACAGTTCGGTGGCCAAGCACATCGAAGATACCCTGCTCGGCTTACTGGAAGACCTCTCGCTGCCCGAGCGCCATCGGCCCCAGGCCGAAGCCATGCGTGAACGCCTGGCCCACGGATTGAACTGGTACGAATTGCTGCCGATCCTCGATGACCTGGCGGTGTTGATGCTGGCGATCACCGACAGCGGCCAGCACGAGTTTGAAGCCTACCTCAAGCAACTCAACGATCGTCTCGAGGCGTTCCAGGGGCACCTGCAGGTCGCCAGTGACGGGCACGCCGACAGCCGCTCGGCGGCCAGGGAACTGGATACCCAGATCCGCGAACAAGTGGATGGTTTGCAAACCAGCATGCAGGACGCCGCAGACCTCGACAGCCTCAAGCACGTGCTGGAGAGCCATCTCGAAGGGTTGCTGGGCACCATGGATGAACACCGCCACCAGCGTGACCAGCGCGAACAGGAAGTGGCTGCACGGCTCAAGGGCCTGGCCGAACGGGTCGCCAATATGGAGCAAGAGGCTCAGGGCTACCGTGAACACCTTGAGGTTCAGCGCCAGAAAGCCCTTATCGATCCGCTCACCGGACTACCCAACCGCGCTGCCTGGAGCGAGCGCCTGGAGCAGGAGGTCAACGCCTGGCACCAGCGTGGAAATAACCTGTCACTGGCCATGCTGGACCTCGATCACTTCAAGCGCATCAACGACGGCTATGGTCATCTGGCGGGCGACAAGGTGCTGAAGATCATCGCCACGGTGCTTCGCAAACGCCTGCGGCCGAACGACTTCATCGCGCGTTTTGGCGGTGAAGAGTTTGTGCTGCTGATGCCCAACTCGTCGCTGTCCGATGCGTTGGCGGTGGGCGAAACCCTGCGTGCAGCCATCCAAGCCTGCCCGTTTCACTTCAAGGGCGAGCCGGTGACGATTACGGTGTCCATGGGCATGGCGCAGTTTCAGCCGGGAGAACGCAGTGACCTGGCGCTCAAGCGCGCTGACGAGGCGTTATATCGTGCCAAGGCGGCGGGGCGTAACCAGGTGCAGGCGGCCTGACCGGAAATGTTCCATTTTGTTTAAAACATCGCATTTGGCCGCCTGGCAGCAAACGGTACGTTACACTGTTGCATTATCGTCTTAAGCGTACTATTTGCTGCCATGAAACTTCTGTGTTCTGCCTTTCTGTTTCTCCTGCTCGCCGGTTGCGCGAGCGGCCCTCGCCTGGACACCAGTCATCCGTCGGTGAACCACGACAATCGTGTGCAGTTTGTCGTCGTGCACTACACCTCGGCGTCCCTTGAGCGCTCCCTGGCGCTGTTGACCCATGGCCAGGTCAGCAGTCATTACCTGATCGGTGATGACGCCTCGGCCACCATCTATAAGCTCGTGGATGAAAGCCAGCGCGCCTGGCATGCCGGAGAAAGTGAATGGATGGGCCGCACCTGGCTCAACTCCAGCTCCATCGGGATCGAGATCGTGAACCCGGGTTATCGGGATTTGCCGACGGGCCGCGTTTGGTATCCCTATTCCGAAGCGCAGGTGCAGTCACTGGTAGTACTGCTCAAGGACATCAGCAAACGCAACGGCATCGACCCGCGAAACATCATCGGCCATAGCGACATTGCCCCGCTGCGCAAGCTGGACCCGGGGCCGTTGTTCCCCTGGAAGCGCCTGGCGGATGAGGGGCTGGGCATGTGGCCGGACGCCAAGGCGGTGGCCCGTTACCAGGTGCAGTACGCAGCCGATCTGCCGAGCATTACCTGGTTCCAGGAAGAGTTGGCGAAGCTGGGCTATCCGACGCCACAGACGGGCGAGCTGGATGTAGCGACGCGGCATGTGGTGGCCGCGTTCCAGATGCATTTCCGGGCGTCGCTGTTTGATGGGACGCCGGATGCCGAAAGTGCTGCGATCCTGCGGGCGTTGAATCACCAATAACGGTTGGCGCGTTGTTCCTACAGGGGCAACGCCATGTAGAACTGCGTCCCCTGCCCCGGCCGCGAATACACCCCCATGCGGCCACCGTGCAATTGCACGATCTCCTTGCACAGCGCCAGGCCCAGCCCGGCGCCGCCTTTCTTGCGGCCTACCTGCACAAACGGCTCGAAGATTCGTCCCTGCTGGCCGTAGGCAATGCCTTCACCGTTGTCTTCAACGCTGACAATCACCCGTTCGCCATGACGACGCGCCTGCAAGCGGATCTGCCCACCGTCGGCTGTGTGCCGCAGGGCATTGCCCAGCAAATTGTCGAGCACCCTTTCCAGCTGCGCTCGATCGGCATGCAACCTCGGTAGCGGGGATTGTTCCTCAACCAGCAGCTCGATGTTCTGCGCATTCGCCTGCTCCGCGAAGCGGGCGCGGGCATGTTCGAGCAGGTCGCTGATGTCACACGGGCCCAGGGTGAGTTTCTGCAAGCCATTCTGGTAGCGCGAGAAGTTGAGCAAGTCGTTGATCAACTGCATCAGGCGCTGCATTTCCTCGTTGACCGTATCCAGCAGGTCCGCTTCGCGCGACTCCGCAGGAAACTTCGCCCGTTCCCGGAACAAGCCGAAGGCCATGTGCATGCCCGTCACCGGCGTGCGTAATTCATGGGACGCGCGCAACACAAACTCACTGCGTACTCGTTCAAAGGCACGCTGTTCGGTAACGTCATGCAGCACCATCACCGCGCCCAGAATGTGCCCCTGGGTATGGCTGACCGGCGTCAGGCTGTACGTCAGCAGGCGCAGCTCACCCTCAACCTCTACTTCCAGGTCTTCAGGTGCGCGCTCCAGATTGCCGCCGCGCAGTACCAGCTGCAGCTGTTCATCCAGTTCCGGGCGGCCCAGGGCGTCGCCAAGGCCTTGGCCCAGGCGATTCTCGTCCCAGCCGAGTTGACGTTGTGCCACCGGGTTAAGGTGTTCCAGGCGACCCTGGCGGTCGATCATCAGCAGGCCGTCGTCGATGCTGTCGAGCACCGCCTGCAGGCGTTGTTGCCCGGCCAGCAGCTCATCGACATTGGTTGCCTGATGCTGGCGCAACGCCTCGGCCATGATGCCGAAGCGTCGGGTCAGCAGGTTCATTTCCGCTGCGGATGAAATGGGCAGCGTGACTTCGAAGTTGCCCTGGCCGATCTTGTCGGCGGCCTTGGCCAGCGCTTCGATCGGCCCGCCAAAGCGGCGGGCGATACCGTGGGCGGTAACGAAACCGATGATCAGCACCGCCAGGCCGACCAGGCCCAGCAGGCCGGCAATCAGCAGCGCACGTTCACGGGACTTGTGTTCGGTATCGTTGATGTTATCCAGGGCTTTCTTGTGCTCGGCGATCAGGCCGTTGCGCAGGATGTTGAAGCGTTTGGTCAGCTCGTCGTTGTTGCGCAGTTGCGGCGGAGCATTCTCCTTTTCATCGAACGCCTCGAGAAAGCTCAGGTAATTGGTCTTGGCCTGGGTAAAACCGCTGGTTACCGCGTCCTTTTGTTCGTGGTCGATACCTTGCTGCAACAGGGCGAAATAGCGTTGCTTGGAGTCTTCCAGCGCAGCGGTATTCGGCTGTTCATTGAGCATGATCATCAACTGGTCGCCGAGGGTCTGCCGAAGCTTGAGCCCCAGGTCCAATGTGATGAAGTTGCTGCGAATCAACGATTCCTGGGTCTTGGCCATTTGCATGACGCTCACCAGCCCCAGCAGCAACCCCAACAGGGCGACGGTGATCAGCGCGGAAATACTCAGGAACAACCGAGTGCGCAGGGTCATCGCAAGCTTCATAGGCTACAGCTCACAGGTTGTATTGTTTGCGTTTGCGATACAGCGTCGACGCATCAATGCCAAGGGTTCGGGCCGCCTGGTCCAGGGTGTCGCTGGTGGCCAGCACGGCACCGATATGCGCCTTTTCCAGTTCATCCAGGCTCAACGCCGCACCGATACGCGGGGCATTGTTGGTCGGCTGCTCGGCCATGCCGAGGTGGCTGATCTCAACTTTTTCCTGCGGGCAGATGATGCTGGCCCGCTCAACCACGTTGCGCAGCTCACGGATGTTCCCCGGCCAGCGGTAGTTGAGCAGTGCCTCACGGGCTTCATCGCTGAAGCCGCGCGCCGGCCGCGCATATTCCTTCACGAAACGCGCCAGGAAGCGGTCGGCCAGGGTCAGGATGTCTTCGCTGCGTTCGCGCAGGGGCGGCAGGTGCAAGGTGATGACATTCAGGCGATACAGCAGGTCTTCGCGGAAACGGCCGTCGCGAACCATGTCTTCCAGGTTCAGGTTGGTAGCGGCGAGAATTCGCACATCGGCACGGCGCGTCACCGGGTCGCCGACGCGCTCGTATTCCTTGTCCTGGATAAAGCGCAGCAACTTGGGTTGTAAAGTAAGCGGAAAGTCGCCGATCTCGTCGAGAAACAAGGTGCCGCCATCGGCCTGGTTGACGCGGCCGAGGGTGCTTTCGCTGGCGCCGGTAAACGCACCACGGCTATGACCGAACAACTCGCTTTCCATCAGTTCCGCCGTCAGCGATGGGCAGTTGATGGTGACGCAGGATTTTTTCGCGCGTTTGCTCCAACCGTGGATCGCCCGGGCCAGTTCACCTTTACCGGTGCCGGACTCGCCGAGAATCAGGATGTTGGCATCAGTGCCCGCCACCTGGCGTGCGGTTTCCAGCACCACCATCATCGCCGGGCTATGGGAGTCGAGGCCGTCCTTGGGTTGGCGCACTGCGCCTTCCAGGGCTTCCAGGCGTGCCGACAGCTGGCGCACTTCCAGCTGCTTGGCCGTGGCCAGGCGCAATTGGTCGGGGCTGCAAGGCTTTACCAGGTAGTCGGCCGCGCCGGCCTGGATCGCATCCACGGCGGTGTCGACGGCCGAGTGGGCCGTGACGATCACCACGCGCATCCACGGCGCCTGGATACGCATTTGCGCCAGTACATCCAGGCCGTTGTCTTCGCCCAGGCGCAGGTCCAGGAAGCACAGGTCAAACACCTGGCGTTGCAACAAGGCATCGGCCTGGGCGGCGCTGTTGGCGGTGGCTACGGTGTAGCCTTCATCTTCCAGGCAGTAACGGAAGGTGCGAAGGATCGCGGATTCGTCATCCACTAAAAGAATGCGGCCTTGAAGTTCCTTGGCTGATTCCATCTGTCCCGCGCTCCCTTAAGAATGAATGATGTTGTTTAGTCCCGGAATAATCGGGCAAGTTGCATGGTTTATTCTGATTGATTAAAGCCGTCACCGCGCAGCTATCTGCGCTTCTTCTTACAAAGACGCCCACAAGAGGCGTTTTTGTCTCCCTCTTGCCACTTCGGCAGTCGAACGTTGCCTTCCTATCCCTTGATCCGACCAGTGACCATCGTGCATTTCGCACGGCAAGGATAGGGGCATCGTGCAGGATGCTCGTGGTGTCAAAGCGCTTTTGTTTTTAACTGGTTGATTTTATTGGTTTTTATTTTGTTAAAAAACTGGCACGCAGGCTGCAATACACCTCATACGAGTTTCATCTACGAATAATCAGAATGCGGGAGAGATACAGCATGACTCGCCAAAGCCTGACCCAACTGCGTGTATCGCCACTGCGCCTGCAACAGGGGCTGTTTGCCAGCCTGGCCCTGATGGTGACCTTGATTGGCGGTCAGCAATTGGCGCATTGGCAGCAGAGTCAGCAGCAAGTCGTGCAGTTTGAACGTCCGATGATGACCCAGACCCATTTCCGCTCCGTCGGCAGCACTGCCGCCGATGTGACAACCCCGCAATTGGCGGCGGTTGAACAGGACTCCACCCTCGGCGACCTGCCATCGCAGGAACGCTGGGTGTTCTAGGCAATACACGGTCCTCGAATCGAGCGACCGCAGGCACTACCGCTGTTACCCCTAAAAGAAGCGTAAGGAGAATCACCATGTTGAGTTGGGCAATCACATTTCTGATCATCGCCATTGTGGCTGCAGTCCTGGGCTTCGGTGGTATCGCGGGCACCGCCACGGGTATCGCCAAGATTCTGTTTGTGGTCTTCCTGGTGATGTTCATCGCTTCCTTCTTCTTTGGCCGTCGTGGTCGAGGCTAAGCATGTTCAACTCGTCCCTTAAAGCCCTGGCTGCCGCCCTGTTGTTGGGCGGCAGCGGCTTGGTGCTGGCTGCCAATGATGGCCAGTCCCGAGCCAACGAACTGTTGAGCGCGAACCCGCAGTATCGCGAGACCTGGCAGAGCGTGGTCAAGAAGGAAGAGCGTCTGCCTGAATGGGTGTTGAACCTTTCGGGCAGTGCTGAACAAATGAATGCCGTTGAAGAGGATGGCGACAAGTACTTGGTTGGGCCGCTCTGCGAGACCGCAGACACATGCCTGAACAAGCGCCTGATCGTCGCCTTCAGCTTCGACAAGGAAGATGCCTACGCGATGTTGGTAGAAGTCCCGGCGGGCCTGCCCGCGGACAAATCGCCAACGCGGCATGCCGACTACCGTTTTCTTGGCAAGCCGGACGAAGGCATGCAAAAGCTGCTGATGGAACAGCTCAAGAAAGATCCGAATTGGTACTAGGTTCGGTCTGACGACGCTGTCGTCTATCGGCTTAACGTCCATAGAAAGAAGCGCCGTGCTTCTTTCTGTTTGCATCGCCCGACAAGGGTGGTGTATGACCAAGGGGCCGGGTTGCTCTGATCGTTTGGATCGGCGTGACCTACGGGGACAGGGAGTGCCTGCGCAAGGGCCGGGTCAGGTGAAAAGCTGCGACGCAAGTTCCCAAGCCGATGGTTTGTGGAACTTGCGACGGGCTTGCGGCTCCTATGCCCGCTTCTGTCATGCCGCCCATAGCGGCAATTCTCCTTTTTGCGTCCGCCCAACCATTTCTTGGTGTTTCCGCGTGACCATCTATCGAGAAAGTTTGTCTCCTGCCAGACGAGTTTTTCGATGGTATGCGTAGGAATTTTCAGGGGTTTTCAACCGCGACCGTAGATTTTCAAAAAACCCTGCGCGAGCCTGAAATGGCCGGTTCGCGGCATTTATGCCTGCCGAAATGTCGTATTCGAACTGACCGTTCAGACAGAAAAACTCAAAAAAACTCATGCCGATTCGGCATAGGGTAGGCGTTTACGGCATTAGACGTCGCCTCCTTGCATCGGAATAGTTGCGCCTTTTTTCGCCTGCCAGTGAGCCATATCGGCCAACTGCGGTGACCTTCTACGGGGGCAGATGCACACACTTTTTCGCTCTCGAGCGTTCCAGCTGCTGGCGCATCTGCCTGAGTCCACTTGAAGTAAGGGTAATGACATGAAGAAGGCAAAGCTAAGCCTCGCCTGGCAGATCCTCATCGGTCTGGTGCTGGGGATTGCAATCGGTGCGGTGCTTAACCATTTCAGTGCTGAAAAGGCCTGGTGGATCAGCAACGTGTTGCAGCCCGCTGGCGATATCTTTATCCGCCTGATCAAGATGATCGTTATCCCGATCGTGATTTCGTCGCTGATTGTCGGAATCGCCGGTGTTGGCGATGCGAAAAAGCTCGGCCGGATCGGCGTTAAAACCATCCTTTACTTCGAAGTGGTCACCACCATTGCCATTGTGGTCGGCCTGTTGCTGGCCAACCTGTTCCATCCGGGTACCGGCATCGACATGAGTACCCTGGGTACCGTCGACATTTCCAAATACACGGCCACCGCCGCCGAGGTCCAGCACGAGCACGCGTTCATCGAGACGATCCTCAACCTGATCCCGTCGAACATCTTCGCCGCCGTGGCCCGTGGCGACATGCTGCCGATCATCTTCTTCTCGGTGTTGTTCGGCCTCGGCTTGTCGAGCCTCAAGCCTGAATTGCGCGAGCCCCTGGTGACCATGTTCCAGGGCGTGTCCGAGAGCATGTTCAAAGTCACCCACATGATCATGAAATACGCCCCGATCGGTGTATTTGCCCTGATCGCGGTGACCGTCGCCAACTTCGGCTTCGCCTCGCTGCTGCCGCTGGCCAAGCTGGTGATCCTGGTTTATGTCGCCATCCTGTTCTTTGCTTTTGTGGTGCTGGGCCTGATCGCCCGCCTGTTCGGTTTCTCGGTGATCAAGCTGATGCGCATCTTCAAGGATGAGCTGGTGCTGGCCTACTCCACTGCCAGCTCTGAAACCGTGCTGCCGCGTGTGATCGAGAAGATGGAAGCCTACGGCGCGCCGAAGGCGATCTGCAGCTTCGTGGTACCGACCGGCTACTCGTTCAACCTCGACGGTTCGACCCTGTACCAGAGCATCGCGGCGATCTTTATCGCCCAGCTGTATGGCATCGACCTGTCGATTGGCCAGCAACTGATGCTGGTGCTTACCCTGATGGTCACCTCCAAAGGCATCGCCGGCGTGCCGGGCGTGTCCTTCGTGGTGCTGCTGGCGACCCTGGGCAGCGTGGGCATTCCGCTGGAAGGCCTGGCGTTCATCGCCGGTGTCGACCGCATCATGGACATGGCCCGTACCGCACTGAACGTGATCGGTAACGCCCTGGCCGTACTGGTCATCTCCCGTTGGGAAGGCATGTACGACGATGCCAAGGGCGAGCGCTACTGGAACTCCCTGCCGCACTGGCGCACCAAGCAAGCACTGCCGGCCGGCGAGACCACTCGCGGCTGACCGCCATAACTGGCTCCTACACAAACCCCGGAAAATCCGGGGTTTGTCGTTTCTGCCAGCCCCGCTATCATTCGCCCCATCTTTCGGGGGATTCAACTGATGCTCAATGGCCTGTGGCTTGGCTTCTTTATCGTGGCGATGGTGTCTGCGCTGGCGCAATGGCTGATCGGCGGGAATGCCGGGATCTTTGCGGCCATGGTGGAAAGCATTTTCGCCATGGCCAAGCTGTCGGTCGAGGTGATGGTGTTGCTGTTCGGCACCCTGACCTTGTGGCTGGGCTTCCTGCGTATCGCCGAGAAAGCCGGGATCGTCGACTGGCTGGCCAAGGCCCTGGGGCCACTGTTCCGGCGCCTGATGCCGGAAGTGCCTGCCGGTCACCCGGCCATCGGCTTGATCACGCTCAACTTCGCCGCCAACGGCCTGGGCCTCGATAACGCCGCTACGCCCATCGGCCTCAAGGCCATGAAGGCGCTGCAAGAGCTCAACCCTATCCCCAATACCGCCAGCAACGCGCAGATCCTGTTCCTGGTACTCAACGCGTCTTCCCTGACCCTGCTGCCGGTCACCATCTTCATGTACCGCGCCCAGCAAGGTGCGGCGGACCCGACGCTGGTGTTCCTGCCGATCCTGCTGGCCACCAGCGCCTCGACCCTGGTGGGTCTGTTGTCGGTGGCGGTGATGCAACGCCTGCGGCTGTGGGACCCGGTGGTGCTGGCGTATCTGATTCCGGGTGCGCTGGTACTGGGTGGCTTCATGGCCTTGCTGGCGACGCTCTCAGCCACGGCGCTGGCGGGGCTGTCGTCGATCCTCGGCAACCTCACGCTGTTCGGGTTGATCATGTTGTTCCTGGTGATCGGCGCGCTGCGCAAGGTGAAGGTCTACGAAGCGTTTGTCGAAGGTGCCAAAGAGGGCTTCGACGTTGCCAAGAACCTGCTGCCGTACCTGGTGGCGATGCTGTGTGCAGTGGGCGTGTTGCGGGCGTCCGGCGCGCTGGATTTCGGCCTGGAAGGGATTCGCCATCTGGTGGCCTGGACCGGCATGGATACACGCTTTGTTGATGCGTTGCCGACGGCGATGGTCAAGCCGTTCTCCGGCAGCGCGGCGCGGGCGATGCTGATTGAAACGATGCAGACCCAGGGCGTGGACAGCTTCCCGGCGCTGGTGGCGGCGACGATTCAGGGCAGTACCGAGACCACGTTCTATGTGTTGGCGGTGTACTTTGGCTCGGTGGGAATCCAGCGGGCACGGCATGCGGTGGGGTGTGCGTTGTTGGCGGAGTTTGCTGGTGTGGTGGCGGCGATTGCGGTGTGCTACTGGTTCTTCGGCTAAGACCTGAATCCCTGTGGCGAGGGAGCTTGCTCCCGTTGGGCCGCGAAGCGGCCCCAGTCAGTTATCGCAGGTGTGTCAGTCAAAGCTCATTGACTGGTTTTGGGGCTGCTGCGCAGCCCAACGGGAGCAAGCTCCCTCGCCACAAAAGCGCGGCTTCCCAGGCCGACGGCCCAATCCACCACCTGCCTGTTCAGTACATCGCCAGCCTGACCAAACCCGGCTACCACCGCCGGCACCTTGGTATCCCCCACCGGCTGCCTCACCTCGAACCGCTTGCTGGCAATAATCCGTTGATCACTGCCGCGCACCAACCGTGCGTCCAGCCGTATCACCACTTCAACTGCGCTGCCGCGATACTCACTCTGAAACGCCTGCAACTGCCCGCCCAACTCAAAGTCCGCCTGCAGATTGGTCTCATCGGTACTGAGCAACGTCACCCGGCCATCCCGCTGGAACCCGTCCAACAACCGGTTACGCAACAGCACCGGTGCCGGATCGCTCCAGCGGGAATTCGCATAGCTGCTGATCAGGTCGCCATTAGGCACCACGGCAATCCGCGGGCTGTCGAGGAATTCGCTGGTCTGCGGCTTCGCCACCCGCAGCGACCAGGCCACCGGGCTGGCCTGCGTGGCGGCCTGCGCCGATGGCAACCGGTACACGTCCGAGGGATCCGCCTTCGGCAGGATGGAACACGCACTGACCAATACCAGCGCAACGGGGGCGATCATTTGGTACGCACGCTTCATGGCGTGAACTCCTTGTTCTTGTCGCTGCCCAGCAGGTAACCGCTGGGGTTGGCTTCCAGGCGGCGGGAAATGGCGCGCAACGAACCCAGGGTTTCGCGCAGCTCGCGCACCGCTGGCGCCAGTTCGTTGAGACCCTGCATGCCGCTGTTCAGGGAATCCTTGTTGTTGGTCAGCAAGGTGTCGATCGTGGCCGTGCTCTGTTGAAGGGACTGCATGGCTTTTTCAGCACTGCCGAAAACCTGCTTGCCCTGGTCGTTGAGCAAACCGTTGGCGTTGCGCATCAACGCGGTGGTTTGCTCCAGGGTGGCGCTGGCCTGTTTGCTCACCTGCATCAATTGCTGCATCACCACCTTGATGTCGCCGCGCTGATCGGCAATCGCGCCGGTGGTCTGTTGCAGGTTGTCCAGGGTATTGCTGAGGCGGTCGACGTTCTCCCGGGAGAACATGTGATTGGCGTTGTGCAGCAGCAAGTTGATGCTGGTCATCAGGTCATTGCTGTTGTTCAGCAGTCGCGCGATCGGCGATGGCGACGCAATGATTTCCGGCAGGTTGCCGTCCTTGCCCTTGAGCTCAGGGCTTTGGGGTGTACCGCCGCTGAGCTGGATGATCGAGGTGCCGGTGATGCCGGTCAGGGCCAGTTTGGCCTGGGTGTCTTCCTTGATCGGCGTCTGCCCGGCCAGGCGGATGCGCGCCAGCACCCGGCGCGGGTCTTTCGGGTCGAGGCGCAGGCTGGTGACGTCGCCCACCTTGATCCCGCTGTACTGCACGGCACTGCCTTGGGACAGCCCACTGACCGCCTCGTTGAACACCACTTCGTAATCCTGGAATGCGCTGTCGACGCTGGACTTGGCCAGCCACAGGCCAAACAGCATGGCGCCGACCACGACGATCACGCTGAACAGACCGATCATCACATGATGGGCTCGGGTTTCCATGTCATACCTCGTTGAGCAGTTGAGCGGCATCCAATGCCGCGCGGCCCCGTGGGCCATGGAAGTATTCGTGAATCCAGGCGTCGTCGGTTTCCGAGACGACATCGATGGCATCCGCCACCAGTACCTTTTTCTGCGCCAACACCGCTACACGGTCGGTGATGGTGTACAGCGTGTCGAGGTCGTGGGTGACCAGGAACACGCTCAGGCCCAGCGCATCGCGCAGGGTCAGGATCAGTTGATCGAAGGCGGCGGCGCCGATCGGGTCGAGGCCGGCGGTGGGTTCGTCGAGAAACAGGATGTCCGGGTCCAGCGCCAGGGCACGGGCCAGGGCCGCGCGCTTGATCATGCCGCCGGAGAGTGACGAGGGGTATTTGTCGGCGGCCGACAGCGGCAGCCCGGCCAACGCCAGTTTCACTGCCGCCAGGTGCTCGGCATCGGGACGGCTGAGGCCGGCATGCTCTATCAGTGGCAACGCAACGTTCTCGGTGACCGTCAGCGAGGAAAACAGCGCGCCCTTCTGGAACAGCACGCCGAAGCGCCGCTCCACCAGCGACCGCTCGTGTTCCGACAGGCTCGGCAAGTTCTGCCCGAACACCCGCACCTGGCCTTCGCTGGGCTGGCGCAACCCGATGATGCTGCGCAGCAGCACCGACTTGCCGCTGCCGGAGCCACCGACGACGGCGAGGATTTCACCCTTGTACAAGTCCAGGTCGAGGTTCTCGTGCACGCTTTGCGAACCAAACCGGTTGCACAGCCCGCGGACTTCGATCACCGCCTCAGTGGGCGCACGGCGCAGACGACTCACCAGCCCATCTCCATGAAGAACAGTGCGGCGACCGCATCCAGCACGATCACCACGAAAATCGATTGCACCACACTGGAGGTGGTGTGGGCGCCGACGGACTCGGCGCTGCCGCTGACCTTGAAACCTTCGAGGCAGCCGATGGCCGCGATCAGGAACGCGAAGATCGGCGCCTTGACCATGCCGACTAGGAAGTGCTGCACGCCAATGTCCGATTGCAGCAGCGACAGGAACATTGCCGGCGAAATATCCAGGGCCACGGCACACACCACACCGCCGCCGATAATGCCCGAGAGCATTGCCAGGAACGTCAGCATCGGCAGCGCCACCAGCAATGCCAGTACGCGGGGCAGCACCAGCAACTCCATCGGGTCGAGGCCCAGGGTGCGGATCGCATCGATCTCTTCGTTGGCCTTCATCGAGCCGATTTGTGCGGTGAAGGCACTGGCGGTGCGGCCCGCCATCAGGATCGCGGTGAGCAACACGCCGAACTCCCGCAGGAAGGAGAACGCCACCAGGTCCACGGTGAAAATGCTCGCGCCAAAACTGGCCAGCACCGTGGCACCGAGAAACGCCACCACTGCGCCCACCAGGAAAGTCAGCAAGGCCACGATGGGGGCCGCGTCGAGGCCGGTTTGTTCGATATGCGCAACCATTGGCGTCACGCGCCAGCGCTTGGGCCGGAATACGCCACGGGCGAAGGTTTCGAGGATCAGGCCGATAAAGCCCAGCAGTTTCATGCCGTCTTGCCAGACGGTGTAGACCGCGCCGCCGATGCGCGCCAGCAACATGATGCCGGCGGCTTCTTCCGGTTCCTTGACCGGCACACAGAAGTCGTTCAGAGAGCGGTAGACGGTTTTCAGTAACGCGCGGTCGGCGGTCGAGAGGCTGCAGTCGGTCTGTTCGGCGGACTGTTCGATGCGCTCGGGGCCGAGCAATTCCACCAGCAGCGAGGCGCCGGCCGTGTCCAGGGCGCCGAGGCCGTTAAGGTCGATGCGTGCGCCAGCGTCGTACTGGCCGTCGAGCTTTTCCGACAGCTTCTTCAGGTTGGCATAGTGGGCAAGCGTCCAATCCCCTGTAATCCTCAGCAATGGAGGCTGGGTGGACGTGTCCAGATGGGCTGCACCGGCCGTTGTGCTACTGGTCATAAGCTCCGAGCTTGTTTGGCTATTCCAGAATTCCTACGTAATAGCACGATCCTGCCTACTTTGGCGCGTCTGGCGTTGTAGCGCCCTGACCGGGGTCAGTCACCTTGAAGCGCAACACGCCGATCACTTGGCCATCTTCGGTCAGCACCCGTACCTGCCAGCGTCCTACCGAGTCGGGGGGGAAGTTCTGCTTGTGGGTCCAGGCCCGATAGCCTTCCTTGCGCCCACCATGGATGTCCAGGGCGATGCGGTCGACTTCCTTGCCGTTGAATTTCCACACATGGTAGATCCGCTCATCCAGGCCGCGCGGCGCGTTGATCGCGGTGTAGGCATACAGCCCGCTGCTGCGCAGTTGGGCGGCGCTGACTTCTTTCAGGTCATCGCCGGGCGTGCGGTCCTGCAATTGGGTGCTGATGGCCACTTCGGTCATCCACAGCGTCGCGGGCGGCACCCAAGTGCGCAGGAACCAGCCGGCGCAACCAATCGCCGCGGTAACCCCCAACAGCATCGCCCAGCCCTTGATGCTACGCAGCGGCAGGCTCACGGCCAGGCTCGGGATAGAGAGCGCCATTGCCACGCCGAGGGCCAGTTTGTAACTCTCGGCGGTGGTCAGGTGCAGGATGATCGGCAGCGCGGTCAGCAGGGCTGCGAACAGCGTCAGGGTGTGCAGTGCGAGAAACAGCGAGCGCTTGGGTGCCAGCCACTTGTAGTACAGCGGGTCGGTGATGGAGACCAACGCCGCCGCGCCCAGCAGGCCGGTAAAGATCGACTGGCCGCTGTTCCAGGTGGTGGTGACAAAAAAGAACGGCAGGACAAAAAACAGGCTTTCCTGATGGATCATCTGTGTGGCGTAGCGCAGCAGCGGTTCGGGGATTTCCCGTTTGAAGACTTTGCTGAACAGCTGTGTGAGGCTGTTTTCGAGCATCAGCCATAACCAGCTCACCAGCATGATGATCGCGATCCAGCTGGCCATGCCTTGCTGGCGATCCACCAGGATGAAGCTGCCCACACCCGAGATGAAACCGCCGAGTGCAATCACCCCTGGGTAGCGCTTCATCAGCTCGAGGATGCGCTGGATGGTGTGGGTCAGGATAGGCATTCGGCAGTTCACAGTCTTTGTAGGAAAAATCCCAGACAGAATAACGTTTTAGCCGTTTTCTCGGGGCCCGATTACGCAATCCCTTTGCGATAACGCCACACACCTAGTAACACAATCGCAATCAGCCCCAGTGCGCCTGCGGCGATCCAGTTGAGGCTATCGTAGCTGAACAACGGTTTCTCGATGCGCCAGTAGCCGTTCTGCTTGAACAACTCGCGCATGGCCTGGTTGGCTTGCTCCAGGCTGACGGCCTTGATGCGCTTGGCCAGGTCGCTGAAATGCCCTTTGGCGTAGTCGCCCGAGGCACTCCAGTAATAGTCGGCCAACGCGCTGTTGCCTTGAACGGCCCACGCCTGGCGGGCAATGGCGGCTTGTTGCAGGCGGGCGAAGGTGGCCGGGTCGAGGCCGTCCTTGAGCAGTTGGGCCCTGAGGGTTTCCAGCACGTGCTCGGCTTCGGGCAGGTTGTCGCGTTCAAGGTCGGCGTTGAGGCTCATGAAGCCGACGCCGCCCAGCACTTCGCGCTCGCTCCATGGGCCATAGGACAAGCCGTGCTGCAAGCGCAATTGACGATACAGCGCCCAATCCAGGTAGTCCTTGAGCAGGTCGAAGGTTTCATCGTACTGGTCGTCCAGCACCGGCTCGGGGAATAACCAGTGCAGCTTGGCGTTGTCACCGACCCAGCCGTGGATCAGGTCGCGGCGGACGGCGGCGGCGTGTTGAATCTCCGGCAACGGGCGATGTTCGCTGGGGTCAACCGGATCCAGTGCGCCGTAAGTGCGTTCGAGATAGGCCGGCAGCAGCTTGTCGAGGTCGCCGACGATGATCAGGGTCATGTTGTTGGGGGCGTACCAGGCCTTGCGCAGCTTTTCCAACTGGTCGCGGGTCAGGTGCTCGACTTCGGCCCGCTCGGCGCATTTGAGCCCCAGTTCGACGGCAAGCTGACTGCTGGCCTTGTGGCCGAGGTCCTGGCGGTCCAGCAGCCGTTGCAGGTGTGAGTAATGGCCGCCGTCTTCGCGCTCCACCACCTGTTTGGCGGCATTGATGTTGGCGTCGGTCAATTGGGTGCGGGTGATGATGGCCAGCAGCAGGTCGAGCACCTTGCGCTGGTTCTGCGCCGGAGCCTCGATGACGAAAGTGGTGTCGGCATTGCTGGTGTAGGCGTTCCAGTCGCCGCCGAGGACTTGCATGCGTTCTTCCAGCTCACCTTCGCCGCCACCGTCGATTCCGCTGAACAGCAAATGCTCCAGCAGGTGCGGCAGTTCCTTGTCTTCGCAACTGAAGTCATCCAGGCCCACACCCACCACCAGGCGGATTGCCACGTGGCCGCGTTCGGTGCCCGGCTTGAGCAGCAATTGCAGGCCGTTGGGCAGGGTGTAGCCCTCGACTTGCAGGCGGTCAAAGGCAAAGGTGTGTGCCGAACCCATGAGCAGGCAGGCGAATAGCAGGCGACGCATAACAGGCTTCCTGGCGAGTGAGGTCCATTGTTAACTGACTTCACTCGCCGTCGTACGTTCAGGGCGAATGGGTGATGTCGGCAATATCGTCCGCCGAGAGGGCGCCGGTGTCGGTGGTTTCCAGCACCACATAAGCGCTGCTGCAGAACAGCGAGTTGAGACGCTTCATGTCGGCAATCAGCTCCAGGTGCAAGGAACTGGTCTCCAGGCTCTGTACGATTTTACGTTGCAAGCGGCTGACGTGGGCGTGGGCCAGGCGACGCTCCTGGGCGCGGAAGCGGCGCTTTTCCCGCAGCAGTTGCCGGGCGCTTTCCGGGTCGGCACTGAGGAACACCGAGAGCCCCAGGCGCAGGTTGGCGATCAGTTGGGTTTGCAGGCCCGCGAGTTCCTCCAGGCCGACTTCGGAGAATGAGCGGCGCTGGGAGGTCTTTTGCTGCTGGACCTTGCGCAGCATGCGTTCGATCAGGTCGCCGGCCAGTTTCAGATTGATCGACAGTTCGATGATCTCGGCCCAGCGTCGGCTGTCCTGTTCGCTGAGGTCTTCCCGGGGCATTTGCGCGAGGTAGAGCTTGATCGCGCTGTAGAGCGCCTCGACATCGTCGCTCAGGCTGCGCATTTCCTGGGTGATGGCGGTTTGCTTGCCGCGCAGCACTTCCAGCATCGAGGTCAGCATGTTGTCGATCAGGTCGCCCAGACGCAGGGTTTCGCGGGCGGCGTTGGCCAGTGCCAGGCTTGGGGTGGCGAGTGCTGCCAGGTCCAGGTGGCGCGGCTTGGCCAGGCCGTTGACCTCTTCGCGTTCCGGGAGCAACCAGGCGCACAAGCGGGACATCGGGCCGATGGTGGGCAGCAGGATCAGGCAGCGAATAACGTTATAGAGCAGGTGGAAGGTGATCACCATGCCTTGGGCGCTGTAGTCCAGGTTATCCATCCAGCCGACCAGCGGGTCGAGTACCGGGATGATCAGCAGCAAGCCGATCAGCTTGTACAGCAGGCTGCCCAGGGCCACCTGGCGCCCGGCGGCGTTCTGCATGCTGGTGCTGAGGAAGGCCAGCACGCCGCTGCCGATGTTGGCGCCGATCACCAGGCCGATGGCCACGTGCAGGCCGATCACGCCGGCACCGGCGAGGGTCGCGGTCAGCAGGACGGCGGCCAGGCTGGAGTAGGAGATCATCGCGAACAGTGCGCCGACCAGGGCATCGAGCAAGATGTCGCCGGTCAGCGAGGCGAACAGGACCTTGACGCCCTGCGCGTGGGTGATCGGGCCCGCGGCTTCGACGATCAGTTGCAGCGCAAGGATGATCAGCCCGAGGCCGATCCCGACACGGCCCATCTGCCCGGCGCGTGTCTGTTTGCGCGACAGGAAGAAAATCACCCCGAGGAAAATCAACAGCGGCGACAGCCACGACAGGTCAAAGGTCAGCACCCGGGCCATCAGCGCGGTACCGACATCGGCACCGAGCATGGTCGCCAGGGCGGGCATCAGGCCCATCAGGCCCTGGCCGACAAACGAAGTCACCAGCATCGCCGTGGCGTTGCTGCTTTGCACCATGGCCGTCACCAGGATGCCGGCGATAAACGCCAGCCAGCGCTTGGACATGTTCTGCCCGATGACCTGGCGCAAGTTGGAGCCGTAGACCCGCAGGATGCCGGTACGGACGATGTGCGTGCCCCAGATCAGCAGGGTTACCGCGGAAAGCAGATTGAGCAGGGTCAGCATGCTGGGCCCCCTGTGTTGAGTCGTGCTCCAATCGGAGCAAGTGAATAGTGCCGCGTGCCGTTCTACGTCTTGTACTTAAGCTGTAGTTGGCGAATGGGCTCGGCGCCAGCATCGCATAGCTAAAGTCGGGATTGAAACAAAACTGTCATGAAATCAGCTTTTTGCAGATGAAAAAAAGGGGCTCTAAAGCCCCTTTTTCAGCAGCGGGTCCAGGTTATTGACCCGGAATGTCCTTGCGCAGTTTCACAGGGTCCTGCTGTTTCTTCTTTTTCGCGATGGCGGTACGCATCTTGATGTTCACCGCTTCAACCGCCAGGGAGAACGCCATGGCGAAGTAAACGTAGCCTTTTGGCACGTGAACGTCGAAGGCTTCGGCGATCAGCACGGTACCCACCACCAGCAGGAACGACAGCGCCAGCATCTTCAGCGACGGGTGTTTGTCGATGAAATCGCTGATGGTGCCAGCGGCCAGCATCATCACGAGTACGGCGACGATGATCGCGGCCACCATCACCGGTACGTGGGAAACCATACCAACGGCGGTAATCACCGAGTCCAGGGAGAACACGATGTCGATGATCGCGATCTGGATGATGGTGTAGATGAACTTGCCACCGGCGCCCTTCGGCTCGTCGTGGGTTTCGTCTTCACCTTCCAGGGCGTGGTACATCTCCTGGGAGCTTTTCCACAGCAGGAACAGGCCACCGAAGAACAGGATCAGGTCGCGGCCGGAAATGCCTTGGCCGAACACCACGAACAGATCGTCGGTGAGGCGCATGACCCAAGTGATCGACAGCAGCAACAGGATCCGCGTGACCATCGCCAGCGCCAGGCCGAAGATCCGGGTACGCGCCTGCATGTGCTTGGGCATGCGGCTGACCAGGATCGAAATCATGATGATGTTATCGATGCCCAGGACGATCTCGAGGGCCGTCAGGGTGAAGAAGGCAATCCAGATTTCCGGATTGGTCAGCCATTCCATGTGTATTCCTTTGAGCGAGTGTTAGACCGCGCCAGCCTTAAGAGCCGGCGCAGTGAGTTGTACGATTATAGAGTGCTGAACAGCGGAAAAATCCCCATCAGCAAAGCGGCGACCATTATGCACAGGCACACCAGCACCGCCCACTTGAGGGTGAAGCGCTGGTGATCGCCAAATTCGATACCCGCCAGGGCTACCAGCAAGTAGGTCGATGGAACCAGTGGGCTCAACAAGTGCACAGGCTGGCCAACGATTGAGGCGCGGGCCATTTCCACGGCAGTGATGCCGTAGTGGCTGGCGGCTTCGGCCAGTACCGGCAGAACGCCGTAGTAGAAGGCATCGTTGGACATGAAGAAGGTAAACGGCATGCTCACCAGCGCGGTGATCACGGCCAGATAAGGCCCCAGCGCGTCAGGGATGACGGCCAGCAGGCTCTTGGACATGGCATCGACCATGCCGGTACCGGACAGGATGCCAGTGAAGATACCGGCGGCGAAGATCAGGCCGGTGACTGCCAGGACGCTGCCGGCATGGGCGGCGATCCGGTCTTTCTGCATCTGCAGGCATGGGTAGTTGACGATCATCGCGATACTGAAGGCCACCATGAACAGTACTGGCAGTGGCAACAGGCCGGCGATCAAGGTGCACATCAGGGCGAAGGTCAGTGCGCCGTTGAACCAGATCAGTTTCGGACGGCGGGCGTCCGGGTATTGCGAGACGCTGATTTCACTGTGGTCGATTTCATCGCCTTGCAGGTGCAGCTCGCCCAGGCGTGCCCGTTCGCGCTTGCCGTACATATAGGCAATCACCAGGATGGCGACGACGCCGGCGGCCATGGCTGGAATCATCGGGACGAAAATATCCGATGGGTCCACGTGCAATGCACTGGCGGCGCGGGCGGTCGGGCCACCCCATGGGGTCATGTTCATCACCCCACCGGCGAGGATGATCAGGCCGGCCATGATCCGCGGGCTCATGCCGATGCGCTGGTACAGCGGCAGCATGGCGGCCACGCAGATCATGTAGGTGGTGGCGCCGTCTCCGTCCAGTGATACCACCAGGGCCAGCACGGCGGTGCCGACCGAGACCTTCAGCGGGTCGCCCTTGACCAGCTTGAGGATCTTGCGCACGGCCGGGTCGAACAGGCCGGAGTCGATCATCAAGGCGAAATAGAGGATGGCAAACATCAGCATTACGCCGGTCGGCGCAAGCTTGGTGATGCCCGCGAGCATCATCGGGCCGATCTGCGGGGCAAAGCCGCCGAACAGCGCGAACAGGATCGGTACGATGATCAGGGCGATCAGCGCAGACAGGCGCTTGGTCATGATCAGGAACATGAACGTGATGACCATGGCAAAGCCAAGGAAAGTCAGCATAGGAATACTCCAGGCGTAGCGCGGCTAGGGAATGGCGAACCGGTTGGGTCAGCGCAGAACGAAAGGCACGAGGCGTACGGGTGGAGTCGGGGCAAACAGGCGGGTACGGGCGGACATCGGGAATCACCATTGTTGTTGTTAACAACCGGTCTGTTGCCGGTAGTGGTGGGCGATCCTAGTCCCGGAAGCTTTCAGCCAGCTTTCGCTTGAGAAACGGGCTACGTTGAATGGACGACTGGTCCTGTGTGAAATAAGGATGTGGGAGACAGAGCATGCATGAGCAACACCAAGGCGGCTGCCATTGCGGGCGGGTGCGTTATCAGTTCAGCGGGGCGTTGGTGGATATTGCCCACTGCCACTGCTCGATTTGCCGACGGGTCAGCGGCGGCTTGGTGACGACCTGGATCACCCTGCCCCGTTCCGCGTTCGCCTGGGTGGCGGGAACGCCGGCGCAGTACGAATCTTCGCCGACATGCGTGCGGTATTTCTGTTCTAACTGTGGGGCGCACTTGGCGCTGGTAACGCAGCTGAGTGCCGAGAGTATCGATGTGACCATCGCAACCCTGGATCACCCGGAGCTGGCCCCGGCAGATCGGCACATCTGGGTAGAGAGCCGATTGCCGTGGTTACACCTGGATGAGCAACTACCGGAAGAAGCCGGAGAAGCGCTCTAGGGCAGTTCGAACCCGCCGGAGGCCTTGTGCAGTGCGCGCAAGTGCTCGCCTAGCTGCTTGAGGTTGGCTTCACATGCGGCAATCTCCGCCGCGCGGGCCGGTTCCAGCAGCGCCCTCACCTCTTTGTCCAGATCGCCGGTCAGCGACTGCAACTGCTTCTGGCGCGCGGCGCTCTCTGATTCCAGGCGTTTGGATTCTGTTGGTTGTGGCAAGCCGTAACCGCTGGTGCCCAGAAGCTCTGCCGGGCGACTGAGGAAGCCACTGTTGGCAAGGATCTGCTGCAACGTCGCGTTGGCCTTTTCCATGCCGCCGTTCTTCAGCTCGCGGGCGCCAAGGTAGCGTTGCTTGACTTCATCCTGGGCCAGCATGAGCTGCTTGCGGAAGCTCGCCTGTTCCAGCAGCAACAAGGCGGCGCTGGCGCGCAGGTCGGCTTCGGCGAACCATGGGCGGCGCTCTTCGGCACTCAGTGACAACCAATCCTCCACTTCAGCCTGTTTGATCGGCAGGCGCTTTTTCAACACCTCGAACATCGCCTGGTAGCGCTCGCGGAAGGAGTCGAAGTGATAGCCGAGGCGCAGCGCGCGTTTTTTGTCGTCCAGCACACTGGTATCGGCCAGGCCTCGGCCCTTGAGGACTTCCAGCAGGCCATTAGGCGTGATGTTGTCCAGGCCGGTCAGCTGCGGGTTGGCGCTGCCGCTGCGTAACAGTTTCAGGCTCTCGACTGCGCAGTTGTTGGAGATGAAGAAGTAGTTGCCGTCGTAGCTCCAGTGCATTTCGGCGGCATGTTCGACGGTGTCGTTGATCTCCTGGCGCGTGAGCTTCAACGGCACCGACGCCAGGCCGCGCAGCTCGGTCTTGGTGTACTCGTCAATGACCTGAGACAGCGGCAGCACGAACAGCCGCGACGGGTATTTGCCGATCAGGCCGTCCCAGCTCGACAGTTGTACGTCACCGACAAACGCGCGGTAGGACAACACCAGGTGCTGGTCCAGGTCCAGGCGACAGTCCGGGCCTCGCGGCCGGCCCGGGGCGCAGATCACCAGGCGCAGCATGCTGTGGCCCCAGCGACTCACGAGGTTCTGGTTGGCTTCGGCCAGCAGGTAGTCGATTTCGTAGACCCGCTCGGGGTCGACCTGGCCCAGTGGAGTCTTGGCGAAGTCGTTGCCGGCGTTGAGGAAGGCGTAGGTTTTGGCACAGGTGTCCTTGGCGGGCGGCGCCCAGCCAAAGTGTTCCTTGTAATAGCGGTACAGCGAAGGCCGGCGGCAGGCATAGCTCGGGTCGAGGAGGAAGTACTCCATGTTGACGGCGACGAATTCCAGCGGGCTGGTGGTTTCGTAGATGTCCGGGCTGCGGGCGACCTGATGGTTGTTCTGTTCACGTTCGCCGCGACGGCCGACGTATTGCGGCCACCCGGCGAGGTCCAGCAGGCGTGGGTCATCGCTGAGGGTAAAGCGGCGGTCGTTCTGGCCCCGGCATTGATCGGGCAGGCCGATCAGGCCGGTGATGTTGTTCTGGCGGCTGCAACGCTGGATCAGCTTGCGGTCGGCGCTGGACCACAGGCGGGCACGGTCATAGATGTGGGTCAGTTCATGCAGCACGGTGGCGAGCATTTCCCGGCGCACGGTGCCGTGGGGGCGATTGGTTTTTTGCGTCGCGGCACTGCCGTCGGTAAGGCTTTCCAGCAAGTTGCTGTTGAGGTCCAGTTCGGACACCAGCGAAGCCTGGCCGTAGGCGTTCTCGGGCATCTTGTCGGTCCAGCCGACGTCGATGGTCCGGTCCAGTTGCTCGATGAAGCGCGGCGGCAACGCCTGCATCGCTTCATCCAGCAATGCCTGGCTCGCCTGCTGCTGGGCCGGGCTCAAGCCATCGGTCTTGAGCCGCAGTTGCAGGGCGGCCTGAGCCGCGCTGGCGCCCAGCAGCAAGGTGCCGGCCAGTAGCCAGGCGGCAATGCGCCTCACAGAGAGAGGATAGCTTCGGCGAGGACCTGGTCGCTGGCGTCGCGGGCTTCCGGCACGCGGGTTCGCAGGGTGTCGAAGGCGGCTTCCAGTTGAGCGCCACGAATCTCGCCATTGCTGGCGACGAAACTTGCGGCATCGTCGTGGGCTTCGCGTACGACTTTGGAGTCGCGGATGGACGTGGTGGTGTCCGAGGTGAAATCGATGGTACGGGCCGAGGCTCGGACGATGATGTTACTGGTGGCCTTCAGGGTTTGTGCCTGGGCAACACCGGCCAACAACAGCAGGCCGAGAGCGGCGGCGATCAGCGGGCTACGCATGGAATGACTCCGAAATACAAAGATGATTATTGGACGAGAATTGCTTGCGCCAGTTCAAGGTCACTGGCGTTAAGTTTTGGCTGGGTACGGCGCAGATAATCCAGCGCTGATTCCAGTCGGGCTCCCCGCCATTGGCCGTCAGTGGCAATGAAAGCGGCAGCGTCATCCTGGGCGGCCAGTATCAGTTTATGGTCGAACGGTGCGGAGGTCACTTTGCTGGTGGCATACGCACTGACAACGAGGCTCTGGGTGGACAGGTCAAAGGCCGGAGCTTGCGTGGACCAGCAGGTGCAAAACACTACGGGAGCGATCAACAGGCGGTATGAAAAAGCCATGGGACTCGACAACTGAAAACGAGCGCCAAGGCTAGCGCAATGCCCGGGCGAGAGCCAGCGCGGAGGGTTCGGGGAGCGCCTGGCGCCCCCTTTATCCCACCTGCGGTCAGATGGCCAGGATCGCCTGGGCCAGTTGCGTGTCAGTCGCGGTATTCAGTTGTGGAGCCTGTTGGCGGATCTGGGCCAGGGCGCTTTCCAGTTTTACGCCACGGATGGCGCCTTCGCTGGCAACGAAGCTGGCGGCGTCGTCACGGGCGGCACGTACGACCTTGTTGTCACGCAGGGAGGAAGTGGCATCGGAGGTGGCGTCTGAGGTGGCTTTCAGTGCGCCGACGATCGAATCCGTGGTCACGATCAGGCTGGAGGCGTTGGCATTGGCAGCCAGGGCCAGCAGGGCTGCAGCGCTCAGCAGGTGAAGACGGGACATGGGGTGACTCCTGTAAATGAACGAAAGGGTGGCACAAAGCTACTGCTTGAGCAGCGAGACCATGGGCATCAGACGCCCGTTCTACAGGGTTCGCCACGTGGTAGCCGGATATTAGCCGCCGCTTATCTGTTCGGATAGCTTCCTGCGGTGATTACTCGCGCCAGAACGATTTGGCCAGCTCAGATGCCCGGTCGCCGTGACTGATACCCGCATCGGACAATTCCCGCGGATCCAGTTGAGCCAGCAGCCTGCGTGTGCGGGCCCGTTGCCCCCAGCAGACGAGTGCTGCAGCGGTGCGCTTGAGTAGCTGTATCAACCGAGGGTGTTGCTGGTTTTTGGTATTCATGACGCGCGCCTTTCATGAGGTCCTGGAACACCATCTTGGGCTGGAGGGTGCTACCGGTACAGATACACGCGGGTTAAATTGTACTGCTTAATTGTTATGTTTTTTAAACTGTATCGGTCTGTAGAAAGCCGACTGTTTTCGCCATTGAAAATCCAAACCCCAGAAACAGCAGAACCCGCCGCCGGTTACCCGGGGCGGGTTCTGCTTTAACAATTCGGAGTGCTGGCGGTGGACCCGGTGGGTCAGGGCCAGCGGACGCTAATTAGCGCCAGAACGGCTTGCTCAGCTCTTCGTAGCGTTGTGCTTCGCTGATACCGGCGTCAGCCAGCAGACGCGAATCCAGACGAGCCAGTTGATGGCGGCTGGAGATGCGGCGCTGCCACAACATCAGGTTGGCGAGAACGCGCAGAGGCAGGGAAGCCTGGGTGTTTACAGCTTTTTCTTCGAAGAACAGATCGGAACTGAGTGTACGTTCCATGATGACATCCTTCCGCTTGTGGCGGGATTAGGTAGTGGTTTAACTGGTGCCAATGATCCTCCTCCCAGGCAAGACTCTCTAGATACAGTTCACCTGTATTGTGAGGGGCCAGTTAACTGTTTATAGGGGCTGTACTGTACGAAATTGGGGCAACTGTACCTGTCGGCACTTTTATGGTGCGTTTTAGGCGTTTATGGAGTTTGAGGTAGGATATTTCAGTAGGAAATGACCGGTACAGCAGTACAGTTTTTTATAAAAGTTGGGCTCGGAAGCTCGGGCTGATGAAACTGTGTTTGCATCAGCCCGAATCTGTATCAATCACGCCTTCAGCATATGCCCGGTTTCTTCCAGGTTGATGTGCCAACTCAGTGCTTCTCGCAGGATATGCGGGGTGTGCCCGCCCAGCACACAGGCTTGGGTGAAGTAGGTGTTCAGGGCATCGCGGTACGCCGGGTGCACACAGTTGTCGATGATGACCCGAGCCCGCTCCCGCGGCGCCAGGCCCCGCAGGTCCGCCAGGCCGACCTCGGTCACGAGGATGTCGACGTCATGCTCGGTATGGTCCACATGGCTGACCATTGGCACCACGCTGGAAATCGCGCCGGCCTTGGCAATCGACTTGCTGACAAAGATCGCCAGGTGCGCGTTGCGCGCGAAGTCGCCCGAGCCGCCAATTCCGTTCATCATCCGGGTGCCGCAGACGTGGGTGGAGTTGACGTTGCCATAGATGTCGAACTCCAGCGCGGTGTTAATGCCGATGATGCCCAGGCGCCGCACCACTTCCGGGTGATTGGAGATTTCCTGGGGCCGCAGCACCAATTTGTCTTTGTAGCGCTCCAGGTTGCCGAACACGTCGGCGTTGCGCCGTTCCGACAATGTGATCGAACTGCCTGAGGCAAAGCTCAGCTTGCCTGCGTCGATCAGGTCGAATGTGGAATCCTGGAGGACTTCCGAATACATCGTCAGGTCTTCGAAGGGCGACTCGATCAAACCGCACATCACCGCATTGGCAATGTTGCCGATGCCTGCCTGCAGCGGGCCGAGCTTGTTGGTCATGCGTCCGGCGTCGACTTCTTCTTTAAGGAAGTTGATCAGGTGATTGGCGATCGACTGGGTGTCGCTGTCGGGCGGCGTCACGGTGGAGGCCGAATCCGCCTGATTGGTGATGACGATCGCGACGATCTTTTCCGGCGGAATCGGAATCGCGGTGCTGCCGATACGGTCGTCCACGGCCACCAGCGGAATTGGCGTGCGGGTCGGGCGATAGCTCGGGATATAGATGTCGTGCAGGCCTTCCAGGTTCGGGTTATGCGCCATATTGATCTCGACGATCACCTGCTTGGCGAAAATCGCGAAACTGGCGGAGTTGCCCACGGAAGTGGTTGGCACAATGTGGCCTTGCTCGGTGATCGCTACGGCTTCGATCACCGCGATGTCCGGTAGCTTGAGCTGATTGTTGCGCAGCTGCTCGACGGTTTCCGACAAATGCTGGTCGATAAACATCACCTCGCCGGCGTTGATCGCCTTGCGCAGGGTGCTATCTACCTGGAATGGCATGCGTCGCGACAGTACACCGGCTTCGGTCAGTTGCTTGTCCAGATCGTTGCCCAGGCTGGCGCCGGTCATCAGGGTAATTTTCAGCGGTGATGTCTTGGCGCGTTCGGCCAAGGCGTGGGGCACGGCCTTGGCCTCACCGGCGCGGGTGAAGCCGCTCATGCCGACGGTCATGCCGTCCTGGATCAGTGCGGCAGCGTCAGCCGCGCTCATGACCTTGTTCAACAACGAAGGCAAGCGGATACGATCACGGTACATGGATTGTTATCTCGGGCTACGGAAGCAAGATGCGCAGTCTAGTGATTTCAAAAAATTTCGTCCCGCTACCATGGTCGAATGCCAGGCAGCGATTTAGAGCCTTTTGTCGGTTTTTACCGGCAATAAAAAACCCCAGCCTACTAAAGGCCAGGGTTGTGGGTATTGCGCTGGCGCAGTGTTTATTCGACGGCCTTGACCATGTCTTCGATGACCTTCTTGGCGTCGCCGAAGACCATCATGGTCTTGTCCAGGTAGAACAGTTCGTTGTCCAGGCCGGCATAGCCGCTGGCCATCGAGCGCTTGTTGACGATGATGGTCTTGGCCTTGAACGCTTCGAGGATCGGCATGCCCGCGATGGGCGACTTGGGATCGTTCTTGGCGGCCGGGTTGACTACGTCGTTGGCGCCTAGCACCAGCACCACGTCGGCCTGGCCGAACTCGGAGTTGATGTCTTCCATCTCGAACACCTGGTCGTAAGGCACTTCTGCCTCGGCCAGCAATACGTTCATGTGACCAGGCATACGGCCTGCAACCGGGTGGATCGCGTACTTCACGGTCACGCCGCGGTGGGTCAGCTTCTCGGTCAGCTCTTTCAGCGCATGTTGTGCCCGTGCCACCGCCAGGCCGTAGCCCGGTACGATGATTACGGTGTCGGCGTTGGTCAGCAGGAAGGTTGCATCGTCAGCCGAGCCGGATTTCACCGGGCGCGCTTCTTTCGAGCCGGCCGGGCCGGCGGCGTCTGCCGTGTTGCCGAAACCGCCGAGCAGTACATTAAAGAAGGAGCGGTTCATCGCCTTGCACATGATGTACGACAGGATCGCACCGCTTGAACCCACCAGCGAACCGGCGATGATCAGCATCGAGTTGTTCAGCGAGAAGCCGATCCCCGCCGCAGCCCAGCCGGAGTAGCTGTTGAGCATCGAGACGACCACCGGCATGTCGGCGCCGCCAATCGGGATAATGATCAGCACGCCCAGCACGAACGCCAGGGCCAGCATCAATGCGAAGGCGCTGAGGTTGCCGGTGAACATGAAGGCCAGGCCCAGGCCCAGCGTCAACAGCCCCAGCACCAGGTTCAGCTTGTGCTGACCGCCGAACTGTACCGGTGCGCCCTGAAACAGGCGGAACTTGTACTTACCCGACAGCTTGCCGAAGGCGATGACCGAGCCGGAGAACGTAATTGCACCGATGGCTGCACCGAGGAACAACTCCAGGCGGTTACCGGCGGGGATCGAATCCCCCAGGTGTTTCACGATACCCAGCGACTGTGGTTCCACGACTGCGGCGATGGCGATAAACACTGCAGCCAGGCCGATCATGCTGTGCATGAACGCCACCAGCTCCGGCATCTTGGTCATTTCCACGCGCTTGGCCATGATCGAGCCGGCGGTGCCGCCGACCAGCAGGCCAACGATGACGTAGCCAATTCCGGCAGTGGCCAGCTCGGCGCCGAGCTTATAGATGAGGCCCACGGTGGTGAGCACTGCCAGCGCCATGCCTAGCATGCCGAACAGGTTGCCGCGCCGGGACGTCGTCGGGTGTGACAGGCCTTTAAGTGCCTGGATAAAGCAGATCGACGCGATCAGGTAGAGCGTCGTGACCAGATTCATGCTCATGACGATGGCGCCTCTTCTTTTACTTTCGGGGCTTTCTTCTTGAACATCTCAAGCATCCTGCGGGTAACCAGGAAGCCACCGAACACGTTGACCGCCGCGAGGGCTACGGCCAGGGTGCCCATGGTCTTGCCCAGTGGTGTCACGGTGAGTGCGGCTGCCAGCATGGCGCCGACGATCACGATCGCCGAAATCGCATTGGTCACGGCCATCAGCGGGGTGTGCAGGGCCGGGGTGACGTTCCAGACCACGTGATAACCGACATAAATCGCCAGCACGAAGATGATCAGGTTGTAGATACCGGGGGAAATAAGCTCTTCCATCGTCTGAATCCCTGCTTAGGCGTTTTTGCGGATGACTTGGCCGTCGCGGCACATCAGGCACGCGGCGACGATGTCGTCTTCGAGGTTGATTTCAAACTGCCCTTCCTTGGTGAAGACCAGCTTCAGGAAGTCCAGCAGGTTGCGTGCGTACAGCGCCGAGGCATCGGCGGCGACGGCGCCGGCCAGGTTGGTCGGGCCGCAGATGGTCACACCGTTTTCCACGACCACCTGGTCTGCCACGGTCAGCGGGCAGTTGCCGCCCTGGGCTGCGGCGAGGTCGATGACCACCGAGCCTGGCTTCATCTGAGCGACGGTCTCGGCGCTGAGCAGGGTCGGTGCCTTGCGGCCCGGAATCAGTGCGGTGGTGATGACGATGTCGGCTTGCTTGGCGCGTTCATGCACGGCCAGGGCCTGGCGCTGCATCCAGCTTGTTGGCATTGGGCGCGCGTAACCGCCCACGCCAACCGCGCATTCACGTTCTTCATCAGTTTCGTATGGCACGTCGACGAACTTGGCGCCCAGGGATTCGATCTGTTCCTTTACCGCCGGACGCACGTCGGACGCTTCGATGACCGCACCCAGGCGTTTCGCGGTAGCGATCGCCTGCAGCCCTGCTACACCAGCTCCAAGAATCAGCACGCGAGCGGCTTTCACCGTACCGGCGGCGGTCATCAGCATTGGCATGAAGCGTGGGTAGTGATGGGCGGCGAGCAGTACAGCCTTGTAGCCGGCAATGTTTGCCTGGGAAGAAAGCACATCCAGGCTCTGCGCGCGGGAGGTGCGCGGCGCGGCCTCAAGGGCAAAGGCCGTGATGCCATGCTCGGCCAGTCGGGTGATGGTTTCGTTGCTGAACGGATTGAGCATGCCCACCAGCACTGCGCCGCTTTTGATCAGCGTCAGTTCGCCGTCATTGGGGGCGACTACCTTGAGGATCAGCTCGGCGCCGAATGCATCACTGGCGTTGCCAATGGTTGCGCCTGCCGCTTCATAGGCACTGTCGACGACACTGGCATTGATGCCTGCCCCGCTTTGCACAGTGACCTTGTGGCCCTGGCCGATCAGCTTCTTGATGGTTTCCGGGGTGGCAGCCACCCGCGTTTCACCGGTCTGGGTTTCGAGAGGAACACCAATGTGCACGTCAAATCTCCTGCATGATCTTTTTGCTTTGATTTTTGTAAAAGGCCAGTGCGCCACGACAGGCGAATCTGGGCGGCCGATCAGCACGATCCCGCTGAAATACAGCGGGGCGCGGCATTTTGCAGGCGAACTTTACGGCCTTCAAGAGATTATGACGGGTGACGAAAAATTAACTACAAGTCACCCCGTGACCGATTGTCGCAATGGATAGATTAAAGTCGTTTAAATACAGGAGATTAAAGAGTTTTTACCGAAATATCAGCGCATCTCCATCGCCGACGTGAATGCTTGGGCATCGCTGCAATTTTATGGCTACAGGCCAATACCTACATGGCTTAAAGGCCATTTCAGGGTCAAAAGATGCGGTCTTCTAAATTGCGACATATATATACATATGTAGGTATTTTATTTTGTTGACTACAAAGTTAATAAATTGACGAAGACCCTTTAGATATTGGGGTTGTAACGATGCGCCTGATCAATCAGCCAGTCCCTGAACGCATGCAGAGAAGCTGATTCGACCTTTCTCTCGGGAATCATCAGGTAGTAAGCCTTTGAGCTCGCCAGTACCTGAGGGCTGGCAATCACCAAGTGCCCATCGCTCAGTTCCCTTTGAATAAGGAACGGCGGTATCAGTGCAATGCCCATATCGTGCATGGCTGCCTGGGACAACATGGAGAATAGCTCGTAACGCGGGCCTGTCATGTCGCGGGGTATGTCCAGCTGTTGCGCGTTGAACCACTGGCGCCAGGCATAGGGTCGAGTGGTTTGTTGCAGCAGGGGCAGTTCGGCGATTTCGTGTGCAGTGAAGTGCGTGCGACCGTCCAGCAAGCGCGGGCTGCATACCGGGAGCGGGTTTTCTCCCATCAGTTTGTGGGATTCGGTACCGGACCAGTCGGCATCGCCAAAGTAGATTGCCGCGTCGAATTCGGTATCGGCGAACAGGAAAGGCCGTGTGCGGTTGGTCAGGTTGACGGTGACTTCGGGATGCTGGTGCTGAAAGTCCTTGAGGCGTGGGATCAGCCATTGGGTGCCGAACGTCGGGACCACCGCCAGTTCAATAACGTTGGTGCCCTGCTGTCCCATGATCGAAAGGGTGTCGCGTTCCACGGCGTCAAGTTGCGTAGCCACCCGGCGACTGTAGGAAAGCCCTGCTTCTGTCAGTTTCACGCCCCGGCGCGAGCGTCGAAACAGCTCGACACTTAAAAACTCCTCAAGACTGGCGATTTGTCGGCAGATTGCGCCCTGGGTGATCGAAAGCTCCTGTGCCGCCTTGGTAAAGCTCTCGTGGCGGGCTGCAGCCTCGAAACTGACCAGCGCCGTGGTGCTGGGAATTTTTCTGCGCATGTACCGTGACCTCACAAGTAAAGAGCATCTATGCCGCTTTTGAATGTTACGGAGTGAGAAATTAGCACAAGGCTATGCAAAATCCTCGTTTGCCCTCCTCGCCTGCCCGGCCTAGGCTCCATGCACGACTTTTGATTTACTTCGCGAGGACTCACTCATGGGCGGTAAGGCAAGCTTCAACTGGATCGATCCACTGCTGCTGGATTCACAGCTCACCGAAGAAGAACGCATGGTGCGCGACAGTGCCGAACAGTTCGCCCAGGACAAGCTGGCGCCCCGTGTTCTCGAAGCCTTCCGCCATGAAAAGACTGACCCTGCGATCTTTCGCGAAATGGGTGAGACCGGCCTGCTGGGGGCGATGATTCCAGAGCAGTACGGTGGCAGTGGATTGAACTACGTCAGCTATGGCCTGATCGCTCGTGAAGTAGAGCGTGTGGACTCTGGCTACCGTTCGATGATGAGTGTGCAGTCCTCACTGGTGATGGTGCCTATCAATGAATTCGGTACCGAAGCGCAAAAGCAGAAATACCTGCCGAAGCTGGCCTCTGGTGAATGGATTGGCTGCTTTGGCCTGACCGAGCCTAACCATGGTTCCGACCCGGGCGCGATGATTACCCGCGCGCGCAAAGTGGATGGCGGCTACAGCCTCACTGGCAGCAAGATGTGGATTACCAACAGCCCGATTGCGGATGTGTTCGTGGTGTGGGGCAAGGACGATGCGGGCGACATTCGCGGCTTCGTGCTGGAAAAGGGTTGGAAAGGCCTGAGTGCTCCGGCGATCCACGGCAAGGTCGGATTGCGCGCCTCGATCACCGGTGAAATCGTCATGGATAACGTGTTTGTTCCTGAAGAGAACATCTTCCCGGATGTGCGTGGCCTGAAAGGACCGTTCACTTGCCTTAACTCGGCACGCTACGGGATCTCGTGGGGTGCCTTGGGGGCCGCGGAGTTCTGCTGGCATACCGCGCGTCAGTACACCCTTGATCGCCAGCAGTTCGGGCGGCCTTTGGCGGCTACTCAACTGATCCAGAAGAAGCTCGCAGACATGCAGACTGAAATCACCCTGGCGCTGCAAGGATGCCTGCGGTTGGGTCGTATGAAGGATGAGGGCACTGCGGCTGTGGAAATCACCTCGATCATGAAGCGTAACTCGTGTGGCAAGTCGCTCGACATTGCCCGGATGGCGCGTGACATGCTCGGTGGTAACGGCATCTCGGATGAGTTCGGCATTGCCCGCCACCTGGTCAACCTTGAAGTGGTGAATACGTATGAGGGTACTCACGACGTGCATGCATTGATCCTGGGGCGAGCGCAAACCGGTATTCAGGCGTTCTATTAATAGGAGAACGACCATGGGCGCGCTTTCGCACCTGCGGGTACTGGATTTGTCGCGAGTGCTGGCGGGCCCTTGGGCCGGGCAGATACTTGCAGACCTTGGCGCTGAAGTGATCAAGGTCGAGCGGCCCGGGAATGGCGACGACACTCGTGCCTGGGGGCCACCCTTCCTCAAGGATGCGTATGGGGAAAACACCACTGAGGCGGCGTATTACCTGTCTGCCAATCGCAACAAGGAATCGGTGACGATCGACTTCACGCGGCCGGAGGGCCAGAAGCTGGTGCGTGACCTGGCGGCGAAGTCCGACATTCTGATCGAGAACTTCAAGGTAGGCGGCTTGGCGGCCTATGGGTTGGACTATGAGTCGCTCAAGGAGCTCAATCCGGAGTTGATCTACTGCTCGATTACCGGGTTTGGTCAAACCGGGCCCTATGCGACGCGGGCGGGCTACGACTTCATGATCCAGGGGCTTGGCGGGCTGATGAGCCTGACTGGCCGCCCGGAGGGTGAAGACGGCGCCGGACCGGTTAAGGTTGGCGTGGCGCTGACGGATATTCTTACGGGGCTTTACTCGACAGTTGCGATCCTGGCGGCCATGGCTCACCGGGATCATGATGGTGGCGGCCAGCATATCGATATGGCGTTGCTGGATGTGCAGGTGGCTTGTCTGGCTAATCAGGCGATGAACTACCTGACGACGGGCGTCTCTCCAAAGCGCCTGGGTAACGCTCATCCGAATATCGTTCCCTATCAGGATTTTCCTACGGCGGATGGCGACTTCATTCTTACTGTGGGTAATGATGGGCAGTTCCGCAAATTTGCCGAAGTGGCTGGGCAGCCCCAGTGGGCGGATGATCCTAGGTTTGCTACTAATAAGCTGCGAGTGGCTAACAGGGCGGTGCTGATTCCGTTGATCCGTCAGGCTACCGTGTTCAAGAGCACGGCTGAATGGGTGGCTCAGCTGGAGCGAGTAGGTGTGCCTTGCGGCCCGATCAATGACCTGGCGCAGGTGTTTGCCGATCCTCAGGTGAAAGCGCGCGGGTTGGCGATGCAGTTGCCTCATGCGTTGGCTGGTACTGTGCCCCAGGTGGCAAGTCCTATGCGCCTATCCAAGACGCCTGTTGAATACCGCAGCGCACCTCCGCTGTTGGGTGAGCATACCCATCAGGTGCTGCAGCAAGTGCTGGGTTTGACGCCAGCGAATGTGTCGGCTTTGAGGGAGGCCGGGGTCATCTGAAGCTTCTCTTCTATATAGAGGGTTGTTGAGGCTCTCTATATGGAGGGAAGTTGGTCGGTTTTTAGCCAGAAATGCCTATTTGATAGAAAAGCTGAATTAAGGGTTGACGGCAGATTCTGGAAGTCTATAATTCGCCCCACTTCCGGCGCAGTCGAAACGGAAAACTCCTTGGCAAACAAAGAGTTATGTAGGTTTCGACAGCGAGCTGCTTCAGATCATCGAAGCCCAGAAGGAGTTAGTAAGGCAGTGTTGTTTGGCCTTGTTAACGTTTCGATCTTCTCGGT